>JAXJSH010000034.1:0-21856 GCA_036310185.1 Lachnospiraceae bacterium | reverse complement strand
GGCGGCTAAAATTGGCAAAAACAGGTATCCTGTATGCTGAATTAGCTTCAGAATAACAATATCAGGCGTTTAAAATCAGCAAAAACAGCTGTCCTGTACGCCAAGTTAGTCAAAAAAAACAGCAACCGACATCCATAATCACTCAAAAGCAAAATTTTATACGCTAAACTCAAAACAGAAAAAGCCCTGAAAATTTGTTCAATGTCATTTAAACAATTACATTGACAATTTTTTCAGGACTTTTTCTGTTTCTTCTTTTTTACTGGCAAATGTTTCATACCATTTAGACATTTTTTATTTCTCTTTAAATTTTTCTGCGAAAAGCTGTATCCGGTCGGTCAGTATACACGGCACAAAGTCCATGCTGCCCTTGCTGCTCATAGACTTCATTACATTCTTCGCAACAAACCGATCCAACCCTCTTAACTTTTCCAGATCCATCTCGCCCCCGAAACTGTCCACACAAACGGCCAGATTTATCAGTTCCTGCGAGAAATTCTGTTCAATCAGCTGCGGTGCCTGGTCAATAAAACCATTGCAGATGAAACATCCGAATTTTTTTGCTTTGATTACATCCCAGTTTTCAATCAGCCATATACGTGCGGCTTTATGTAAAGTGCCCATACGGATACTTCCGCCTACGATAACAGCGTCATAATCTTTAGGATTTGGTCTCCCCACTGTCAAATCCCGAAGCGTCACATCTGCAAAGTGCTCCCCCAACAGTTTTGCCGCTTTTTCGGCTGTTCCTGTTTTACTTGCATATGCGATTAGTACTTTCAATTTTCTTTTCCCCTCCTTGGCGAAAAGAATTATAGCACTAAAAAAAAGCGCACGCAATAGCTCTTGCGGCGCTTTTTAAAACTTAAAAATTTTGTCATATTATGTTAACGAATTTATGCTTTTCTTCCGCAGCACTGTTTGTACTTTTTGCCGCTTCCGCATGGACACGGATCGTTCGGATATACTTTTTCAGAAGCACGGGTGACCGGTTTTTTCACTGCACTGTCATCTTTGTTTGTTCCGGTTACTTTTGCCACTTCCTCACGTTCCACTTTCTGTTCAATACGAACGTGGTACATCAGGCGCAGTGTATCTTCCTGAATGGAATCGGTCATTTCCTGGAACATTTCAAAACCACACATCTTGTATTCCACTTTCGGATCACGCTGACCATAAGCCTGCAGGCCAATACCCTGGCGGAGCTGGTCCATATCGTCAATATGATTCATCCATTTCTGGTCAATCACTTTCAGCAGGATCACACGTTCCAGCTCACGAATCTGTTCTGTCTGCGGGAATTCTGCTTCTTTCGCCTCGTACAGTTTTACTGCACATTCTTTGAGGGCATGTTTCAGCTCGTTTTTGGTCTTACTGTTTTTCAGAGCCTCTGCCATATCTTCTTTGCTGATTGGAATGATCGGAAGCAGATTTTCCTCAAGTTCCTTTACATCCCATTCTGCATCATCATCTTCCGGAATGCAGGATGCCACTTTATTCTCAACCACATCTGTCATCATTTTGAAGATGGCATCACGCATATTTTCTCCATCCAGAACGCGGCGGCGCTCTGCATAGATGATTTCTCGCTGTTCATTGTTTACCTGGTCGTATTCCAACAGGTTTCTACGAATACCGTAGTTGTTGCTCTCGATCTTCATCTGCGCTTTTTCTATGGCACCGGACAGCATTTTATGTTCAATCTGTTCATTTTCCGGCACACCAAGTGTTGTAAATACACTCATCAGACGCTCAGAACCAAACAGACGCATCAGATCATCTTCCAGTGAAATGTAGAAACGGGATTCACCCGGATCTCCCTGACGACCGGAACGGCCGCGGAGCTGATTGTCAATACGTCTGGACTCGTGGCGCTCAGTACCAATGATCTTCAGACCGCCCACTGTTTTGGACACATCATCCAGTTTAATATCCGTACCACGACCAGCCATATTGGTTGCAATGGTTACTGCTCCTGCCACACCGGCCTGTGCAACAATTTCCGCTTCCTGTTCATGGAATTTTGCGTTCAATACGTTATGCTGAATTCCTTCCTTTTTCAGCATTTTACTTAAAAGCTCGGAAGTCTCGATGGTAATAGTACCGACCAGAACCGGCTGCTGCTTTTCGTGAGCTGCTTTGATTTCGTTGACAACAGCACGATATTTTTCTTTCTTGGTCATATATACCGCATCATCGTAGTCAATACGCTGTACCGGAAGATTGGTCGGAATGGTGATAACATCCATACCGTAGATATCACGGAATTCCTGCTCTTCGGTCAGAGCGGTACCTGTCATACCTGCTTTTTTCGTATATTTGTTAAAGAAGTTCTGGAACGTGATCGTTGCCAGAGTTCTGCTTTCCCGTTTTACTTTTACTTTTTCTTTTGCTTCAATTGCCTGATGAAGACCATCAGAATAACGGCGTCCCGGCATAATACGTCCGGTAAATTCATCGACGATCAGTACCTGGTCATCTTTTACCACGTAATCCTGATCGCGGAACATCAGATTGTGCGCACGCAGCGCAAGGATGATATTGTGCTGGATCTCCAGATTTTCCGGATCCGCCAGGTTCTCAATATGGAAGAACTCTTCCACCTTTTTCACACCATCTTCAGTCAGGTTTACAACCTTGTCCTTTTCGTTTACGACAAAATCACCGGTCTCTGTGATTTCCTCACCCATGATTGCCTGCATTTTTGACATTTCGCCGCTGGCTTCACCCCGCTGCAGCTGACGTGCAAGCAGATCGCACAGTTCGTACAACTTTGTGGATTTTCCGCTCTGTCCGGAAATGATGAGCGGAGTTCTCGCCTCATCAATCAAAATGGAGTCAATCTCATCGATGATCGCATAGTGCAGGTCTCTCTGTACGAGGCGCTCTTTGTAAATAACCATGTTATCACGCAGATAATCAAATCCAAGTTCATTGTTTGTCACATAAGTAATATCGCAGTTGTATGCTGCACGGCGTTCTTCTTTTTCCATGGAATTCAGAACCACACCTACAGTCAGGCCCAGGAATTCATGCACTTTTCCCATCCACTCCGCGTCACGCTGAGCCAGATAGTCATTGACTGTAACGATATGAACGCCTTTTCCTTCCAGCGCATTCAGATAAGCCGGAAGAGTGGAAACAAGGGTCTTACCTTCACCAGTACGCATCTCGGCAATACGTCCCTGATGCAGAATAATACCACCCAGAATCTGTACGTGATAATGCTCCATATTCAGCACACGCTTTGCAGCCTCACGAACGGTAGCAAATGCCTCCGGAAGCAGATCATCCAGTGTCTCGCCTTTGGTCAGACGCTCCTTGTATTCTTTTGTTTTATTTCGCAGTTCTTCGTCACTTAAGCTCTGCATGGTCGGACGCAGACTTTCCACTTTCTGCGCCAGAGGTTCAATTCTCTTTACCTCGCGCTCGCCATGTGTTCCGAAAAGCTTTGTTAAAATACCCATATATGATTTCTCCTGTATATCTATTTTCAAAAAACACTATTGTATATTCTAACACTAATTATGTGTTAAAACAATGAAATCTTTGTAAACAAAGAGGAAACATCTAAGATTTTGCGGTCACAAAATTCAGAAATAGCATTATTTAGGGGCAGCCCCATTCGGAAGCTGCCCCACTGTCATGTTCTTTTTAATACTCCGGTTCAATGATACCGTATGTATTGCCTTTTCTCTTGTAAACCACGTTCACCTGATCAGTCTCCGCATTTACAAATACGAAGAAATTGTGTCCGAGAAGTTCCATCTGTACACATGCATCTTCCGGATACATCGGTTTTGCATCAAATTTCTTTGTACGGCTGATTTTGATCTCATCCTCATCCTCATAATCATTTTCCACATAGGCTTTCTGGAAATTGGATGCTTCCTGTTTTTTATCCACCAGTTTGTTTTTGTATTTGCGAAGCTGTCTTTCGATAATTTCTTCCACCAGATCGATGGATACGTACATGTCGTTACTTACCTGCTCAGAACGGATAATGTTGCCTTTCACCGGGATGGTTACTTCGATTTTCTGTCTTTCCTTCTCGACACTTAAAGTTACGATAATCTCGGTATCATCTGTAAAATACCGTGAGAGCTTACCCAACTTTTCCTGTACTGCGCTTCTAAGTCCGTCTGTCACATCAATGTTTTTACCGCTGATAATAAAATTCATGATGCCACCCCTTTACCGTTTATTTTACAGGCGAATCTATAAAACAACCTGCCTGTAATCTACTTCTATTATACCAGTCATATGTATTATTTGCAAGTCTCCAATACGCGGGTAAATTCCATTTGACCGCCAAACAGATCCAGGGCACTTCCGATGGTCACATCCACCCGGTTCTGTCCTCTTTTCTTCAGCTCGTCCAGGTCGGAAAAAGAACCCACACCGCCGGCGTAAGTCACCGGAAAACCTTCCATTTTTGCCAAAAGCTCCACCAGTTCTCCTTCGATTCCGGATGCCTTCCCTTCCACATCCACCGCATGAATCAAAAATTCGTCGCAGTGTCCGGCCATTTCATGGAGCAGTTTTTCCGTCACTGTCACATCGGTGAATTTCTGCCAGCGATCCGTCACAATATAATACTGTCCGTCCCGTTTGCGGCAGCTCAGATCCAGAACCAGATGTTCTCTGCCCACCGCCTTTTTTACTTTTTCCAGATTTTCATAGGAAATCTGACCGTTCTTAAAGACATAAGAGGTCACGATCACATGACTTGCACCTGCCTCAAGGAAGTCCGCCGCGTTATCCTCCCGCATACCGCCTCCAACCTGCAGTCCGCCCGGATAAGCACCCAGTGCAAGCATGGCCTGACGTTTTGTCTCCGGGTAAAATTCGGAACTTTCCGGATTCAGCAGAATCACATGCCCGCCGGAAATTCCATTTTCCCGATACAGACCGGCAAAAAAAGCGGCATCCTGCTCTGAGACAAAATTTTCTTTTGCATGATTCCCTTCGTCTAAAAGGCTGCCCCCCACGATCTGTTTTACTTTTCCGTTATGTATATCAATGCATGGTCGAAATCTCATACTCTGCCTCTCATTCTATTTTCCTTTTCTGCCGGTTGTCCGATTTTTTCAGCAAATCAACATGCTGAAACAATGCAGCCGGCAGAACAAAACTTTATTAACCACTTTGGGCTGCATACCATATTTACGCATGCAGCCCGAGTTTGTGTTTATTTTTCTGTTATTTTTTACGGATTTGTTCCATCCGTTGCGCTATTCACATTTTTGTTTGTGTTATTTGTGGTGTTTTCTCTTGTTGTGTTGGTTGTGTTATTTTCTGTGGTTCCGTCTGTCACATCTTTTACGGCATCACCAACACCTTCGCCCACATCTCTTACAGCGTCACCGACACCTTCACCTACATTCTCAACAGCGCCGCCAAGTCCGGTACCGTCCTCGGTTGTTTTGTGCTCCTCCACGGTTCCTTCGTTTGTTGTGCTGTTAGTGGTATTGTTGGTGGTGTTGTTTTTGTTTTCGTCAGTCACATTTTCTTTTTCCGTGGTTGTGCCGTCGGTGGTCTCGTTCTTATTATTGGTGTTTTTGCCGGTGTTATTGTTGGTGCCGCAGCCAACCAGCGCAAATGCCAGCGTCATTACTATCATACCTATCATTACTCTGCGTTTCATAATACGCCTCCTTTTGAAATAGTTGTAATAGTAATGTGCGCTTTTTTAAATTTTTTATTCTTTTATTTTTTTATTCAAAAATGCGGCGCTTCAGAAGGTGTCATTCACAAAATGTCAAAGGGTACCTATTAACTAAAACCAGTGTTTCCGGCCGGTCATTTTGCTCATAACGAAGTTACTGGAAAATCAGCCGATCACGTGTGACATATTATACAGCCCTGCCGGTTTTCCTGCCAGGAATTTTGCGGCCTCCACTGCACCTTTTCCAAAAACGCTCTTGGAATATGCCTGATGAGATAATGTGATTACCTCGTCCGGGCCGGCAAAGATCACATCATGATCACCGACGATGGTACCGCCGCGAACCGCAGATACGCCGATTTCTTTTGCATCGCGCTTTTCATGGCGTTCGCTCCGGTCGAATACGTAATGATACTGATGGTCCATGGCTTCGTTCAGGCTGTCTGCCAGTGCAAGTGCAGTTCCGCTTGGAGCGTCACATTTCAGTTTATGATGTTTTTCTACGATCTCCATATCAAATCCGGCTGTTGCAAGAACCTTTGCCGCATCCTGAATCAGTTTTAACAATGTGTTGATACCGAGTGACATATTTGCAGAACGAAGAACTGCCACTTCTTTGCTGGTTTCTTCCACTTTTGCCAGCTGCGCTTCGGTCAGACCTGTGGTACACAGAACCAGCGGAAGTTTTTTGTCTGCACAATAGGTCAGAACATTGTCAACTGCTTTGAAAGAGGAAAAATCAATCATCGCATCCGCTTCCACATCACATGCAAAAATATCAGTGAATACCGGATAACCATTGTCCCGGTTATCTGCCAAATCGATTCCTGCCACGATCTCACAATTCGGATCTTCTTTGACCAGATTGGAAATCACCTGTCCCATATGGCCGTTACAGCCGTGCATAATTATTTTTACCATTGGTGTCCTCTTTTCCTATTATATCGTATCTGTAATTATAAAACGCCAAAATCTGCCAGTGCTTTTCTCATACGCTCCTGATTGTGCGGTTCCATATCAGTCAGCGGAAGTCTCGGAAGACCAACATTCTTACCCTGAATGTTCAGCGCTGCTTTTACCGGAATCGGATTCACTTCACAGAATAATGCGTCGATCAGCGGAAGTGCTTTTAACTGAAGTGCACAGCTTCCCTGAACATCGCCTTCCATGAATTTTGCCACAATATCATGGGTCTCTTTCGGAGCCACGTTGGAAAGTACGGAGATAACACCTTTTCCGCCAAGGGCAAGAAGCGGTACGATCTGGTCATCGTTGCCGGAATACAGATCAATACATCCGTCTGCCAGGTGCATCAGTTTTGCAACCTGAGAGATGTTTCCGGAAGCTTCTTTGATCGCTACGATGTTTTCCACATTTCTTGCCAGTGCAACAGCAGTCTCCGGAAGGATATTGCAGCCGGTTCTGCCCGGTACGTTGTACAGAATGATCGGAACAGATACTGCATTCGCAATTGCGGTAAAGTGCTGAATAAGGCCTTTCTGGGTTGCTTTGTTGTAATACGGTGTCACCAGAAGCAGGCCGTCTACGCCATGGCTTTCTGCAATCCTGGATAACATGATTGCAGTTTCTGTAGAGTTGGAGCCGGTTCCTGCGATAACCGGAACACGTTTTGCCACTTTGTCAACGGTATATTTGATTGCCTGTAAATGCTCTGCATGAGATAAGGTTGAAGCCTCACCTGTTGTTCCGCAGATAATGATCGCATCTGTACCGCCTGCAATCTGTTCTTCAATAAGTTCTCCCAGTTTGTCATAGTTTACACTCAGATCTTCATTCATCGGTGTAACGATCGCTACACCTGCACCTGTAAAAATTGCCATTTTATTTTCCTCCTTCAGATAATATGAACTTTTCCTTTCCATAAAAGAAAGGCAAACCTACGGTTCGCCTCTAAAGAATCCAATATAAAAAAATTCTGGATATATTCTTTGGATAGCGCCCCATCTTTCGATGACAGTTATATGATTGTTCACCATATTCCCAAGAATCACGACTTCAGGAATCGCATTCTTTCGGCACCCGCTCCTTTTCCGCCCTTTCCCCTGCGCCTGACACATCCGGGACGGTACTGATATTGGGTGCAACCTCTATCAACTTATTTTCGATTACTATATCACTATTAACAAAACTTGTCAACGCAACATTCGGGAGAAAAACCATAAATCTTACATTTTTCTGCCGGAACCAAAAGAACTGTCATGCCTTACGCACAACAGTTCTTTTACTCACATATTTCCTCAAAAGTTCCCTGACACAAACCGGCCAGTTCTCTGGTTCCCACTTTTACCGTAGAACCGATCTTTCCTCCGCTGACGTAGATCTGATCAAAGGATAATGCACTCCGGTCAATCACAGTCTTATACTGCTTTTTCATGCCAAGCGGACTGCATCCGCCCCGGATATATCCGGTAATTTTGTTGATATCCCGCACATGAATCATCTCAACGGCTTTTTCTCCTACCGCCTTTGCAGCAGTTTTTAAATGTACCTCCTTTTCAATAGGAAGAACAAAGACATAATATTCTTTGCTTCTGCCCTGTGCCACCAGTGTTTTAAAGGACTGATCGTGTGGTGCGCCGATCGCATCTGCGCAGTGAATGCCGTCCACAAATTCGTCCACTTCATAGGAAAAAGCTTCGTATGGGACTTTGTTTTTGTCCAGGATACGCATAACGTTGGTTTTTACTTCTTTTTCTTTTGCCATAAGAGGAGTATAGCACAGGTTTTTTGAGAACTCAAGAATTCCGTTCCTTGCTCTTCGCCGTGCCCGCTCAAGAACTTCGTTCTCTCGCTGTCGGGCTTCGCCCTATAAAAACAACGCATAAAAAGATGTCTGTAAACAGCCATTTTTTTCGTTTAATTTTGCACGGCTCGGCTAATCCACATATTCCAGCTTGCTCACCGACACTTCATATGCAATACGTTTCTCGGCTTCGGTCTCATTTAAACGCTTCATGTACTCGCGGGACTGGATGCGGCCCCAGATCAGAATATGTCCTCCCACGGTAAAGGCTGATGCATAGCGGGCATTCCGTCCCCAGCAGATACATGGAATGTAATCGGATTTTCCATAAGGGCGGTTGACTGCGATCAAAAGATCTGCGATTTCTCTTCCAAGCGGTGTTTTCCGGTAAACAGGCGGTTTACATATGTAGCCGTCCAAAAAGATCTGGTTTGTTTTTATGCTGTCATCTTCCTCTTCCACAAAACTCAGTTCGCGTACAAACACAGACAATACCAGCCTGTTCTTCTTCTCATCGTGCCGGTTGTATGACCGAAACTGTCCTTCAACCTGAATATATTCCCCTTCGTAATCCTGCGTCACATCCAGAAGACGCTCCGATACCATAAGCGGTATGAGATCCTCCGAATCGCTTAATCTTTTTACAAGCAGATCAACCGTGTAAAAGCCCTCCCCGAAGACCTGATGACTGAATGTAAACTGTGATGCGATTTTCCCCATTACGGATACCTGATTGTTTTCAATAATCTTATCTGACATAATTGTGTTCCACCTTTCTCTTCCCGGTATTTTGACTTTAATATTCTATGCATGCATAAAAATCTTTAGAACCGGGAAATTTATTTTTTTCAAAATTCGCCTCCGGGTCATCTGCCGCGCACCGGTATCTGAATATATGCAAAAAGCATTGAAAATATGGCTTTTTTTCATGATTTTTTTCATTGTGACGGATTGCATACAGCAAAACAAAGTGTTATAATTGCTTGCGTTAATTGTAAGGTGAATATTTGATCGATGCCGCTGTGAGACGGCAGAATGGAGACAATTTATTATGAAAACAAAGAGAGAAGATATCCGAAACGTGGCCATCATCGCCCACGTAGACCACGGCAAGACCACTCTGGTGGATGAGCTGTTAAAACAAAGCGGTGTATTCCGTGCCAATCAGGACGTTCAGGAGCGCGTCATGGACTCCAACGACATTGAACGTGAACGAGGCATCACAATTCTTTCCAAAAACACTGCCGTTACTTATAAAGATGTAAAAATCAATATTATCGACACCCCGGGCCATGCCGATTTCGGCGGTGAGGTAGAACGAGTCCTCAAAATGGTTAACGGTGTTATTCTTGTGGTCGATGCTTTTGAAGGTGCCATGCCCCAGACCAAATTCGTTCTGAAAAAAGCCCTTGAGCTGGATCTGGACGTGATCGTATGCGTAAACAAGATTGACCGCCCGGAAGCCCGTCCGGATGAAGTTGTGGATGAGGTTCTGGAACTTCTTATGGATCTGGATGCATCCGACCGTCAGCTGGACTGCCCATTCCTTTTTGCTTCCGCAAAAGCCGGCTATGCCGTAACGGATCTGGATGAAGAACCGGTCAACATGATTCCCCTTTTTGATGCCATTCTGGAGCATATCCCGGCACCGGAAGGTGACCCGGAAGCCGGTACACAGGTACTGATCAGTACCATCGACTACAACGAATATGTGGGCCGTATCGGTGTTGGTAAAGTAGACAACGGTTCCATCGCCGTTAATCAGGAAGTCATGCTGGTAAACGAACATGAACCGGACAAAAAGAAAAAAGTAAAGATCAGCAAATTATATGAATTCGAAGGTCTGGAGAAAAAAGAGGTGACAAAAGCCGAGATCGGCTCGATCGTAGCCATCTCCGGTATTGCCGATATTCACATCGGTGACACCCTCTGCTGTCTGGAAAACCCGGAACCGATTCCGTTCCAGAAAATTTCCGAACCGACCATCGCCATGCATTTTATGGTAAATGACAGCCCGCTGGCCGGTCAGGAAGGTAAATTTGTTACTTCCCGCCATCTGCGCGACCGACTCATGAGAGAGCTGAACACCGACGTCAGCCTTCGCGTGGAAGACACCGATTCTCCGGAATGTATGAAAGTATCCGGCCGTGGTGAGCTTCATCTGTCCGTACTGATTGAAAATATGCGCCGGGAGGGCTATGAATTTGCAGTCAGCAAAGCAGAAGTGCTTTACAAAGAGGACGAGCGCGGCAAAAAGCTGGAGCCGATGGAAGTCGCTTATGTGGATGTGGACGAAGATTTCTCCGGCGCCGTTATCAATAAACTGAGTGAGCGAAAGGGTGAACTGCAGGGCATGAGTCTGGGCAGTGACGGTACTTCCCGTCTGGAATTCTCCATTCCTGCAAGAGGACTGATCGGATTCCGCGGTGAATTCATGACCATCACAAAAGGTACCGGTGTACTGAACACCATGTACGATGGTTACGCTCCGTACAAGGGTGATATGAACTACAGAAAGCAGGGATCTCTGATCGCTTTTGAATCCGGTGAGGCTGTAACATACGGTCTTTTCTCCGCACAGGACCGCGGTACTCTGTTCATCGGACCGGGCGAAAAAGTATATGCCGGTATGGTTATCGGTCAGAACGGAAAAGCCGAAGACATCGAGCTGAATGTCTGCAAAACAAAACATCTGACCAACACCCGTTCCTCTTCTGCTGACGAGGCACTGAAACTGGTTCCGCCAAAAATCTTAAGTCTGGAACAGGCACTGGAATTCATCGACCGGGATGAGCTTCTGGAGATCACACCGAAGAGCCTGCGTATCCGCAAGAAAACGCTGGATGCAAAAATGAGAAAACGTGAAAATATGAAATAATACAGCAAAGCAATATAGCTGTTTGCATTTTCTTTTTACAGAAATGCAAAAAATAATTAAAAAAATGTAATTCTTATGCTGTATTTAGCATATAAATAAAAAGAGTAACCGTCCACATTGTGGCCGACCTCTTATTAGTGATAAGAAAACCACCCAACTCGGTCAAAAGTTACGGGTGGTTTTCTTATGTTCAAAACATTACTTGGAATTCATTCTATTGATTCCATCATTCTGAATTAACTTCTATTTAATCTGGTTACAAACATCCCAATCCTTCTTACTTTTCTGCGCCATAGTAAGCCTTCAGATAGATTTCCTTCATTTCCTTCATCAGCGGATAACGCGGATTTGCTCCGGTACACTGATCATCAAAGGCCTGCTCCACCATCTCATCCAGTGTATCCAGGAAATATTTTTCATCTACACCATAATCACGGATAGTCTTCTTAATTCCAATGGCTTCTTTCAGTTCTTCTACTTTCTGAATCAGTTTTTCAAATGTATCCTGATCATCCTTTCCTGCGATTCCCATGTAGTTGGCAATCTCCACGTAACGTTCCATGGCGTGCGGGTACTGATACTGAGAAAATGTTCCCATTTTGGTCGGCACATGTGCGGCGTTGAAGCGCATTACCTCTGTCAGTACCAGTGCATTTGCCACACCGTGTGGGAGATGGTGGAATGCCCCCAGCTTATGAGCCAGAGAATGATTCACGCCAAGAAATGCATTTGCAAATGCCATACCTGCCATGCAGGCTGCATCCGCCATTTTTTCCCTTGCAATCGGATCTGCCGCACCCTTTTCGTATGCAGATGGAAGATAGTGAAATACATTTTTGATTGCCTTTAACGCAAGACCATCTGTGTAGTCGGTAGCCATGACGGAAACATAAGCCTCAAATGCGTGCGTAAGCACATCAATACCAGAAGCACTGGTCAGACCTTTCGGTGCGTTCATCATATTATCTGCATCCACAATTGCCATATTGGGCATCAGTTCATAGTCCGCAAGCGGGTATTTTACACCACTGGTTTCATCCGTAATAATTGCAAACGGAGTCACCTCAGAACCAGTTCCGGCAGAAGTGGGAATCGCTGCAAAATATGCTTTTTCACCCATCTTCGGAAAAGTGTAAATTCGCTTTCTGATATCCATAAAATCCATGGCCAGATCATAGAAGTTTACCTCCGGATGCTCATACATTACCCACATGATCTTTGCTGCATCCATTGCGGAACCGCCGCCCAGTGCAATGATGCAGTCTGGCTGGAATGCATTCATGGCTGCTGTTCCTTCTTTTGCACAGCCCAGAGTCGGATCCGGCGCCACATTATAGAAGCAGGTATGCTGAATTCCCATGGCATCCAGCTTTGCTTCGATCGGTTTGGTATAACCGTTCTGATATAAGAATGTATCGGTTACGATAAACGCTTTTTTCTTACCCATCACGGTGCCGAGTTCATCCAGTGCAGCCGGCATACAGCCCCGTTTGAAGTATACTTTCTCCGGAGTTCTGAACCAAAGCATATTTTCTCTCCTTTCCGCTACGGTTTTGTAGTTAAGCAGGTGTTTTATCCCAACATTCTGTGATACGGAATTTCCGCCCCAGGAACCGCATCCCAGCGTAAGAGACGGAGCCAGATTAAAGTTATACAAATCACCGATTCCACCGTGGGAAGAAGGTGTGTTGATCAGAATACGGCAGGTTTTCATTGCGTTTGCATGTTTCTCCATCTTTTCTGTTTCTGCTGTATTAATGTACAGAGAAGAAGTATGACCGTATCCGCCGTCTGCCACCAGACGCTCTGCCTTTGCGATGGCATCGTCAAAATCTTTTGCCTTATACATGGCCAGTACCGGTGACAGTTTTTCATGGGCAAATGCTTCGCTGCTGTCCACTGATTCAACTTCTCCGATGAGAATTTTTGTTTCCTCCGGAACGGTTACTCCTGCCAGCCGGGCAATGGTATAAGCACTTTGGCCTACGATTTTTGCATTCAGAGCACCGTCTGTCAGAATGGTGCTGCGAACTTTATCCAGTTCATCTTTCTTGAGGAAATAGCAGCCTCTTTCTGAAAATTCTTTCTTTACTTCTTTATATACGTCTTTCAAAACCGTTACGGACTGTTCAGAAGCACAGATCATACCGTTATCAAAGGTTTTGGAATGAATGACAGAATTAACTGCCATCTTAATGTCTGCAGTATCATCAATAATTACCGGTGTGTTCCCTGCCCCTACACCAAGAGCCGGTTTTCCGGATGAATATGCAGCCTTTACCATACCCGGACCGCCGGTGGCAAGGATTACATCTGCGTTTTTCATTACATCGTTGGTCAGTTCCAGTGACGGAACATCGATCCATCCTATGATATTTTCCGGTGCACCCGCTTTTACTGCTGCCTCCAGAACAATTTTAGCGGCTTCAATGGTGCTCCTCTTTGCACGGGGATGGGGACTGATGATAATCCCATTTCTGGTCTTCAGGCTGATCAGCGTCTTGAAAATTGCCGTAGATGTGGGGTTTGTAGTCGGGATAACAGCAGCGATCAGCCCAAGCGGCTCTGCAATAATCTTTGTTCCATAGGCTTTATTTTCTTCAATCACACCACAGGTCTTTTCGTGGCGATATGCATTGTAAATGTATTCGGAAGCATAATGATTTTTGATAACCTTATCTTCCACAATGCCCATGCCGGTTTCTTCTACTGCCATTTTTGCCAGCGGGATGCGATTGTGATTTGCAGCCATAGCGGCAGCGCGGAAAATCTGATCCACCTGCTCCTGTGAAAAAGCCGCAAATTCTTTCTGCGCTTCTCTCATGGCTGCCATCTTGGCGGCAAGCGCTTCCGGACTGTCTACGATTGTCGGGGTAATATTCTCTCTTTTTTCCATAATGCTTTCCTCCTCTTATTTCTGATATCTGGATTGTTAAATTTTTATCGTTATTTTTTTAACAACCACAGAATACTATATTGTTAAATATTTGTCAATACTGCTTTTATATTTTATGCAAACGTATTCGACCCGGTGACATCTTCATACCAGACAGCATTATTTCTTTTCCATGCAGCCCGATACGCAGCATATTAAGCTGCATTTTCTCATAATCACATATCTTTCGTGCACAGAAAAACAGGCAGAATAAATTACTTATCTGCCTGTTTTTCTGCTCAATCTTCTTTTATTGTTAATTTTTTCTCATTTATGTTTATGCCGCATTCTCTTCGTTTGCGTTCTCTTCCACAGTCTGTTCTGTGCCTTCAACCGGCATATCTTCCGGCAGATAGAAGTCATAATAAACTTCACCAGCCTCCAATGTTACCCCGCGAAGTTCAGCCAGTTCACTGACTGTCACCAGCTTATACCCCTGTTTGATCAATTCCGGAATAATAATCTCAGACGCATCTACCGTCGCACTGTATAAATCATGCATCAGAATAATGGAACCATCCTCTACCTGTTCCAAAATGGTATTTACCGTTGTCTGAGCATTTCTATGACTCCAGTCAAGGGTATCCACATCCCAGTGGATCATCGGCTCATTTATCGTTGCACGAACCGTATCGTTGACGCCGCCGCCGGTCGGACGCATGATCGTGGTACCGTGACCGAGGATTCCTGTGATAACCTCTTCATTGAGACGCATTTTTTCTTCTATGGTAGCCGCATCGACCTGATACAGATAGGTATGGTCATATGTATGACTGCCGATTTCCATTCCCATCTCATCCATACGCTGTAAAGTTTCCGGATATTGTTCCACCTGGGTACCTACTACGAAAAAGGTGGCTTTTGCTCCGTTTTCTTCCAGGCAGTCAAGAAGCCGATCCGTATTCTGAGAAGGACCGTCATCATATGTAATTGCAACAAGTTTCTGCTTCGCATCCGGCTCTTCTGTTCCGCTTACTGTAAAGAAATGAGACTCACCGTCAATACTCAGCCATCCGGTTGCCATATAGCCGTTTTTGGTAAAATAATATTCTTCACCATCGATGGTCTGCCATCCGCTTGCAAAATATGTATTGTCTTCATTCAGATACCACCAGCCGGTGCCGTCCACATTCCAGCCCTGCACACCATTTTCGCCCCTGTAAGTAACCCGCATGGCGTTGCCGGGACCAATTACCTCCGCCTGAACTTCCATGGCCTTGTCTTTTCCGTCCCCCTTGGGAAACAGCGGGATAATCACCTTCCATATGATCAGAAATGCAAGAAGTGCCATGACTGCATAAATTCCGATTTTTATGCCTCTTCGAATCATCCGGATCCGCCGTCTTCTCCTGCGTCTCTCAATTATCTGCAATTTTTCTTCTCTTGTCATTCTTACGTACTCCTGTATTCAATCCTCTTGTATATCATCACACACAGGGTATGCATTATCCTATAAAAGGGCTGCTACATCGTAAATCTTTTGCCCTCAGGATACACATTTCCTTGGTATCTATCAATATAACAGTCTAAAACACAACAGGTAGTATGAGCACATACGAATCTCATACTACATTATGAATATAATCATACCCGTCTTTTCTGAAATATACAAGTCTTAAAACCAGGAAAAATCAGATTTTTTTCTGGATGGTGCAAAATTCCAGCAAAATGGGTTCTGCTAAAATTCCTTCGGATATTTTCCGTCTTCTTCCATTTTCCGAATGGCCGCAACAACAACCGGTTTGTCCTCTTTATAAGTCACGCCAAACCAGCGGTCCAGAGATTTCAGCACCGTAACCGTAGCCCGCTCCTGGTCGATCAGATTGTTCACCACAGTCGGAAGGAAATATTCGCATTTCAGCGGATTCACCGGAATATTTTCTTTCAGAAATGCCGGAAATTCTGCTTTCAGTTCATCCAGCAGACTTCTGGAAAAGCCCCACATATTCATGGAAACCACCGCATCCATCGGAAGTTCCGCCCATGTTTTTCCGTCGTCTTCCGTATAAGCGGCACCGCCGTCCCGTTTTTCAATATGGGTTCTCTCATTGATGCCGGTCAGATAACCGTTTTCATCCGTTACACACACACCCCGGGCAACGTGGCCATTGTCTGTCAGTGTATTTTCCAGCACATATCCAACCATGGTATAGCGGTATTTGTCATCATCTTCGTGTGTTGAAAGGAAATCATAGATTTCTTTGAACGCCTGTCTGCCGTAATAATCATCTGCATTGATCACAGCAAAAGGTCCATCGATCACATCAATTGCAGAGAGCACTGCATGACCGGTTCCCCACGGTTTCACACGGCCTTCCGGGACTTCAAATCCCTCCGGCAGATTCTCCAGTTTCTGGAACACATATGCCACTTCCATTTTTTCTGCCACACGATTGCCGATCACCTGTTTGAAATCTTCCAGATTTTCTTCTTTTATGATAAAAACAACTTTTTCAAATCCCGCTTCTTTCGCATCGTAAATGGAAAAATCCATGATAATATGTCCCTGATCATCCACCGGATCGATCTGTTTCATTCCGCCGTAACGGCTGCCCATACCGGCTGCCATAATTACCAATACTGGTTTATTCATAACATTTTCCTCTCACTCTCATTTTTTATAATGGATACACTTATTTCTGCTGCAATCCAAAAATTATTCCGGATATGTTTTCACATCCCGGCTGCCTTTATTTTCCCACGTTCCCCGGGAAGGGTCAAGTATTCTTTTGTTTACATTATACATTTGCAGAATTATTTTCATTCAAAAACAGGGGGCCATTCAAAATCAGGCTTTATGTTCTGGAACTGAGCACCACCTGATCCCCCTGGGTCAGCACAACATCTCCGCCCGGAATGATGTACCGCTCACCTCTTTGTACAAGAATAATCAACTGATCTTCATCTATGGATATGTCTGCAATCCGCTTATTATTCCAGATATGCTTTTCATTAATATCAATCTCTGTCAGACTGATCTGTGTATCATCTACAAATGCTGCAGCACTCAGCACCGCCACATCTCCCTGCAGCAGCATGGTGTCTCCCTTTGGAATGATCTGCTCTTTTCCCCGCAGGATCATGACCAGCAGCGTGCAGGGCGGCAGCTCGATTTCTCTTACCAGCTTATCCTTCCACGGATGAGTCTCTTTTTTGATGTGCAGTTTCACAAACTGTACCGGGATCTCATCCGAATAATCGTTGAAGGTTTTCATAACATTGTTGCTGTCGTCGATCATATCCAGCTTTTTCGATACGATGGGCAAAAGCGTTCCCTGCACCGATATGGAGAAAAGTACAATGCAGAAAACAATATGAAACAGGTCATTTTTCGTATAAACATCACTGATCGTGACCATAATGGCAAATACAATGGATGCGGCCCCGCGCAGCCCGCTTAAGGCTACAATCGCCTGCTGGCGCCAGGAACATTTCTGAGGCGTCAGAAGCAGGGACACCGCCACCGGTCTCGCCACCAGGGTAAGAAACAGCGCAATGGCAACCGCCGGCAGAATAATATCCGGCATCTGTGACGGGAAAGCCAGAAGTCCCAGCAAAAAGAAGATCAGCATCTGCATGAGACTGGTAAATCCGTCAAAAAAATGTACCAGCACTTTTTTATTTGGTATTTTCGCATTTCCAAGGACAATTCCCGCAAGGTAAACACTTAAGTATCCGTTTCCCCCAAGCAGCTGCGGCAGCCCGTAAGCCAGCAGCGCCACAGCCACCATAAATGCCGTATCAAATCCTCCTGCAGCAACCTTGACTTTACGCATAAGAAGCGATGCGCCATACCCAATGCCAAAACCGCAGATCAGACCAAGTGCTATCTGCATAAGGATCTGAACTGCCACGCCGCCTGCGGATGCATTGCCGCTCATAACGGAGAGCACGATTACGGTCAGCATATAGGATGCGGGATCATTACTTCCACTTTCCACTTCCAGAAGAGAAGCCGTCCCATCTTTCAGATTCAGTTTTTTTGATCGGAGCACCGAGAAGACCGAAGCCGCATCCGTGGAACTGATCACCGATCCGATGAGCAGACTTTCAAGCCAGGCTATTTTCAATACATAGTGACAAAACAAACCGGTAAGTCCGGCCGTTATCACCACACCAAACGTGGAGAGAGTGATCGCCTTTGCCGCAACCGGCTTTGCCTCGCTCCATCTGGTTCCGAAACCGCCATAAAACATGATAAAGACCAATGCAGAAGAACACAGACTCTCAGCAAAGGTATAGTTTTCGAAAGGGATCTTGACCAGCCCATCCGAACCGAACAGCATGCCAAGCGCAATAAATGCCAGAAGCACCGGCACCCCTATTTTCTGTGATAATCCATTTAGTACCACACATGCAAAGATAACAATTGCAATCAACAATAACAGATAGTTCAGCAAATAAAAGACCTCCTAAAAAAATATAGTTAAAGCCTACCTTTTCTTTTTTTAAATGTCAATGGGACAAAAAAGTTTTACCTGAATTTCCGGAAATTTTTTCTGCTGTATGAGGTGCATAAAATATGATACAATAAATTGAGATTTTTATTTCAATCCCGGAATTTTGCAGATTCTGAATTTTCCAAAACGCAGAATTCCCTTTTCAAATTTAATATTGTGTTTTCTATTACACGGATTCGGAGGATTTTTATGAAATTCAAGTTAACTGCCCTTGAGAAAAAATGGGTGCTGTACGACATCGGAAATTCCGCATTTATCATGCTGTGCACAACGATCATTCCCATTTATTTCAACTATCTGGCTGAACTGCAGAACCTGTCATCTGTGGATTATCTGGCCTACTGGGGATACGCATCGTCCATCATCACATTGATCGTGGTATTTCTCGGCCCGGTCCTGGGTGCTGTAGCAGACCAGAAAAACCGGAAAAAACTGCTGTTTTTGATCACCATACTGGTGGGTGCCGCGGGCTGTATTGCCCTTGGCTTTGCCCGCACCTGGATTCTGTTTCTGATCATTTTCATTCTTGCAAAAGTGGGTTGCTCCACCAGCCTTATTTTTTATGATTCCATGCTGACGGATATTACCACGGAGGAACGCATGGATTCCGTATCCAGTTCCGGCTATGCATGGGGCTATATCGGAAGCTGTATTCCCTTTGCCGCCTGTCTGGTACTGGTACTCGGTTACGAGTCCTTTGGACTTACCATGTCCGGAAGCATGGCAGCGGCCTTTCTGATCACTGCCGTCTGGTGGGTTGTCTGCGGACTTCCGATTTACAGAAACTATAAGCAGATACATTACGTGGAAAAGAAAAAAGGTGCGCTGACCAGTGCTTTTACCCAGCTGTGGCACTCTCTGAAAGAGATTTCCCGGGACAAACGGATTTTATTTTTCCTGCTGGCATTTTTCTGCTACATTGATGGTGTATATACGATCATTGATATGGCGACCGCTTATGGATCCGCCCTGGGCCTTGACAGCACCGGTCTGCTGCTGGCTCTTCTGGTGACACAGATCGTTGCCTTCCCGTCCACCATCCTGTTCGGACGGCTGGCCAGAAAATTTGATGCCACAAAGCTGATTCCGGTCTGCATCGTTTCCTATATGGGCGTTGTTATATTTGCATTTTTTATGACCACACAGACCCAGTTCTGGATTCTGGCCGTTTGGGTAGGCATGTTCCAGGGCGGAGTACAGTCCCTGTCCCGTTCCTATTTTGCAAAAATCATTCCGCCGGAAAAATCCAGTGAATATTTCGGAATCCTGGATATCTGCGGAAAGGGTGCATCTTTCCTTGGAACAACTCTGATCGGTATTATCTCTCAGGCAACCGACAGCGTAAATAACGGTATTCTGGTTCTGATCGTACTGTTTATCATCGGTCTGTTTCTGTTTTTAAAAGCGGCAAAATATAATAAAACGGCTTAAATCCACACATACTATGACAAATGCAATCCCAGTGTAATTATTTTTTCTGCACTGGGATTGTTTTTCAATAACACTTTATTTTCGCCCGAAATATTATGAAACATAGCAACGATTCCGAACCAGAGGTGTTAAAAATGACGACAACAAAAAAAGAAGCCAATCAGATCACCGAAGGTGTGATCTGGAAACAGCTTCTGTTCTTCTTTTTTCCGATTGTATTCGGTACTTTTTTTCAGCAGCTTTATAATACTGTGGACACCCTGATCGTGGGCCATTTTGTGGGCACGGATGCACTTGCCAGTGTCGGCGGTTCCGCCGCCCAGATCACTTCACTGGTTGTGGGCTTTTTTACCGGCGTTTCTTCCGGCGCAACCGTCATTATCTCCCAGTTTTTTGGTGCAAAAAATGAACATTCCATTCAGGAAAATCTTCATACGGCATATGCCTTTTCCCTTCTTGGCAGCCTGATAATCGGAGCTGCGGGGATTCTGCTTTCCCCGTATATTTTAAAATTTATGAATACATCGGCTGAACTGATGGCGGACTCCACCACTTATCTGCGCATTTATTTTGCCGGCATTGTGTTTGTGTTCATTTTTAATGTGGGCTCCGGAATCCTGCGTGCAGCAGGCGATTCCAAACGGCCTCTTTACTATCTGATTGTCTGCTGTGTTGTAAATATCGTACTGGACATTTTGTTTGTGGCAGCATTTCATATGGGTGTTGCGGGCGTTGCCGCGGCCACTGTAATCTCTCAGGCCATCAGCGCCATTCTGGTAACCCGAAAACTGATGTCCTCCGAACATGTTTTAAGGCTGAACCTGCGTGAAATCCGGATTTCCAGACCGATGCTGCGCGATCAGCTTAAGATCGGACTGCCCACCGGTTTCCAGACCATCATGTTCAGTTTGTCCAACATTATCATTCAGGCAGCCCTGAATCAGTTCAGTACAGCTACCGTTGCCGCATGGTCTGTTTACGGAAAACTGGATGCCCTGTTCTGGATGGTCAGCAGCGCATTTGGGGTAGCCATTACTACATTTGTGGGGCAAAACTACGGAGCCGGAAAAACGGAGCGCATCCACAGAAGTGTTAATGTCTGTCTGGGTATGGATTTTGTTGCATCCGCCATTATGGTGCTGTTTATGTATTACACACGGACCTTCCTTTTCAGCATCTTCACCACCGACACAGAAGTAATCCGGATCGGTTCCGATATGCTGGCCCTGATCATGCCCTGCTATATGTTTTATGTGTTTATTGAAGTGCTCTCCGGTGCCCTGCGCGGCGTGGGCGATGTGGTCATTCCACTTGTTATTACCCTTGGAGGCACCTGCATTCTGCGAATCGTCTGGGTCATCGGCTGTATGCTGTTTTATCCCACGGTAGATGCGATCATTTTCAGTTATCCGGTTACCTGGATTTTATGCGCGGTGCTGTTTCTCTTTTATTACTGGAGAAAAAAGAGAGCATTTTAAAATCCGGACTGATCTTCAGCCCGGATTTTACCTTATTTATGAAATTCTATACTGTGAGCTATTTTTGCGCTGCATCCTCCATCCAGTCTCTGTTCTGCCACTTTTTCATCAATGGTTCCTGTAAATCCGTCATTATCAGATCTTCCTGCCCATGGTTCCAGACAGATAAAATTACCGGTTTCTTTTGCCCAGATACCAAGAAGGGGAAGCTCACGGCAATCCATGGTCACATATGGAGTCCG
>JAXJSH010000033.1:0-67125 GCA_036310185.1 Lachnospiraceae bacterium | reverse complement strand
TTCCCTTGTATGGAGAATCATATTATACACCATAAGCACCAAAATGCCAATAATTCCGACCACCGGCATAAAAAACAGACTGACCAGTGAAAAAAGCATGGCTGCTGCCAGCAAAATGTACTTTCGATTGGATTTTCTTGGCACGTCCTGAAGCCGGTAAATATATTCACCCAGCGAGATACCGTATGTTTTCCCTATCTTTGCCAGCATTTTCTGTACTTTGATCCGGGTATCCTCATTGGTACGGAAAAACTCAATCAGACGGTTTCTCTCGTCCAGTTTTTCCTGATCAAAAAGTGGTTTTCGCAGCATCTCATACAGATATTCTTCTCCACAGGAAGAAACCGTATTGTTGGCCAGCATAAAAATTTGATCCATATCCAGATCATTCCAGGTTATATCATCTATGAAAAAATCTTCACCTTTTCTCCGTCTCGCATAATCTGAAATGCTGCGAAATTCTTCGTAGGTATATTCCCGATCCGGTACCTTCCCCCAGAACTTTTTCGCATGTTCCAGAAAACGGCGGTTCTTTTTTATGGCATCACGCACCGTGGTATATGCAAAAACAACAAAGATAAGAACCAGAATCAAAATCGAAAAAATCATATCCTCCTGCATTGCGTTTCCTCCTGCTGTCTATTGTACTACTTTTATAATACAATAGTATAATTTAATTCGCTTGTCAAGCATTGCATCCATTTTCCTGTTTTCCACAAAAAAACGTTTCGCCACACGATCCCCGTATAACGAAACGCTTTTTCCATATAAATACATGCACTCTATATAGCTATATTTATTCAGGCATGATTTTATTTCACATCATATTTTATTTCATATGGTAATTTCTTCCGGTCATCTCCCGGTTTTATATGATAATGCAAACCATACCGCCTTTGCTGTCATTTACGATTTTCTGCATGGAATCCTGCAGTTTCTGCTGGCTCTCATCACTGATCTGGGAAATTTTGGTCTGTATTCCGTCTGAAATCAGCTGCTCAATGGATTTTCCGAAAATGTTGGTTTTCCAGATTCCCTCTTCACCGGATTTTGCATCGGAAATATAATGAATCAGATCTTTTGCCTGATCTTCACTTCCCACGATCGGGGCGATCTCCGTCTCAATATTGGCGCGGATCATATGGATGGACGGGCTTTTAGCCTTCATCTGAACACCGAATTTATTTCCCTGTTTGATCAATACCGGATCACCCAGCGTGATCTCATCCAGCTCAGGCATAACGACCCCATATCCTTTTCCGCGGACCGATTCCATGGCGCTTTGAACTTTTACATACTCATCTTTCATTTTTGACAGTTCTTTTACCGTATGAACCAGATCATATTCACCCTGAATCGGCACGCCGGACATTTCGCTGAGCATTTCATAATAATAGCGGTCATCCAGTTCCATGCGCAGAGCCACCACGCCTGTGGCCAGATCCACATTTGACAGTGCAGTCTCCCGAATGTAATCACTCTGCATCTGAACGGAATCCCGGGTAACATCACGAATATAGTGAATGTTGGAAATCAGCCCACGGATCTGTTCCAGCATATGAGATTTCAGATAATGATCCGTTGGCAGCAGTTCCGCCCATTTCGGAATGTAAAATTCCAGCTGGCTGACCGGAAATTCGTATAAAAGGCCTTCCAGAATTTTTAGAATATCTTCCTGGCGAAGCTGCTCACAGTTCACGCTGATGGCCGGAACATTGTATTTTTCTTCCAGCTCTTTTGTCAGTTTTCTGGTTTCTTCCTGATAGGGACGCTGAGAATTTACCAGGATCAAAAACGGTTTTCCCACTGTTTTCAGCTCTTCCACCGTTTTTTCTTCTGCCTGCAAAAAGGCTTCACGGGGAATCTCTCCAAAAGTACCGTCGCTGGTTATCATAAGGCCCAGGGTGGCATGGTCGCGGATCACCTTCTGTGTGCCGATCTTTGCCCCTTCATGAAACGGAATCTCCCGCTCAAACCAGGGGGTTTTTATCATACGTTCACGCCCGTTCTCCATATCACCCTCTGCACCGCGGATCATAAAGCCCACGCAGTCGATCAGTTTGATCTTTGCCTTTATGTCATCCGCCAATTTTATTTCCATACCGTGTTTTGGCACAAATTTGGGTTCCACCGTAGTTACCATCTTTCCGGAGCCGCTGACCGGCAGCTGATCCCGGATTTCTCCGCGCTCTTTCTCATCGACCTGATTCAGACCGGTCAGCTCCATAAATCTTCTTATAAAAGTGGATTTTCCGGTTCTGACAGGGCCCACTACCCCTATGTAGATTTCGCCATTTGTACGGGCTTGTATATCTTTGTAAACATGAAAACTGTCCATAGTTAATCCCCCTGTTCTTATACTTTAATATGTATATGAACAGGGGGCAGATTTTATAACAGAATTCCGTGCTGTGTCATCCTGTTTCTTCACTGGATTCTAACCGGTATCTTTCTGCAGATATTTTTTTCTCTTATCATCGGCAGACCAGACGTTGATTTGTAATATCAGAATACAGCTGAAGTCCCGGCGTCTTTGCCACATGGATCACATGACCAAAATCTGTATTGATCAGTTCCTTTATACAGTTTTCTTTTTCAAGAACAAAATCACGGTTCAGCAGCACTCCCGGCTCCCGGTCAAACAGCGCACAGTAAAAGACCCCCGACTCCACCAGATCCTGAAAAAAATGACTTCCGTAAGAGAGCTCCGGCATCAGATTCAGATCCGGATCAGCCACCTCGCACATGGCATTCATATGGCAGATTTCCGTAAAATGAACCGGCACACCCAGAGATGTGGTCGTGGTTCCCCATCTTCCCGGCCCGATCAGCATGGCATTTTTATTTTTCAGAGCTTCATTCAGACGCCCCACAGCCCTCGCCACCAGATAACGGTTCTGCTCGTTTTCCGCCAGATATTCTTTCGCTTTTACATAAACCACATAGTCAATGGGCAGACGTACATTTCCGCCCATAAAATTCCCTTCCGTATAGAAGAAGCAGTCATCCCCTTCTCTCAGTTCCTGAATCTCTATATTTTTTCCGAGTCCTCTGGTCTGCAGCGGACGGCATTGCAGCAGATTCACCTTATATTCACCGTTTTCATCAAAATTGGCGGCAAATTCAATATCCACCGGATAATCGTAAGTCTCCGACAGGCATTTCAGTATGGAGCGCATAAAATCCGGAAAATCGGTCTTTTCCAGAAGCTTTTTAAAGTTCATGATATAGGTAATCGGCGCTTCCCGCCCCAGTTCCCGCAGCCAGCGCATGGTTTCATAATCCATGGCGGCAAAAAGATTTTTATCTGTTTTTATTTTTTCTTTTAATATCTCATTGACACCTACATGGGTCCATTTGTTCTGCTTCAGATCCAGCAGATCCACATAGTGCTGGGAAAACTTTTTTTCATCTCCATGGGACACCAGCGGCGCTCTGCCCGGATCATCCAGACAGACGATGCGCGGATAATCACCCACAACCCGGTCTACCGCTCTCGTTCCCAGACCAAATACAAGCCGAAGCATACCGGCTGACATATCAATGCTTTTATCCCATACATACAGATTGGATGAGTTGCCTACCCCCGCAATATGCGGGAAAAAGTAATTGCCATAATGGTCTCCAGATACACGCTGTATCAGAAGGGCCATCTGCTCATCTTTATCCCAGAGCCCGCGGTTCATACGGTATTGTAGTGCATCCGGATTCATGGTACTGGCATAAACCGTTCGCACCGCCTCCAAAAAGGCCTCATACCGCTCTTCCAGCGTTCCCTGATTAGGGCAGAACACGCTGTCATATTTTCCGGCAAAGGCATTGCCAAAATTATCTTCCTGCAGCGAACTGGAACGCACAATAATGGGTGACTGTCCAAAATATTCCAGCATTTGTTTGATCTGTTCCTCTATATCATCCGAAAATTTTCCGTTTTTCAGCTTTTCCTGAAGAGGTGCTGCGTATTCATAGTATCCGTTCCGGGTTTTCTGTTTGGTACGCAGACGCCAGCACCCGTTTTGAACAATGTAAGTATAAAATACATCTGCCCCCATGTAAAAGGAATCGTGGGCCTCCAGATAAGGAGCAAACCTGTTTTCCTCATCTGCCTGAAGTATCTTTCTGGCAAGAAACATACCGACTGCTTTTCCGCCGATGCGGCCGGTACCGATCTCTCTCGATTTTATGTTCAGCAGATCCCGGAGTGTAATATATTTCCGGCACAGATCCACAATCGATGTATCCTCGCCAATCAACAGGCGAAGCAGCAGTTCTTTCGCCTCTTCCTGCGTCTCCATAGACCCGGACAGTTTCATGGAAGCATCCTGAAACACCACATCCCAGTAATCAATCTGTCCCCAGTTGAAGCCAAACTGGGAAAAAAGCGTAGCCGCTTTGGAACTGGAGGTGACCGGTATGGCCTCTTCCGCTTTCAGCTCATGGGGCAGAAACATGGTTTCCGAGGAACGTTTCCATACCTTCAGGGGCTGAAAATAAAAATTACCGCCCACATTGAACAGATCCAGCAAAACCTGGGTCGTATCACGGATTCGGCTGACTGCATGATTGATATGCGCACCGCGAATAATTGCAAAATAAGCAACGGTATGCAGTTCATACAGATATGGACAGGTGACACGGAAAAAATTTCCGATCATCAGGTCCGAATACCAGTATTTCAGCAGATCCGTCAGACAGTCAAACACATAAAAAGCATCCCGTCCGGCATCCCGGATCAGCATATGTATCTTCATCGCAAAGTATTCAAATCCTTTTTTGGCATTCAGTTCATATACGGTAATGCCCCTTGTATCATCCAGAACCGGTTCATGGGTTCCAAAACGGAAATAGTAAATCGCACGTCCGTCCCGTTTTGCCTGCTCCACATAGGGCGCCACGATTTCCCGGTAATCAGCCACCGAATCCACCTGCCATACCACGTTATCTCCCATGCGCAGCATATCAATGGCTTTATCAATTCCTGTTATACCTGTACTGACTCTTTCCGGATCTGTCATATCATCTCTTTGCATGGTGTATTTGCATCAAAATACAGCCATACGCTCCTTTCCTCCCTTTTCGATAACAGAAAAAAGGAGAATTTTCCGGAACATACATTCCGAAAAATCCTCCTTTGGATTACCTCTGTCATAAGTATAAGGTATCTGCTGCCAAAATTCAAGGAAAATACAGATTAGTTCAGTTCAATCTCTTCCAGACTCTTATCCGGCAGTCTGGTTGTGGAACCGGCAACGTATTTTTTCAGTTCTGCCTGCGCTTTTGCCAGCGGAATATTGGTTCCCGCGCCAGCCATACAGCCGCCCGGACAGCCCATACCTTCAATCAGACAGCCTTTGATCTTGCCGGCCTTTGCAAGCGCCAGTATTTTTTTACAGTCTGCCAGACCTTCCGCATGCTGGATATTAACCGGGATATCCGGATAGTATTCCTTCAAACATGCCTCAATACCTTCTGCCACACCACCTGCTACCGCATAGCCACGGCCAACACCGGTTGCATCATGAAGGGAGTGATCCGGTTCCAGTTTGGTCAGATCAATCTCTTTTGCATCAAACATACCCTGAAGTTCTTCAAAGGTAATTACGAAATCCACATCGCTTCGCACGGTTCTTCTGGAAGCTTCCAGCTTTTTAGCCGCACACGGACCGACAAATACAACCTGTGAATCCGGATATTCCTGTTTTACTTTACGGGCTGTTGCCACCATCGGTGTCAGCTCCTGTGAAATGTTGTCAATGATATCCGGGAAGTATTTCTTGGCCAGCATGGACCAGGACGGACAGCAGGAAGTCAGAAGGAACGGAAGCTCGCCGGTTGCAACTTTTTCTGCATAGTGATGCGCTTCTGCAATTGCTCCGATATCCGCACCAAGCGCTACCTCAAATACATGTGAAAATCCCAGTTCTTTTAATGCTGCATGGAAAATGGCCGGTGTTACATCCGGACCAAACTGACCTACAAAAGCCGGCGCTACGATGGCAATAATATTTTTTCCTTCTGTCATTGCCTTTGCCAGCTGATAAATCTGGGATTTGTCGGAAATAGCACCAAAGGGGCAACTTACCATACACATACCACAGGACACACATTTATCCGGGTCGATGGATGCACGGCCCTGTTCATCACTGCCAATTGCACCTACACCACATGCTTTTACACATGGACGCTCTTTTTTCGCAATCGCATCGTATGGACAGACTGATTTACATTTTCCGCATTTGATACATTTGCTCTGATCGATATAAGATTTTCCGTTTACCATGCTGATAGCGCCCTTTGGACAGACCTGCTGACACGGACGTGCCACACAGCCGCGGCACATATTGCTGACTTCATATTTTTTCACGTCACAGGCATCACAGGCAGACGGAACTACCTGCATCAGAGGCGGCTCATAATATTTTTCGTCAATGTTGCTGGCTTCAATACCGGATGTGATATGTACTGCTTTGTTCTCCGGGCGAAGGGACATACCCATAGCCAGACGAACACGTTCGCTTGCAACCGCACGTTCACGGTAAATACTTTCACGGTATCTCGGTGTCTCCTGCACGATGTGATATGGAATCGCTTCAATATCATGGTTCAGAGTCTCCGGATTTGAATTAAAACCTACTTTTGCAACTTCGGTAAAGACTTTTCTTCGAATTTTCCTTACCAGTGTCTCCATTCCTCTCATAAATAAGTCTCCTTTGTTAAAACTTTGCACATAATAAAACGTATATATAACTGTTCAGAAGATAAGAACAGCTACCTTTATATTAAATATACCGTAATTTTTCACAAAATTCAACTGCACTTCTTGTACAAATTTAAAAACACCATAATTCTCACATATTCATAATTCATATCAGAAAAATAAAGTAAAACATCAAAATAAAAAGTACCTGAAAACCATAAACTTTTCATTCACAGTCTTCCGGTACTTTTTTGCCATATTTTATAAAGGGTTATTTATTTTTCCTGAACTTCCAGAATATCCATCGGACATGCTTTTGCACAGATACCGCAGGCAATACATTTGCTTGCTGCTTCTGCGCCTGGAGCCAGCACCATGACATGCATAGGACATACTTCCACACATTTGCCGCAGGCGATACATTTTTTCTTATTTACCATATATACGCCCTTCGCATTCTGTGTAATGGCACCTTCCGGACATTCACGGGCACATTTTCCGCACTGAATACAAACTGTGGTTTTTACTTTTCCGTTTTTCTCCTCAATGTTAATACAGGATTTGTACGGATCAAATTCTTTGTAAAAAGCTTCAGAACAGGAAACAACACATTCCATACACGCCATACAGTTTTCTTTATCAACGACTACGAGTTTTTTCATTGTGTTCTCCTTCGTTTAAAAAGTTTTATTCCAGAGTACGCATAGCAGCTTCTACCACGTGACCAACCAGTACGGAAGTTGTTACGCTTCCAACACCGCCCGGAACCGGAGTAATCGCATCAACGATCGGTTCCGCTTCTGCATAGTTAACGTCACCGCACAGTTTGCCTTCTGCGTTCACATTGATACCTACATCAATAACGGTCTGTCCTGCTGACAGATAAGAACCGTCCACTACACCTGCACGGCCGGCAGCAACAATAACGATTTCAGCCTCTTTTACTACAGACGGCATATCTTTTGTTCTGGTATGACATACGGTAACGGTTGCGTTCTTTTTCAGCAGCATCATGGCTGCCGGTTTGCCTACTACAAGGCTGCGGCCAACAACAACTGCTTTTTTTCCTGTGCAGTCGATTCCGTAATGATCCAGAATCTCCATACAAGCCTGCGGTGTACATGGCGGGAATCCCTGTTTTGTTCCGGCAAAAACGCCTACCATGGAACCGTCTGTGATTCCGTCCACGTCCTTTTCCGGTTTCAATGCTTTGATCACAGCTGCTTCGTCCAGATGTTTCGGAAGCGGTCTGAAGATCAGAACACCATGAATTTTGTCATCATTATTTACTTTTTCGATGGTTGCCATCAGTTCTTCCTGGGTACAGTCTTCCGGAAGAAGGAATTTTTCGTAGGCAACGCCTAAAGTCTCACAACGTTTTGTTGCGCCTCTCTCATAGGAAAGGTCATCCGGTCTTTCGCCTACGCGAACGATACCCAGTGTCGGATTAACGCCTTTTGCCTGAAGATCAGCAACATTTGCCTTGATTTTTTCGTTCAAAGCTGCGGTTACTTCTTTCCCTAATAATTGTTTTGCCATTTTCTCCTCCGCCTATGCTCTTTTTATTTTTTTAATCTTCCAAGTACGCTTTCAAATACTTCATCTGCGATTTTGGTGTATTTTTCCAGCATAGCATCTGCCTTTGCGTTTAATTCTTCCGCATATTCCCGGTTCGCCATGGATTTTGTATTGATGTATACGTTAAGGCTGGCACCCTGAAGCGCACCTTTACAGAACGCAGCGCCTACACCTGCATCACTGATCGCAAGTGCGGAACCTTTCGCTGCAAATTCCACGATCAGATCGATGGCTTCACAGCATTTTTCCATGATTTCCATCGGAACGGAACATGCATCTTTTAATACAATTTCCATAACACGGGCTTTTTCTGCCTTTTCTTCTTCGGTCTCACGCGGCATACCATAAGCCTTTGCCAACGGTTCAAATACCTCTGCATCGCGCTCAATCAGACGAAGCAGATCTGCCTGAAGCTGGTCTGCTTTTGCTTTCAGTTCATACATCTCAGCTTCTACATCTGCATATTTTTTCTTACCTACAGTAAGGCTTCCTACCATATTTCCAAGAGCGGTACCGACTGCACCTACCAGAGCAGATGCTCCGCCGCCGCCCGGAACCGGCGCTTTTGAAGCAAGCACTTCTACAAATTCATTACATGGAGCTGTTGAAAATCCCATTGTTTTTTCTCCTTGTCCTGTCGTTCTTCATTTCTTTGGAGCCAGGCATGCAGGGACGCACCGCGGCACAACACGCCTTTTCCTATAGAGCAAAAGCCCGGACCGGCACATTGGTCGGACCGGGCTCTTGTGACAAATCTTAAATCTTAGAATAATCCGGAGATCTTACCTGTTGAATCTACATCGATACGTTCTGCTGCCGGAACTTTCGGGAGACCTGGCATGGTCATAATTTCACCGGTCAGAGCTACGATGAAGCCTGCACCTGCAGAAATCTTCAGGTTACGTACGGTTACTTCGAAGTCGGTCGGAGCACCGAGTTTTGTCTGATCATCGGTTAAGCTGTACTGTGTTTTTGCTACACAGATCGGGCAGTTGCCATATCCAAGATCTTCAAGCTGTTTTGCCTGTTTCTGAGCATTCGCTGTAAGAACGGCTTTCTTACCGCCGTAAATCTTCTGAACGATCTGATTCAGTTTATCTTCGATGGAACCTTCCAGTTCGTAGGAATATGTGAAGTCGTTCGGCTCTTCTACAAGACGGATAACTTCCTGTGCAAGAGCAACACCGCCTTCGCCGCCTTTTGCCCATACTTCAGACAGAGCAACGTTAACGCCCAGATCTTTACATTTTGCTTCTACCAGGTCAAGTTCTGCCTTGGTATCGGTCGGGAATGCATTGATTGCAACAACACACGGAAGTTTGTATACGTTTTTGATATTGCTTACATGTTTCAGAAGGTTCGGCATACCTTTTTCCAGAGCTTCCAGGTTTTCGTTGTTCAGTTCTGCTTTCGGAACACCGCCGTTGTATTTCAGTGCACGTACGGTAGCTACGATAACAACTGCTGACGGTTTCAGACCTGCCATACGGCATTTGATGTCAAGGAATTTCTCAGCACCAAGGTCAGCACCGAAACCAGCTTCGGTGATCGCATAGTCACCAAGTCTCATAGCCATCTTTGTAGCGATTACAGAGTTACATCCGTGAGCGATGTTTGCGAACGGGCCGCCGTGAACGATTGCCGGTACATGTTCCAGAGTCTGAACCAGGTTCGGTTTCAGAGCGTCTTTTAACAGAGCTGCCATAGCGCCCTGTGCTTTCAGATCACCAGCGGTAACCGGTTTCTGCTCTGACGGTTTTCCATATGTATAACCAACGATGATTCTTGCAAGACGTGCTTTCAGGTCATCTACGTCTTTTGCCAGACACAGAACTGCCATGATTTCAGATGCTACGGTGATATCGTAACCATCTTCTCTCGGCACACCGTTTGTTCTTCCGCCCATACCATCAACGACAAAACGAAGCTGACGGTCGTTCATGTCCACACATCTTCTCCATGTGATTTTTCTCGGGTCAATGTTTAATTCGTTGCCCTGGAAAATGTGGTTGTCCAGCATAGCTGCCAGCAGGTTGTTTGCTGCGCCGATTGCGTGGAAGTCACCGGTAAAGTGAAGGTTGATGTCTTCCATCGGAACTACCTGTGCGTATCCGCCGCCTGCAGCACCGCCTTTTACACCAAATACCGGTCCCAAGGACGGCTCGCGAAGAGCTACCATTACTTTTTTGCCTAATTTCTGCAAACCATCTGCAAGACCTACGGTTGTAGTTGTTTTACCTTCACCAGCCGGGGTCGGGTTGATTGCTGTAACGAGGACAAGTTTTCCATCCTCTCCTTCTGTCTCATTTAACAGATTGTAGTCGATTTTTGCTTTGTAGTTACCGTACTGCTCCAGATATTTCGCATCAATACCAGCTTTTTCAGCAATTTTGGTAATGTGCAGCATTTCTGTCTCCTGAGCGATTTCAATGTCAGATTTAAATCCCATTTTGTGTTACCTCCTTATTTTCACTTTGCGCATTAAAATTAATTTATATAAAGCTTTCGCCTTATATTCAGATCAGTTTGCAGCCTGCGCTTTTACCGGGCGCGTGCTGTTTACCACAAAAGATGTTACCGGACTTGCATAGAGCAATAATACAAGAATGCTGTTTGTAATTGTCAGCAGTATGCTCTGAGGCAGACGGATCAGGAATTCTGCCGTAAAGGTAATTCCTGTATACTGGGCAAGTCCAAGTGTGGAAAAGCCCTGCGATGTGATCAGATTCACGATTGCCATCATCACCAGCATACGTACCAATCCCATACCGTATATACCGGCTTTGTTCTTGCTGTCTGAAATACCTTTTACTATGAATTTCTTAAAGAAATAAGGTAAAAATCCTGTCAGAACGGAAGATACCAGCAAAAGCGGAATCGGTGCGTATCCGGATAAAATACATCCGATCAGATCACCAAGTCCACCGCAGGCTGCTCCGATGACCGGACCAAACCAGAGACTGGCCAGAATAACAGGAACGTTTCCTACTGTGATACGCAGATCCGGGCCAATGTTGATGGCCACAACACGTACCAAAACTACATTCATCGCGATCAGTACTCCAGCATAAGCAAGCACTTTTGTGTTAATTTGTTTCATGGTTCATATTCTCCTTTCAATGTACAAAACGGCATAACAGTCAACATCTGTTATGACCCGGGGTTTTGGTATAGTAGGGACTACACCAAAGAGAATGAACCACTTCAATGCAGTAGCGGATGCGGTATCACATCGTGGATTTCACCTTCGTTCATGAACAACTTCCCATCCCATGACACTTGACGCGTAATACCTACTCTACTATATCCAGTTTACAACTTATCTTATGGTTACAGTTTCTTAAATGTACCTATGGTTATATCACCCACAACAGCCATATCTTCACCGGCGAATGCCACCGGGAAATTATCACTGAACAGGATCTGGGCCGACGGCGGGAACTCGTCATCCCCCTCCCACAGGATAAATCTAAGATACAGGCCTTCCAGAAGTTCCAGCTCGTAAGAACAGTCGCCATCCGTACGCTTTTCTGCTCCCAGTTTTTCCATCACTTCCGAGAATTTCTGCAGTTTATTTCCAAAGCCAAATGCGAGACGCATAATACAGCGGCCCTGGAATTGTTTGAAATACACTTCCCCCCAGGGCATCTCACGATAGGTGAAATATTTTCCGGTGGCTGGTGCATAACAACCCTCCAACAAATACCGGAGAACCAGTATTTTTGCTTTTGCCATATCTTCCAGCGGATAATATCCGGCACTTTCTTCCAGGTGACCAACCTGAAAATCCGGCCAGGTTACTTCATAAACAGTATTCATCATACGGATTGTGAAACACTGTCGTTCACTGTCATATGGCACGTTTGTTCTTTTGCCTATTTCTACGGGATCCGCTTGCTGGAACATTGACAGATAATGTTCAAATGGGACTCTTTCCAGATTGTCCTTTGCGTATTCCATTGGTTTACTCCCTTAGTTTTAAAATTTAAGTCAGATTTTGGAATTCCCCTGCGGGAATATCCTTATGACACCCTTACGGGGTCAGGCTTGGAAAAAGTGAAGCATCTGTATGCGGTATAAAACAGCATGCCACAAACTCATCCATATAAGTCGGTATTGTACTGAGTTCCAGATACGTCATATTCCGTGCCAGTTCATAAGTCTTCCGCTCTGCATCGGTAGATAAAAGCATTGCATATGCACCGCACAGAGACGAATTGCCGATGTAATGGAATTTTTCCAGCGGGATATCCGGGAACATGCCGATCTTTACCGCATTTCTCATATTGATTCCGCTTCCGATTCCTCCGGCCACATATACATCTTCGATCATGGATATATCAAAATCCAATGATGCCAGCATGGTACGGATTGCAGAAAAAATAGCACCTTTTGCACGAATAAAACTGTCAATGTCGGTTTCTGTGATCTCCACATCTTTTACCGAATCCGCTTCATCCGAAAACGCCAGTACATAACTGCCCCGTCCCAGCTCATCACGCTTTACACGTCTGCCGTCACGAACGAACTTTCCTTTTGGATTGATGATGCCAGTGGAAAAAAGTTCACTGATCACATCGATGATTCCGGATCCACAAAGACCAATGGGCTTTGTACCCGGCTCACCAACAACCGCATAGGATGGTTCCATGGTCTCCCGGTCAATGGTACATGCCTCAATGGCTCCGTCCGTTGCCCGCATACCGCAGCTGATGTCTCCGCCTTCAAACGCGGGACCCGCGGAACATGCACAGCTCATCATAAAATCAGAATTGCCGAATACAAGTTCCCCATTGGTTCCAAGGTCAATGAAAAGTGAAAATTCCGGACGATTCCAGATCATACTTACCAGCGTTCCGGCTGTAATATCTCCGCCTACATAACTTCCGATGTTCGGCGCAAGAATAATATGTGCATCCGGATTGATCTTCAGGTGAAGATCCGAAGCATAGACCGAATTGGTTTTAAAAAACGTCGGAATATACGGCTCCATACGGATCGGATCTGAATTAATGCCAAGCAGCAGATGGTTCATGGTCGTATTGCATGCAATACTTGCACGGTAAATCCACTTTGGCTTAAATTTTGCCGCTTTACACATCTGCATGATCAGCGGATTCAGTGTTTCATCAATAATCGCCTTTTGCAGACGTTCTTTTCCGCCCGGCTTTGTAGACCCGATAATACGGTTGATCACATCTGCACCATAACGAATCTGACCATTTCCGGTGGATGCCTTTGCAAGCACCTCACCGTTTAACATATTGATCAGCAGTGCGGATACGGTGGTGGTACCGATATCCACTACCAGTCCGCCTGCTATTATATTTGCATCCTGTGGAAAAATGTCGTAAACGAATACACTTTTCTTCGCTTTCTGAATCAAAACCCTGAACTTAAAGCCATTTTCCCGAAATACATCCGGCATTTTTCTCAATACCCCGTATGGTATCCAGACTTTTTCAAGTCCCGTTGCTGCCTGAATGGCCCATTCGAGACGCTCATTGTCCGGCATCGTATCATCAAGCGTCGGTTCGTTTACTTCCAGATCCAGCAGTTCCAGATTATTTTTTAAGGTAAGACCTGCTGCTTCCACATCCTGTTTCGCCTGTTCAAAAATCGCGATTTCTTCCGGCGAACTCAAATCTGCCACTTTCATTCTCCCGCGGTAAGCAGACGCAATATCCGGCACCAGTACGGTCACATCACCGGAAATTTTGCTGACACAGGAAAGTCTCCAGCCCTGTGCATACTCCTCGTCCGTAATATGACGTGTTTTCTGAGAATCAAGTTCTCCCTCTACCAGACGTACTTTGCATTTTCCGCAGGATGCATTTCCGGAACAGGGAGCATCAATTGCTACATTGGCATCCCGGGCGATCTCCAGCAGGTTATCCCCTTTTGTAGCAAATATAACAACGTCTTCTCCTTCTTCAAATCGAAATGTTACTTGTGGCATAGGTTACTCCTTCTGATTAGATCTCTAAGTAAGAATCTGCGTATAATGTGTTGTTTTTGAAAATATCGCAGGATTTAATAGTTTCCATCAGTCTCAGATCGCACGGATTTACGATAGCAGAAGTAAGACCATTCATCATAGCCATAGCTACCAGTGCAGAATCCATGATCGGTCTGATATGTTTCGGCATACCGTTGGAGTTATTGGAGAGACCGCCGGTAGAATTCAGGCCCATATCAGAGAACATCTTGATTGCTTCAAGAACCTGCATCTGTTTGTCCTGCATACCTTTTACTACCAGGAATAACGGGTCAAACCACAGATCTTCTGCTTCCATACCAAGCATAAGGCCACGCTCCAGCATGTTCTGGCAGTGCATCATACGCTCGTCGTTGTCAGCTGCGATACCTTCTGCAGAGCAAAGAGCGATAACAATAGCATCGTTTGCTGCTGCAAGGTCAATATTTTCAATTCTTCCGCCTGCATCTGCGGAGTTAACGATTGGTTTTCCTTTGCTTCTGTTGTATACGGAGATACCAGCTTCAATAGCTTTTGTATTAGCAGTATCCAGAGCCAGCGGAATATTGTCGCACTCAGACTGGATCAGCTGTACAGCCCATTTCATCAGTTCTTCACCATCGTTTTCAGCCGGTCCGATGTTTACGTCAAGATATGTAGCACCTGCAGCAATCTGTTCTTTTGCTCTTTTCAGGATCGGTTCCGGATCGCGTGTTTCCATTGCTTTTCTGATAGACGGGGAAATACAGTGAATTCTTTCACCAATTGTAACGAATTTAGCCATAGTTTTTCTCCTTTAAATTATGATTTTCTATCTCCTGTGTTCCCTGCGGGAAATTCCCGCAGGGCAATTATTCAATTTTAAATTAAGCGGTCAAATCTTTTAAGAATTTAACCAGATCAGCTGCTTCTCTCGGGCCAACGATCACTTCCCATCCCGGAAGTTTTGCTTCGATATCGCCCTTTAATACAGCAACTTTACCTGGGATAACCAGTTTTCTGCATGCTACTTTCGGCTCAACTTCTGCTTTGATGTAATCAGAAACAGTTGTGGAAGAAAGTTTGCCGGCAGCCCATGCGGTAAGTACGGATAATCCGCCTGCATCGCTGATCACCAGGTTACACGGAACACCGGAGCGCTCCAGCTCGCCGCTTACTACGAAGTAGGTAAGTGCGAAGTCTACCGTTGTCAGGCAGATGGAATTTTCATCTGCTCCGTTGATCGGGTAGATGCCCGGTGCAACTTTCATCGGTTTCTGCGGATCGGTAAATACGTTCTGTCTTAAGCCATACAGCGGAAGAGCATCTGCATATGTCATAGCGCTCATAACTACGATTGAACCGTATTTCATGGTAAATACGGAAGCCAGAGCTGCCTGCAGATAAGTATCATCGCCTGCAAGAGCTGCCAGATTAACGATGGACGGATAACCGAAGGTTCTGTCTTCATCTTTGATTGCTGCTCTTCTTGCCATAACAGTTGCTGCATATGTATCTTTGACTGTAGCCATTGTTGTGTCGATAACCAGGTTTTTATTTCCAAGTTTTTCGATCGCTGCTACAGTATCATACAGTTCGTTTACGTCTTTGCCTCTTACACCGAGAACAACACCGGCTGCGGTTGCAACAGCGTTCATTGCTTCATAGTTGGAAGCATCCGCACCATCTAAGATCGGTTTTGCATCTTTGCAAACTTCTACAGCTGCTTTTGCTGCATCAACATCAGTACAGGACAGTACCAAAGTACGGCCTGCAGCTGCTGCTTTCTTAACAGCTTCAACATATTTGTCTGCACCGTTGCCTGCATAGTTTACATAGATCATCTCTACGTGCATTCTTTCACCGATACGATCATAGTCAACTACTTTAGCTGCTTCCAGCGCAGCATCCATTTCCGCATCATCCATACAGCTGCACACTGCAGCTGCATACTGTGTTTTGCTTACGAATGTTTTGTCATGACGGAACAGAACCGTTTCTCCTCCAAGAGAGCACTCATTTTCGCCTGCGCCAACTTTGATTGTTTTCATTGGCGGAGCAGTTGCCTCAGAAAGGGAATCAATTGCATCCTGGGACATGTGCGGACATGCGCTGATGTCCATAGCACCCTGAGCAACTTTCATGGAAAATGCCATACAAGTCGGGCATCCACACTCTTTACAGTTCTTTTTTGGTGTCAATTTAAAAATCTGAATACCATTTAAAGCCATAGTTATTTATCCTCCTATTATCCTAATTAAGCGAGTTCCTTAATCATTTTTGCAACAGTTGCAACGGACTGCGGGTGTTTCAGTAAAACAGCGTCAGAACCGGAAGCCAGAACTGCAGCTGCAGTTACGATTTCCATCTTAATTCCACGCTCTTCTGCCGGACCCCATGCTGGCATATCTGCTTCGGAAGCGGTTGCTTCTTTTACATTCCAGCATTCGTCTGCTACCGGTGTGATAATAGGCATCTGAAGCATTGCATCGCCCTGTGATAAAGCAGCACCTTTGATTCGATCCATAGTGGATACTACGTACTCAAAACCATATCCGGCTGCTGCGGAACCAACGTTCATAACGATGCTCTTTGCGTCAACACCAAGCTGTGTTGTTACAACGTTCAGCTGTTTTGCAAGGTTGATATCTACTGCGGACTCAGCGCCGACTTTCTGTTTGTAAGCAAGACCGGCTGCTGCGCCAACGGCTTTGTAGTTTTCTTCTTTTGCAGACATTACAAGAACATTTTTGCCTTCTAAAGCTTCTGCTACTTTCGGTAATAATTCAGCGTCTTTCTCTACGTTTTTACACCCTTCTACGACTAAAGGAGTATCGATTGCTTCACCAACCTCTTTTACGATTGCGATCAGTTCATCAATGCTCTTATTAGCACCGTTAGGATCTCCACCTTCCAGTTTCAGGCATACAAAATCTGCACCTTCCATAGCGGCTGCTTTTTTTGCCATTTCTGCGTAAGAAGCACCTTCGCCGTAGTATGCAACTACACCTGCCGGTTCTCCTTCCAGACCCATATCAGAAATTTCTACGCCGATTTTCGGTGTGTTGGCAAGGGGTGCATCGAATGTGTAGAACGGAAATGTATTTTCTCCGCCTAAAGTAATAGCTTTATCCCCACATCCGATTTCAACAGTATTGATAGATGCATTAAACTTTTGTGGTTTGTGATTAAACGGCATTTTTATTAGCCTCCTTTATAAATTTTCTTTCTTAGATTATACTACATCACAGGCTCTATTGACAATGCTGCATATACTTTTCTGTTAAAAAGGCAACAAAAATCATACCGCGCACCGCAGACATTTCAGCCTGTGCCATATACACGAGAAAACCCTGAGCAGTATCCGGCATTCTGCCGGATACCGCGCAGGTATTTTTATTACATCATCGGATCCATGCCAAGTGCCGGATGTCCTTTTTCGGTAAGGAATGCTACCAGAGTCTCCGGATCTTCTGCAATGGTTTCGTCACCGATCATGTCTGTGAAATTGTCAATACCATACAGTTCTTTTGCTGTTGCATTCAGTTTTTCTGCAACGGTTTCTTTCAGTTCTTTCGGCATCCATACGATACGTTCAATACCGCCTTCTGCTTTCATGAACTTCTTGGAAGCGATGAAGTGTTTTCCATGTCCCATGAAACCAGGTGTCTGAACACCGCCGCCGGTCATAGAAGCCAGTTCCGGGAAGGTCATTCCAAGCGGAGTCATACCGGAGTATTCACGGTTGGCAATGATTACACCGTTGGAGAACGGCTCGATACCACAGATACACTCGAAACATCCACAGGATGTCATCGGATCTTCCATGATCGAGTACAGTGTAACTTTTTCCAGAGCGCCCTGTGAGAATTTTGCAACTGCTTCATTTACGTCTTCGTATGCACCGGTTCTCTCATCGATCATACGCTCTTTGGTGATCACCTGACACGGACCTGCCGGATCCAGTTCATTGGTTGCTTTTGCATCCAGCCATGAAACGGCACCGCACAGACCAAGTCTTTCCGGAGTAACGACACATACGTGAGACGGTGAGAATGCCTGACACATGATACAGCTGTAGTATACGTCTACGGACTCATCCGTCAGTGAGGACAGACGGTCATCACGTTTGTCAAATGCCGGGATTGCCAGCTCATGACGCAGTTTTGTACAGTCCTCCGGATTTGTGTAAATCTTAACCTGACATTTATCAACTACTGCATCAAATTCATTTTTGATCTTAGCGTAAAGAACTTCACCAATGTGTTTTGCACGGAAACCTGCATCATATGCAGCTTTGCTGATACGAACACGGATCATATCACGCTGACCGGTATGCATAACGCCTTCGATACAGTTGATGTAGCTGTGGAATTTACGCTCAAATACCGGTTCGAAATCCGGATTCATGTTTTTGCCCGCAACTTCTACCACATAACCGATGGAGTGTTTGCTTCCGACTTCGAAAGAGTCAAAGTCCGGACCGATCACTTCGATCTTGTGGTCTTCAACTTCTGTTAAATCTTTGGACTGAACAAGCTCGAAACAGTCAACACGGGAACCGTCAAATTCTACCTGCATATCGCCGCGGCGGATGATCTCACCTTCAAATGCGGATGCAAATGATACCGGAATATCGATATTTGTAATCTTGATCTTGATATCACGTGCTTCCAGAGAGGTTGCATTCCATTTGGATACATCGGTCTGGCAAATAAGGCTCTTCGGAACTCTCGGAACGTCAGCCTGGTTTGTAATTACCGGGAATCCAAGTGCAATAGCACCTGCACCACAGGCAACGATAACTTCGTTCAGCGGAGCAAATGCATTAACAAATGCCGGCACACGTTTCATAGTGTATTCCATAAGTGCTGCTGCATCGCCCGGTGTTACGTTACCGAAGATCAGTGCTGCACGAAGTGCAACTGATACTACATGGATAACTGATGTAACGTCTTTTCCAAGGGGAATAACACGCACGTTAGCACCTGTTTTCATGCCTGCTTCTGCAATCTGGTCAATGATATCGCCAACCAGAGTTACAAGAATACCCTGCGCCTGGTAAGATTTTACCAGATCAACTGCTTCTTCTGTGGAAGCTGCTGCGCCAAGGATAACTGCTACACCCGGAATATCGCCCGTTACAAGCGGCACACCGAGCTCACGGATAACTGCATCAGAAAGATGTCCGTAACACGGCTCAGCATATGGAGCAGCTCCGTCGATATATTTTAATACTTCAATAAATTCTGCGCAAAGAGCGGTAGCAACACCGGACATAAAGATGTCATGTGTCTTTTTCTCTCTTGTCATCAATGTTTTAACAACGCCTAAAGCTTCTTTTAACTCTGCTAAAGTAGTAACTTTAACACCTGTTACAGCGTAGTAGCACGGAAGTGCGTATGCTGTGTTCGGGAAGCTGACAGCTTTATCTGCACCGTACTGTGCAATCGCCTGATCTATAGCACCTTCTGTAAGGCCATAAACCGCATCATTTCCTGCAAATACTGTTTCAAATAATGTCACTGTTATATCCTCCTAAATTATACAATCACTGATTGTCAATCTTTTCTTTGATTCTTCTAATTTCACTCGTTGCAACTTCGCTGAAATCATACGGGGATTTTCCCTGACGATCTGCGTCGATCACGTCTTCATTGTAATGAATAAACCCAAGCAGGTCTTCCGCCGGTATTTTGCTTCGTATGTATTCTTCATCCTCTGCACTTCTCACCTTGTTCGCCACAACGCTTACCTGATGAACGCCAAGATCTTCTGCCAGACGTTTTACATTCTTGTATGTCTGTACACTTCTGGCACCCGGTTCGATCACGACGATAAACCGGTCCATTCCCGCTGTGGTGCCGCGGCCAAGATGTTCCAGGCCCGCTTCCATATCAAGAATAACCACATCATCGCTTCGTAAAACCAGATGATTTATGATACGCTTCAGCATCACATGTTCCGGACAGACGCATCCGCCTCCGCCGGTTTCCACGGTTCCCATAACCAGCATTTTCACACCGTTGCAGGACTTGGCATAGGTATCCGGAATATCATCCACCTTCGGGTTTATTCGGAAAAATTTGTTATCTGCGCTGGCACCCGTTCTTTCTTCCACCAGTTTTCTCATTTTCGAAATGGGAACGATGGAATCCAGGGTTCCTTCATCAAAACCAAGGGCAAGTCCCAGATTTGCATCCGGGTCCACATCTGCTGCCAGTACGCTTCTTCCTTCATCTGCGTATAGCCGGGCCAAGGTTGCTGCAAAAGTTGTCTTGCCTACACCGCCCTTACCGGTTACTGCTATTTTCATGTTTATTCATCCTTTCCAGCACCGATATTAAATACCAAGTGCGGTTCTCTTATTCTCAATTGCTTCAATCATCAGGTCACCCAGTTTATCAATATCTGTCTCAACAGTATAAGCTGCTTCAACCCAGTCACGAAGACCGCCTTTTAACAGACCGTCTACTTCACTGGAACCGGTAGCATACGGTTCAACACCAAGGAAGGTATCAATACCGGTAGCAACTACGTAGTTACCAATGGAAACCGCTTTTTCAGACATCCATTCCGGAGCACAGCCTACAACCGGGAGCTGAGAAATGTTCAGACCGGAATCTTTTGCAAGTTCAGAAGCCAGGATCATCATACGGGAAATATCCACGCAGGATCCCATATGCAGTACCGGCGGGATATCAGCCAGTTCACAAACACGTTTCAGACCTGCGCCGCAGAGTTCTTTTGCACGTTTGTCCATCAGACCTGCTTTTGCAGCAGCCTGTGCGGAACATCCGGTAACGATCAGAACAATATCATTTGCGATGAGTTTCTTCATCAGTTCAATATGAGCTGCGTCAGGACGAACCTTCGGATTGTTGCATCCTACCATGGCAACTGCACCACGAAGTACACCGGAGGTGATACATTCAATGAGCGGTTTTGTTGTTCCAAGTTCGTCTACCTGAGAGTTGGTAACGCCATCTAATTTATGTACGATCTCTTCTACCGAATAGCCAACGGTTGCTTTCTGTTTCATATTCGGGATATGTACCAGTTCCGGTTTACGGTTTTTGAAGTTATCAATTGCCATCTCTACGATTTTCTTGGCATCTTCGCCTGCTGTTGTAGAGTCGAAACGGATAAAGTCAGAATCCGGGATCTGAGCGATCGGAGAAGTTGTGATGAACTTCGTATGGAAACATTTGCTCAGAGGACCAAGTGCCGGGAAAATACACTGTACGTCTACTACGATTGCTTCACACGCACCTGTTAATACTACGTTTTCCTGCTGCAGGAAGTTACCTGCCATCGGGATACCGCGGCGCATGGTCACTTCGTTTGAGGTACAGCATACACCGGAGATCGTGATGCCTTTTGCACCAACTGCTTTCGCTTTTGCGATCATTTCCGGAGAATCCGCAACTTCACAGATCATTTCGGAAAGTGACGGATCATGTCCGTGTACAACGATGTTAACATTTTCCTCAACCATAACACCGAGGTTTGCTTCTGTTTCCATCTCATGCGGTGTTCCGAAAAGGACATCGGAGAACTCGGTACCCATCATGGAACCGCCCCATCCATCGGACAGACCGCAGCGCAGAGACTGACGGATCAGCGCTTCCGGTTTGGAAGAACATCCCATATGAGTCATATGCATTGCAGTTGATACTTCACGGTCAATTGCACGCGGTTCGATTTCTTCGCGCGCCCAGATTTCCTGTGTATGCTGCGGTGCTCTCTTAATAAAGCGCTGTGTTCCGAATGGTTTACCATATTCCAGCAGAGCTGTTTCAGCAACTTCTTTTGCCAGATCGTAGATATCGCGGTCTTCTGTCTCGATACCCCATTCTTTTGCAATACGGATCAGTTTTGCAGGATCTTTTACTTTATAATTTCCGTCCGGAGCTGCTTTGTGCAGTGTATGGCAAATCTCACGGCCATGGTCGGAATGAGTCGCTGAACCACCTGCCGTAAACATCAGGAAGTTTCTTCCTACGATACCGTGAACATCACATCCACAGATACCCCTCGGTGCTTTTTTGCTGATCCGGCAGGGACCCATTGTACAAATACGGCAGCAAACACCAGTCTCACCAAATTTACAATGCGGAGTCTGCTGTTTTACACGTAACTGCCATGTGTCAGCACCAACTTTTTCTGCTGTTTCCAGCAGCCGCGCGGTAGCCGCTTCCATTTCTTCTACGGTTGTTAATTTAAATTCGCTCATATAAACCTCCTTATTTTTCATAGAGCTATGGGGCGTATTATCCCATCCACCCCCATGGGATATTTTTATTTAAAAAATTATAGATTCATTTTATCCAGGATCTCATACAGAGCTTTCTTTACGGGAGAATCTTCCGGAATCTGAGTGGTCGGTCTGCCTTCACAATCGTATTCATATACCTGTTCATCCTGAGGCACCACGCCAAGGAGATTCAATCCCTGAATCCGGATTTCTTCTTTGATCCCATCACTGAGCTGACCATTTGGTGCACGGTTCACAATCAGACCTACGGCAGAAGGCTTCATATCACATTCTTTTATCAGCTGTGCGATTCTTCCAACTGCCTGAATGCCTCTTCTTGAGCAGTCGCTGACCAGGATCGCAGTCTCCATACTTGGAAGCACACCGCGGCTGATATGTTCCATACCCGCCTCGTTGTCTACCACAATATAGGGATAGGAATTCTGGAATTTTGAAAGCTGCGCCTGAAGAAGTCCGTTTACATAGCAGTAACAACCCCTGCCCTGAGTTCTGCCCATGACCAGAAGGTCATAGTCATCTTCCTCCACCAGAGCGGTATTGAACTTGAATTCCGCATAATCCGCTTTTGTCATTCCCTTCGGAATGGGCGAATTTACGCTCATCTCTGCCCGGGCAATTTCCTCTCTGATCTCACCAAGAGTCGTTTCCACTTCCACGCCCAGAACTTCATTCAGATTCGAATTGGCATCTGCATCCACTGCCAGAACCGGACCTTTTTTCCGGTTACAGAGATATTGGATCATCATACCGCATAAAGTTGTCTTTCCTACTCCGCCTTTACCTGCGATCGCTATTACATGCGCCATTTACGGCCACCTCCAAAATAAAATATTGCTTTAATTATACAAGTGTACGAATGCCGGATGCATCGATGATGTCAGATACATCTTTCCATTTGTTAAGAGCATACAGATGGATACCATTGATACCAAGTGCACGGTACTCGTCAATCTGTTTGATGGTATATTCGATACCAGCTTTCTTAAAGTCAGCTTTCTTCTGTTCAGCTGCAGCGTCAAACGGCTCTTTGTCGAACGGATTCGGGAAAATCCAGTATTTTGAAATGATTTCACAAAGTTCACGCGGCATTACACATGCGTTACGTGACAGGGCCATATTGATGGTAGCTGCCTGATCCAGAATCGGCATGATACCCACATCTACCGGCATGGTTACACCCGCTTTGTGGATTGCATCCAGCCAGTATTTGAACTGTTCCATATCCCAGCAAAGCTGAGTCATGATATAGTCTGCACCATTATCCTGTTTCTGTTTCAGAACTGCAATGTCAGATTCCAGACTTCTGCAGGCAATATGTCCTTCCGGAGAACCTGCAACAGCGATCTCAAATTTATCGCCAAACTCTTTTCGAACATAAGCTACCAGGTCTGTTGCATATGCAAAATCTCCGCCTGTTCCGGTCCATCCAAACGGAAGGTCACCGCGAAGTGCCAGCATATGATCAACGCCATTGTCCAAATAATTCTGCAGCTGGTCTTTGATACCTTCTGCTGTGTTTCCGATACATGTAAAATGAGTTACCGGTACAGTACCTGCATTCTGGATCATTTTACATACGTCCATGTTTTTACCTACGTTTGTTCCGCCGGCACCATATGTACAGGAGATATACTCCGGTTTGTATTTACACAGATGTTCGATCGTACCGGGAAGATTCTCCATACCTTTGTCTGTCTTCGGCGGGAAAAGTTCGAAGGAAAGAAGCATTTTCTCTTTCATCATTTCAGATAATTTTACTGCCATAATTTTTTACCTCCACTTAAATTATTTGCATGCTGTTTCACATGCATTATATTTCCAGGCATCTCTGCCATAGGATTCTTTTCTTTAAAATCAGAATATTCTGTAAAATCACATGTCCTGCCTCCACATATAAATTTACAATATCCTTATTTTAAATCAGTCAAGATTCAGCTTTACAATGCTGTTCGCCAGATCAACCATAACAATGCTTCCCTCAAAAACTTTTTCATCACCCATAATGTCACGAAGAATGATCTTTTTGCCGTCCACATCAAGACGGCTCACATTGCGGAACAGCACGCTGTTGTCACCTGTGTTATAAACAGTTGCAAGACACATAAACTAGTCCTCCTTCATCTGTTCTTTCATCAAAGTAAGTGCAAGACTCAGACGAATATTTCCTTTCTGAAAATCGCCAACGCTCTCCCTGATCTGTTTTGCAGCTTCATCCATCCCCAGTTTCACAAGATTGTCTGCCATCTGATCCAGTTCTGCTGCATGATGTTCATTGTGCTGCAGCATATATGTCACCAGTGCCAGCGCCTCTTTCTTCGGATCGTGATCACAGTCACTTCCGCAGCTGCCGCAATGTCCCTCACATCCATTTTCACCGTGTTCGTGGTGTGTATGTTCATGATGGCTATGCGCTTCATGAGAATGATCATGTTCTTCCTCGTGACCATGTTCGTGTGTATGCTCATGTGTATGTTCAATCGTATGTGTATGTGCATGCTCATGCGCATGTCCATGAGAGATCAGATTGCCGTTTTCATCTTTTATCAGATGCATCATTACACCTCCTTCTGCCTGTCAAGCCTGCTCTGTTAGCTGAAATAGTGCAAGGAATGACAATATTTTGTCAATATATCAGTATTATAACCCAAAGATTCCAAATTATCAATACTTCTTCTGGCAAAATGCACAGAAACGATTGTATTTTTTTCGATACTTCACAGCTTTTTTACAATAGTAATTTATTACTTTCGTAACAAAACTTTCTTCGTTATTTCACATTTATGTGTTATAGTATTTCAAAATATTGCTTTATATTTCAAGATACCAGGATCAAAAGGTCAAAATACCTTTTGACCCCAACATCATTTCAATATAATATGAGGGATTATTATGTCATTTAACACAACAACAATCGAATTAAACAACGGCCGGAAAATGCCCATGCTCGGTCTCGGCGTCTACAAGGCCGTCGGGGAAAATGAAGTGGAAAATGCTATTTTTCATGCAGCCAGAGCCGGTTACCGGCTTATTGATACCGCTTCCGTTTATAAAAATGAAGACGGCGTGGGACGTGGATTAAAAGCAATCCCCATACCAAGAGAGGAAATGTTCATCACAACAAAAGTCTGGAACAACGCTCAGCGCGTAGGCGATATCGAAGGCGCCTTCAACCGGAGTCTGGATCGTCTGAAACTGGACTATATCGATCTCTACCTGATCCACTGGCCCGTTCCAGGCTGTTTCAAAGATACCTGGCATGAAATGGAAAAAATTTACCGTTCCGGAAGAGCAAAATCCATCGGCGTGAGTAATTTCAGCCCGCAGCAGCTGGAAGAACTGGCCGCCGTTTCCGATCTTGTACCGGCTGTCAATCAGGTGGAATTCCACCCACTCTGGAACCGTTCTGACATTCTTGCTTACTGTCAGGAAAAGGGAATCGCAGTTCAGGCTTATGCCCCCCTTGCAAGAGGCGCCTACCTGAACAATTCCATTTTGACCAGAATTGCTGAAAAATACGGAAAAACAACCGCTCAGATCGGTCTTCGCTGGTGTATTCAAAAAGGGGTTGCTGTAATTCCAAAATCCTCCAACGAAGAGCGCATCATCAGCAACGGCCAGATCTTTGATTTCGAACTGACCGATATCGACATGCAGCTGATTGACGAACTGAATGAAGATTACCGAAGCGCAAGCATTCCGGAAGATCTCAGGTAAGCGGGCACCGAATCCGGATCAGCAAACACTTTTAATTTTAAGTCATCAAACTATAACAAAAAACGGGCTTTGCAATATGCAAAACCCGTTTTTATTTTACCACGGAAGGTTCGAATGTTCTATTTTCTTGTGGCGAAGCATCAGATCTTCTACCGCTTCGCGGGCATTTTTATTTTCAAACAGCACTTTATTCACCTGTTCGATAATCGGAAGTTCCACTGCGTATTTTTCAGCCAGTCCCATGGCAGCTTTCGCAGAATACACACCCTCAACAACCATTTTCACTTCATCCATGGCTTCCTGCATGGTGTAACCTTTTCCGATCAGATAACCGGCTTTTCTGTTTCTGCTGTGCACGCTGGCGCAGGTCACGATCAGATCACCGATTCCGGTAAGGCCGTAAAAAGTCTCCGGATGCGCACCCATGGCAATACCCAGACGGGATATTTCCGCAATTCCTCTGGTAATAAGCGCTGCTTTCAAATTATCTCCATAGCCAAGTCCATCGGCAGTACCAGCCGCAAGAGCAATTACGTTTTTCAGCGCACCGCCGAGTTCAATACCCAGCACATCCGGGCTGGTATAAACACGAAGGACCTCGTTCATAACCACATTCTGAATGTATTCTGCCGTTTTTTCATCCTTTGCACCGGCAACCAGTGTGGTCGGCAGTCCGCACCCAACTTCTTCCGCATGGCTTGGTCCTGACAGCACAGCCACATTTGCCTGCGGAATCTCCTGCTCAATGATCTCAGTCAGTGTCATCAGCGTCTTTTCTTCCACACCTTTTGCTACATTCACGATCAGCTGGCCATCTTTTATATACCGGGCCATGCTGCGGGCCGTACTTCTTGTAAACGGTGACGGTACAGCCAGGATCACCATGTCTTTTTCTTTTAAACTGTATTCCAGATCTGTGGTAAATTCAATTTCCTGAGGGATTTTCACACCAGGAAGCTTTGACTCATGCTCTCTTTTCTCGTTCAGCATCTTTATTTCATCTTCAATGACAGACCAGACTGTCACATCATGACCATTTTTGTGCATCACAAGTGATAAAGCGGTGCCCCAGCTGCCCGCTCCGATAATACCTATTTTTGCCATCCCATTTTCTCCTTTAACGCCAATGCTGTCATTTACTTTGCAGCACTATCATTTCCATCTTTATTCTTTTTAGTCAGATATGTTTTCCGTTCTTCTCCGTGAATCAGACGGACAATATTCTGTTTGTGCTTCCAGAATGCCATGATCGCCAGAAGCACTGCGATCACATAGATTTCCGGAAGATACTGGGGCTCCACACCAAGATATCCCGTCTGTCCCATCACGATCATTCCGGCAACAAATCCCACATAAACCAACAGAGAACCAAGTGACACAAAATGTGTTGTCAAAAACGGAACCAGAAAGCAGACCAGACCAATAATAATCATGACCCAGTTCACGGAAGCAATCAGGCCGGCCGTACATGCAATACCTTTTCCGCCTTTAAATTTCAGATAAAAAGGGAAATTATGTCCCAATATGGCACCGGCTGCCGCATACATACCATAAACCATGGTAAGTTCCGGATGCATTTTTCCAAAGATCGCTTTTGCAATCAGAACAGCGATCAGACACTTAAAGCAATCACCAAGGAAGGTAATTGCACCGGCTTTTGCGCCGAGCGTTCGAAGCGTATTGGTCGTTCCGGCATTTCCGCTTCCATAATTTCTTATATCAATTCCATTCATTCTGCCGTAAATGTAGCCAGTCTGAAACAAACCGCAGATATAGCCGATCACAAGGCTGATGATTCTCTCTGTCATATTATTTTTCCTTTCGTTCACGGATCAGGAACTTCAAAGGAGTTCCTCTGAATCCAAATGCATCACGGATCTTATTTTCCAGATATCTGGTATAAGAAAAGTGCATTAATTGCTTATCATTTACAAAAATAACAAATGTAGGCGGTTTTACTGCTACCTGTGTAATGTAAAACAGTTTCAGACGACGGCCCTTGTCAGATGGCGGCTGCTGAAGCGCAACTGCTTCTGCCATAATCTCGTTCAGTACACCAGTCTGAATACGGAGCGTCTGATTTTCCAGAACCATATCAATGGTTTCAAACAGTTTATTGATTCTCTGACCGGTCTCAGCTGAAATAAACAGCAGCTCCGCATAGGGCATATACGCAAGAATCTCCCGCACACGAGCAGAATATTTATTCATTGTTTTATCATTTTTTTCAATGGCATCCCACTTATTTACGGCAATGATAACACCTTTTCCTCTTTCGTGGGCGATACCGGCAATTTTTGCATCCTGCTCCGTAATCCCCTCAACTGCATCAATTACAACAACCACCACATCGGCGCGTTCCACTGCAGTAACGGTACGGATAATACTGTATCGTTCCAGTTCCTCTTTTATCTTGTTTTTCTTACGAAGTCCTGCTGTATCGATAAAATTGTATTCTCTGTCATTCCAAAATACAGTGGTATCAATGGCGTCACGTGTGGTACCTGCTATATTTGATACAATAACCCGGTTTTCTCCAAGCAGGCGGTTGATAATTGAGGATTTTCCCACATTCGGTTTTCCGACAATGGCAATCTGCGGAACATCATTTTCTTCTTCCTCTTCGTCGGAAATTTCAAAATACTTGGTAACATCCTCCAGCATATCGCCAAGTCCCAGTTTTCCGGAAGCAGAAATTGGATGCGGCTCTCCGATACCCAGGTTGTAAAATTCGTAGGTATCCATCATGAATTTGTCAAAATTATCTACTTTGTTTACTACAAGTACCACCGGCTTTCCGCTTCGTCTGAGCATGTCAGCCACTTTTGCATCCGAATCCACAAGCCCCTGGCGGACATCCACCAGGAAAATGATAACATCTGCTGTGTCAATGGCAATCTGTGCCTGTTCTCTCATCTGAGAAAGAATAATATCATTGCTCTCCGGTTCAATACCGCCGGTATCGATCAGGGTAAACTCCTGATTCAGCCAGCTTACATCTGCATAAATACGGTCTCTTGTCACACCCGGGGTATCTTTTACAATGGAAATGTTCTCCCCCGCCAGAACATTAAAAAGTGTGGATTTACCTACATTCGGTCTGCCCACAATAGCTACAATCGGTTTGCTCATAAATCTGTCTCCTCTTCTGCTCGTGCCTGTTATTTTCTCCAAGCACGGCTTCTATCCACGCTTCACCCGGCTGATCTACAACACGGATGGAAATATTCAGTTCTTCTTCCAGTTCTTTTACGGTCACATCGTCTAACAATACAGACTCTCCGCTTCTCAACATATTACATGGAAGCAGAAGTTCTTCTCCCAACACACGGTCCTTCAGCTGTTTTTTCAGATCCGTACCTGTTACCAGCCCGGAAACGGTTATATTCGGGCCAAAAAAATCATTTCGTATTCCGTAAACATGAACCTGCACGTTCGGATATTTTTCATTCAGTCTTTGCACATATGATTCAAGAAAAGGCGCCGCCAGCAAGCCTGTGGCGATGGAAATCTCACGTACCCTCCTATCACCATTTCTGGCTGCAAGACCGGCTTTTATCTCTTCCTCCAGAAGCCGCAGCATTCCAACACCATTTTCCAGCTGCAAATAGCCGTCATAATTACTTTCTTCCGGAATGGGGCGCTTTGCAAGTATATACCACTCATCTCCTGCATGAATAAAATGTGTCCCATGTTCTTTAAAAAAGATCTTCTGCCACTTTTCGATTATATCAAGGGTCTTTTCCGCGTCTTCTTTTTCAAAAGCCTCCAGAGGATACAACCCTTCCCGGTACTTTGTCAAGCCTACCGGCACCACCGACACACTTTCCAGATAAGGAATGTATCTGCCAAGGTCACGGATGCTGCGCTCCAGCTCCTCACCGTCGTTCAATCCTTTGCAAAGCACGATCTGTCCGTTCATCTCGATTCCGGCATCATAGAGCCGCTGCACTTTATCAAAAATATTTCCGGCAAACCGGTTATGCAGCATTTTGCATCGAAGTTCCGGGTTCGTCGTCTGAAAAGAAATATTGATCGGCGATAAATGATACCGGATAATACGATCTATATCATGATCACTCATGTTCGTCAGCGTCACATAATTCCCCTGCAAAAAGGAAAGTCTCGAATCATCGTCTTTAAAATACAGGGTATCGCGCATTCCCTTTGGCATCTGATCGATAAAACAGAATACACATTTGTTGCTGCAGGACCGGTATTCATCCATTAAGGGATTCACAAACTCAATTCCCGCATCTTCTTCATAATCTTTTTCTATCTCCAACAGCCATTCTTCACCATCCGATTTCCGGATCAGCATCTCCACATACGCATCGTTCATCAGATAATGGTAATCGAAAACATCCTCGATCGGCTGGTCATTGATTGACAATACTTCGTCTCCAGGCTCGATTCCCAGTTCCTCTGCAATACTTCCGGGAAGCACTTTTCCTACCAGATGTCTGCTCTTTTTCATATCATCCATCCTTTCATCTTTATAATATAACAATTTTATTTTCTTTTGTAAACTCCTTGACTGGGAAAATTACAGATGATATAAATAAGTAGAACTTTGTAGAATATTGGAGGCTTCTATGGCTAATTTAGACGTATTAGAAAAAAGTATTCCTGTTGCACCACTGAAAATTGCAGCATTGGAAGGCTGTATTGACCTTGCAAAAGAGGTTGATGCACACCTGGTACAGTTCCGCGAAGAACTGAGCAAACACCGCAGTGCCGGCACTTCTCTTTCCGGTTACTACGAACCGACTTATCTTCTGGATTGTTCCTGCCCGCGTTTTGGAACCGGTGAAGGAAAAGGTATGATCCATGAATCCGTTCGCGGTACTGACCTTTTTATCATGGCTGACGTGATGAATTACAGCATTACATACAAAGTATGCGGTAAAATCAATCACATGTCACCGGACAACCACTATCAGGATCTGAAGCGCATCATTTCCGCAGCAACCGGAAAAGCACATCGTATCAACGTTATCATGCCTTTCTTATACGAAAGCAGACAGCATAAACGCAGCGGCCGTGAATCACTGGACTGTGCACTGGCGCTGAAAGAGCTGGCATCCATGGGTGTTTCAAACATCATCACCTTTGACGCACACGACCCGCGTGTACAGAACGCAATTCCGCTTCGCGGTCTGGACAATTTCATGCCCACTTATCAGTTCTTAAAAGCACTGATGACATCCATCGATGATCTGAAACTGGACAATGACCACCTGATGATCATCAGCCCGGATGAAGGCGCTATGGCAAGAGCTGTATATTTCGCAAATATTCTGGGTGTAGATGTAGGTATGTTCTACAAACGCCGTGACTACTCTACCGTTGTAAACGGCAAGAACCCGATCGTGGCTCATGAATTCCTGGGCGATTCCGTAGAAGGAAAAGACGTTATCATCATCGACGATATGATCTCTTCCGGCGAAAGTATGCTGGATGTGGCAAAACAGATCAAGGCAAAAGGCGCAAAACGTGTTTACGTATGCTGTACTTTCGGTCTTTTCACGGATGGTTTTGAAAAATTTGATGAGTTCTATGAAAAAGGATACATCACAAAGGTCATCACCACCAACCTCACCTACCGCAAACCGGAACTTCTGGAAAAACCGTATTATGAAACTGCAGATATGACAAAATATCTTGCCAGCATCATGGATACACTGAATCATGACGTTTCCGTTGAAAAAGTACGTGACACCACAACAAAAATCAATAAGCTTCTGGAAAAAAGCTTAAAAAGATAATTTCATATTTCTTCTTTAAGGCAAAAAGACAGCCTGACCGGGGTTTTCACCCCGGTCAGGCTTCTTCCTTTTACAATCTTTTATTCTTCATCAGATGTCAGCTGACTTGCTCTCTCCTGAATCTGTTTTGCCTGAATATCAGACGGTGCCTGCTCGTAACGAGCAAAATGGAATTCGAAGTCTCCGCTTCCTCCGGTCATGGAGCGAAGCACGGTTGAATATCCGTACAGCTCAAGCTGCGGAACTTCTGCTTCAATAATGGTGTTCCCCTTATGATCCGGATTCATGCCAAGTACACGGCCGCGGCGTTTATTCAGATCGCCCATAACGTCACCGGTGTATTTGTCTGCTACCGTAACTTTTACAGTCACAATCGGCTCCAAAAGAACCGGTGATGCATCCATAAAGCCTTTCTTGAATGCCATCTTCGTGGCCTGTTTAAATGCAAGTTCGGAGGAGTCAACACTGTGGTAAGAACCATCGTACAGAGTTGCTTTTACCCCTACGACCGGATAAGCAGCCAGCGGTCCTGACAGAACTGAATCTGCAAGTCCCTTTTCAACTGCCGGGAAGAAGTTCTTCGGAACTGCTCCGCCTACTACCACCTGCTCAAATTCGTATGCTTCTTCCTGATTTCCGGACGGCTCGAACCGCATCTTAACATGACCATACTGACCATGTCCGCCGGACTGTTTTTTATATTTTCCTTCCACATCTGATTTCTTACGGATGGTCTCACGGAAAGCAACCTTCGGTTTGGAAAGTTCCACATCAATTTTATAACGGTCTTTCAGTTTGCTCAAAACGACTTCCAGATGTTGTTCGCCCATACCATAGATCAGGGTCTGACGGTTTGCTGTATCATTTTCAATGCGAAGGGTCAGGTCCTCTGCCATCATTTTGGTCAGTGCCTGTGAAATCTTATCTTCATCGCCTTTGTTTACTGCTTTATAGCGTTTGTATGTGTACGGTGTGGAAAGGATTGTCTTCGGATAAATCACCGGAAGATTTTTGGTTGCCAGCGTATCACCGGTACGAACTGTATTCAGTTTCGCGATCGCACCGATATCACCGGCCATCAGTTCCGGAACTTCGATCGGTTTATTTCCTTCCAGAACATATAATTTGCCAAGTCTTTCTTCCTGATCACGCTCCACATTGTAAAGGGTATCACTTGCTTTGATCGTACCGGAGCACACTTTGATCAGTGAATATTTTCCGATAAACGGATCCACGATCGTCTTAAATACATAAGCTGATTTTGCCCTGGCGAAATCATAATTTGCCTCAAACAGTTCGTTTGTTCTCTGAACAATACCGTTGCATGCTCTCATACCCGGATTCGGGAAATATCCGCAAATATCATCAAGCAGGTTGGAAACACCGTATAATTTTGTCGGAGCACCCATACATACCGGAACGATGCTGCCATCATATACGTTCGTTGCCAAAGCTGCTGAAATCTCTGCCACGGAGAACTCCTCTCCTGCAAAATAACGATCCATAAATTCTTCACTTGTTTCAGCTACTGCCTCAAGCAGAGTCTCTCTGTACTGCTCCAGATATTCCATGGAATAATCCGGAATCGGGCATTCCACTTTTCCGCCCTTGTCAACGAACTTACGGCCTGCTTTTTTTACTACGTTGACATATCCCACAAATTTTCCGTTTTCACGAATCGGAAGATGAATCGGAGCAATTCTCTTTCCATAAAGTTCTGTCAGTTTTTCCACGACTTCACGATAGCTGACCTCATCATTATCCATACCGGTTACGAAGATCATTCTCGGCAGATTATACTGTTCGCAGAGATCCCATGCTTTCTGTGTGCCAACCTGTACACCGTCTTTACCGGATACTACGATGATGGCTGCATCTGCCGCACCGGCAGCTTCCTGCGCCTCACCCACGAAATCGAAGTAACCGGGGGTATCCAGGATGTTCACTTTCACTTTATCCCATACGATCGGAATTACAGAAGTTGAAATTGAAAATTTACGTTTCTGCTCTTCTTTATCATAATCACTGACGGTATTGCCATCGGTTACATTTCCGAGACGGCTTGTAATACCGGATAAATATGCCATAGCCTCTGCCACGGTAGTCTTTCCAGCACCTCCATGGCCCAACAATACCACGTTACGAATTCGGTCAGTTCTAAAAACGTCCATATTAATTTCCTCCCAAAAAATTAGTATGGTTACATTTTACTAAAAAATGTTCATATTTTCAAGTTAATTGTGAATATTTCATAAGATTTTTCGTTCTTTTTTAAAACTGTAACACTTTAAAGCATTAAACTATTGACTTTTTATAATAGGTAACTTAAAATAATCTATGGTCTTAATCATGATATTTCTGAAACAGCAAAAAAATGTTCTTTTGCCGCTTAAACTTATCATGTTCGAAATAAAATCACTTATGAACCACGAAAGGAGTAATTATACATTACAATGAGAGAAAAATTATGTATCGGTTTTGTTGGTCTTGGCCTGATCGGGGGTTCCATCGCAAGAGCCATTCACAAATTTTACCCGGACTACAAAATCATCGCTTATACGCCAAATCCGGAAACCACAAAAACGGCGCTTCAGGCAGATGTCGTCCAGGGCGTCTGTGCCGATGTGGACAGCTCCTTTTCCTGCTGTGATTACATCTTTTTATGTGCTCCGGTGGAATACAATATTTCCTACTTAAAACGCCTCAAAGAGGTAATGAAGCCCGGCTGCATTCTTACCGATGTGGGCAGCGTAAAAACTGCCATGCATCAGGCGGTAAAAGAGCTTGAGCTGGAACACTGCTTCATCGGCGGACATCCCATGGCCGGTTCCGAGAAAACAGGCTTCAAAAACTCCAATGAACGAATCATCGAAAATGCATATTATATCCTTACACCGGCAGGCGAAGTCAATATCAGTATGATTTCTGAATACACCGAACTGGTTCGTTCGCTGGGCTCTATCCCAATGATCCTCAGCTATGAAGAACACGATTACATCACAGCTGCGATCAGCCATCTGCCCCATGTAATCGCTTCCTCTCTGGTGAATCTGGTTCACAGTCTGGATGGCGAAGAAGAACACATGAAAGCCATCGCCGCCGGAGGTTTTAAAGATATCACAAGAATCGCATCCTCTTCTCCGGTTATGTGGGAACAGATCTGTACCACAAACAGCGAAAATATATCAAGCGTTCTTGATTCTTATATCAGCTCACTGATTCAGTTCCGTGTGGAGATTGACAATAAAAACGGCGCAGAATTAAACCGTTTATTTACCGAATCCAGAGATTACCGCAATTCCCTTCCGGATTCCTCTTCCGGTCCGATCAAGAAATCCTACACGATCTACTGTGATATTGCGGACGAAGCCGGAGGAATCGCTGCCATCGCAACTCTTCTGGCAACCAACAATATTAACCTGAAAAATATCGGTATCGTAAACAACCGGGAATTTGAAGAAGCAGTTCTGCGCATTGAATTCTATGAAGAGACCGCTGCAAAAAAATCAGCCGATATCCTGCGGGCACGCAACTATATTGTATACGAGAGATAAAATCATATCATAAATATCTGCCGTATCATGGAATCTTAACCATGTCTCAATCGGGGCAAAATCACTTTAAGATTCGAAAAATCATAAAAATTCAGGAGTAAACTATGGACTTAACATTTACAAAAGCAGCTTCCCTGAGAGGCGAAGTGACGATCCCGGGAGACAAATCCATCTCCCACCGTTCCATTATGTTCGGTTCCCTGGCAAAAGGCGAAACACGCATCACAAATTTCCTTCAGGGCGCTGACTGTCTTTCCACCATCGCCTGTTTCCGCAAAATGGGCATCGAAATCGAAAACAATACAGACCATGTCATCGTCCGCGGAAAAGGATTACACGGTCTGACAGCCCCCACCGGACTGCTGGACGTGGGCAACAGCGGAACCACCATGCGCCTTATGTCCGGTATTTTAGCCGGTCAGAGCTTTTCTTGTGAATTAAATGGAGACGCATCCATTCAGAAACGCCCTATGGGGCGCATTATGAAACCATTAAAAGAAATGGGCGCTGATATCATCAGTATCCGCGATAACGGATGTGCACCGCTTGCCATCAACGGACAGTTATTAAAAGGCATCCATTATCAGTCACCGGTTGCATCTGCCCAGGTAAAATCCTGCGTTCTGCTTGCCGGACTGTATGCGGACGGAAAAACATCCGTTACCGAACCGGCACTATCCCGTAACCATACGGAACTGATGCTCTCTTCTTTCGGTGCAAAAATCACCAGTGAAGGGTTAACTGCTTCCATTGAACCAGATCCGGAACTGTTCGGCCAGGATATCGCTGTACCGGGCGATATTTCCTCTGCCGCATATTTTATCTGTGCCGGACTGATGGTTCCGGATTCCGAAATCTGCATCCGCAATGTGGGCATCAATCCTACCCGCGACGGAATCCTGCGGGTCTGCAGGGCAATGGGTGCCAATATTAAAATGGAAAATATCCGAACCGCCGGCGGTGAACCGGTTGCAGACCTGATCGTAACCTCTTCCGCTCTGCACGGAACCGTTATTGAAGGAGATATTATCCCCACGCTGATTGACGAGATTCCGGTAATCGCCGTTCTCGCCTCATATGCTGACGGAGAAACCATTATCCGAAATGCAGAAGAACTGAAGGTCAAAGAATCAAACCGACTGGACATTATGGTAGAAAATCTTTCCGCCATGGGTGCAGATATCGTTGGTACAGACGACGGAATGATCATCCGCGGCGGCAAACCAATGCATGGCATTACAGTGGATACACACATCGATCATCGTATTGCCATGTCTTTCGTAGTTGCATCTCTGATTGCAGAGGGAACTATGACCATTAAAGATGCAGATATTGTAAACGTATCCTATCCAAGCTTTTACGCAGATCTGGAAAACTTAAAATAAAACAGCAAAAACCCTGTTTATGATAAGCACATGAAACATGCCAAACCACATAAACAGGGTTTCTATTTCTTTTATTTATAAAATTCTATTTTCCGGGCACTTAAGAGAGGAAGCTGCGCCCGGACACTCTCTATATCTGTCAGATTCACTTCATTGATCATATATCCTTCTTTTTCATCCATTTCCTGAATGACATCGCCCCAGGGCGATACAAGCATGGAATGCCCCCAGGCAACATAGCTTGCAGAAGTATCTCTGGCCGGTGAAGTCGCAGCCACATAACACTGGTTGTCCAGCGCGCGGCTCCGATGCATCAGTTCCCAGTGCGCCGGTCCGGTGGTCATATTAAAAGCCGCCGGCACTAATATAACTTTTGCGCCTTTGTCAACCATCTGTCTTGCCAGCTCCGGAAAACGAAAATCGAAACAGATGCACAGACCTATTTTACCGAACTCCGTATCAAACACCGTTACCTGATCACCGGCAGTTAAGGTATCCGATTCTTTAAAATACTGTCCACCTTTGATATCGATATCAAAAAGGTGCATTTTCCGGTGCTTTGCAATCATTTGGCCCTGACGGTCAAATACATATGCTGTATTGTATACCTTTCCATCGTTATCTATTTCCGGAACTGAACCAGCGGACAAGTAGATCTGATATTTCGCTGCCAGATCACGCAAAGCACAGAATGTCTCACCGCCTTCTTTTTCTGCATATTTGGGGAAATTCTCTGTCACATACGGACAGTTGAACATCTCGCCGATCGCAGCCAGATCAACCTTTTCCTGTCGGATCTTTTCCAGACAAAGTTCAATATTTTCTATGTTTTTTCTTTTATCCCCACAAACACGGGTCTGAAACTGGGCTATTCTCATAATCCGTTCTCCTGAAACTCTGATATTTAACAGAAACTATTCTTACAATATGACCATGGCGTCGCCAAAGGAGAAGAACCGGTATCGCTCTTTCACCGCTTCTTCATAGGCATTCATCACATTTTCTTTTCCTGCCAGTGCTGATACCAGCATCAGAAGTGTTGACTCCGGCAGATGGAAATTGGTAATCAATCCGTCAATACACTTAAACTGATATCCCGGATAAATGAAAATCTCAGTCCAACCGCTTTTCGCCTGCAAAATACCATTTTCATCGGCTGCAGACTCCAGTGTACGGCAGCTGGTCGTTCCAACTGAGATCACGCGATGTCCTGCTGCCTTTGTATCATTAATAATCCTGGCCTGATCCTCTTCCACCACATAAAACTCGCTGTGCATGTGATGCTGCGTCACATCATCTACCTTAACCGGGCGGAAAGTCCCCAGCCCCACATGAAGGGTCACATGAGCGATTTTTACACCCATAGCCTGTATCTCTTCCATCAGTTCTTTCGTAAAGTGCAGACCGGCCGTCGGCGCCGCTGCGGAGCCCTCATGTTTTGCATAGACTGTCTGATAGCGGTTACGGTCCTGCAGTTTATGGGTAATATACGGCGGAAGCGGCATCTCACCCAGCTGATCCAGTATCTCCTCAAAAATACCATCGTAGTGGAACTGGATCAGACGGTTTCCCTCCTCCACAATATCCATGATTTCGCCTACCAGAAGCCCGTCACCAAAGCTGATCCTGGTGCCCGGTTTTGCTTTTTTGCCCGGCTTTACCAGTGTCTCCCAGATATCATTTTCTTTTCGCTTCAAAAGCAGCAATTCGATCTGGGCATCCGTTCCGATCTTAGATCCGTACAAACGGGCCGGAATTACCTTTGTATCATTGATAACAAGACAATCACCGGGTCTGAGATACTTTTTAATATTTTTAAAAGAATCATGTTCGATTTCTCCGCTAACCGGATTCAAATGCATCAGTCTGGAAGAGGAACGGTCTTCCAGCGGATCCTGTGCAATCAGTTCCTGTGGCAAATCATAATAAAAATCACTTGTTTTCATAATCTTATCCTATCTTTTTTCTTATGGGGACTTTCAAATTCCCTGTCCATCTAATTTTTCTATGTAAAATTCCTGTTTTTAATCATTATGATGTTTGGGTCAAAAGGTATTTTGGCCCCTTGATACCTACGGATTACTTCGAATTTTATGCTCCCGTAATCCTGGTATCATCACTATTTTTTATAATAAATCCGGTCCGGATCCACCGATACTACCTTACCGTCTTTTATCTCGACAATCGTAATGGCGCAGTTTTTCGGAACACCGCCCTGCCAGTAATCGCCGTCTCTATATACATTCTGCAAAAGCGCACGCACCGCCGCTCCATGAGAAGCAATCAGAATATTGCAGTTTTCGTATTCCCGTTTCTGAACCAGTTCATCATAAAAATCCTTTGTGCGGGCAAGAATTTCCTCAAAACTCTCTCCCCCTGACGGTGCCGTATATTTTTCCGGTGCATGGAAAAAGTTATCCAGCATATCCTGCGGAATTTCACCAAATTTTTCTCCGCAGCGCCTGCCTTCCCATTCGCCGAAACTGATCTCTTTTATACGTGCATCGGTTACCACCGGAACATCCCGGTCACCCAGAACCAGTCTGGCCGTTTCCACCGCCCTGCACAATGGACTGGAAAAAACCTGATCAAACCGGATATCTTTCAATGCCTCTCCTGTAATTTTTGCCAGTCTTCTTCCATTTTCATTTAACGAGACATCCGCACAGCCCTGCAGACGAAGCTGTGCATTCCAATCCGTCTCCCCATGACGCATCATATATAACTTCATAATTTTATCCTCACTTGCGTGTCAAGTTTTCCCGTTCCTTCATTGCAGCTTCCCGAAGATCATCCACTTCTTCCCAGGCCACTGCAAACAGCTCTTTCGGATCATCTTCTTCCAGCTGTACATTTACCTCAGCTCCGATCAGAAACAGATACATACAGATATACAGCCACAGCATAATCATCAGAATACTGGCAAGACTCCCGTACATATTGGCAAACCCCTTAAAATGTTCAAAGTAAAGAGAAAAGCCAAAAGAAAAGGCCGTCCAGGACACCGATGTCAAAAGAGCTCCCGGAATCTGATCTTTCAGTTTCATCCTTCGGTTCGGAAGAAAAACATAAAAGCATAAAAAGAACACGGCCAGAACAAACATGGTAATAACCGTGCTGAACCGCAGAATAAAGTCTGTTATATCACGTATAAAAGGCCAGTAAGTAACCAGAAGATCACGGATACTGCGGCCAAAAACCATTAAAATCAAAGTAAGCACAATTGCCACAATAAAAAATAATGTATAAATCGTAGCGCGGATACGCATATAAAGATAATTTCTCGTCTCTCTTACATTGTAGATCACATTGAGACCGCTGCTCAGGGCCATAAAGCCCTTGCCTGCTGACCACAAAGCAATCACCGCCGATACCGGAACAACAGAAAAGGATTTTGTATAGACTTCTGTAATAACCAGTCGAATGATCGATTTAAGACTGGCCGGTGCTGCATTCACAATACCATCTGTAATATCAAGCTGGGAAAAGGGAAGATATCTGGCAAGTGTAAGCAAAAGCAGTAAAAACGGAATTGCTGACAGCACAACAAAGTAGGCGCTCTGCGCAGCATAAGCACCTACATGGTCATCCATTATTTTTCCAACAAACTTCATTATATAATTCCAGATTTTCTTAATCATACGTTATTCCCTCGAAGATTTAACAATAATATCATAAAAATCAATATATATCAAGTTTTCACTTTTTTTCGAGGGTAAATCCATCAAAATAATAATTTAAAATTTCCAGATATCCAGCCCCCTGTTTTGCCATACCGTTTGCCCCGTTCTGACTCATGCCGACACCGTGTCCGTAACCGCCTCCCTCAAAAGTAAATCCCTGCACCTCTCCATTTTCATCATAATAAGGTTCACTCTCAAAATATGCACTTGGCAGCAGATTAAAATCCGTAACCACAGACCCGTCCTGCCGCTCTATGGATATTCCGTATGGCGATAAAAGCTTTCGTATATTCAGTTCATTTTCAACGGTCACGGTATCTTCTGTTCCAATAAAATCACAGCTCACCGCGGCACCGCCCTGACTCCGTCTGGTCACCTGTATATCTTTTATATCACCGATATCATATCCGTGGTTTTGCAGACATGCATTGACCTGTTCTTTTGTGAAAGAAACATTCCATCGATACCATGGCATATCCGAATCATAATCGGACACCACACTTTTCAGACAGGGCGCCGTCTCCTCTTCCCAGACCTCATCCGTACTGGTGGCTCCCGAAGATGTGGAAAAGAAATAAGCAATAATCGGCTCATCCTCATATGTCATGATCTCACCGGATGTCTCCTGCACCGCCTGACTGGCCCGTTCATCTGCTGCCTGATTGTTATATACCTGAAAGTTCACACTATCGTCCACATCCGCACAGAATTGAACCAATGCCTTTTCCTGAATCTGACGATACGCATATGTTCTTGCACAGACAGCCTGCGCTTTTAAGGCCTCCATCTCATAACCGGACGGCATTTCGCTTGGCACTACATATTTCAGATAGTCTTCCACCGGCAATTCATTGATCAGGAGATATCCCTGATCTGTTTCTATCACTTCCAGTTCCCCCTCATAAACCGGATGCCCATTGGCTCTTGTGATCGAATTCACCTGAAAAGTACCATCTTCCAACTCTACATAGTCTACCGTATCATGATAATAGCCACCATAACCGCTTGTCATTAACAACACGCGGATGGTGGCTTCTTCATTCGTCATTTGCGACAGGGCAGCAATGCCCATCGCTATCGCAACCGTTTTGCCTATTATATAGCTTTTAATATCCATATTTTTATTATATGAAACGACGGATCGCTATAGTATCATATTTTTCTTTTCAGACAATCCGGATAAGTCCGATTCCTTCTGTGTATTCGGAGCTTTATCCGCCGGCTTTGAAAATCTGCGGGTCCGACACACAAAAAAGAAATCGGGACAGCGTACTTTCGTACTTCCATCCCGATTTTCTCTTTTGTATGACCCGAAATGCCGTTCCCCAGTTTTGACGCCTAGCCGGAGCCAGGTGGGTAACCGCAGCTGTCGCTTCTGCCTTCCACTGCAAACGGAGGCCTGACATCCACACAGCGATATAGGAATCCCATAAACGTAAATGTAGGTTCAAAATAAAGGGGGCCTCGCACATCCCAGGCTGCCATACATATATCTTTTTGACTGGTTTAATTATAATATATTATATGGCCATTTTCAACATCTAATGCGAGGAAAATTCCACCTGTATTTCCATCTCTTACATTACGTGAAATATGTTCTTCCCAATTTGCAGCCGCACAATAACTTCTGTCATCACAGACAATCGCCAACAGATCTTCTGCAGATGCAGAATCCCCCGCATAAACAGTCCAGCCACCATCACATCCAAAAGCAGAATGTGAATGCCAACATTCTGTCTGTTCCATTCGGCATATTTTTTATTTAAATAAAATACCCGAAAATAAAAACACATAAACGATCTTTCCTGTTATCTCTTTATTTAACGGCCATACTGACGCTATATAACTATTTCATAGGTTCCTTCTATCTCTAATTTTTGTTTTTCCATAAGTTCTTCAATCTGGGGCCTGACTTCCGGCGGTGCCGACCAGGCGATCCCGCAGCCGGCCCATAATTCCCTTGGAACCGGTATCAGCCGGCCGGGAATCTGTTGGCTTTTACACGCCTTTTCCATGGCCATGGCGCCTGCCGTTGTATAAAAAGTTACCAAATATTTCAATTCTTTTTTTCTCATAAATTTCTCACGTAAAATAAATCAGGCAATTCCATTTAACTGCTGATACAGGTCTTTTGCAAAACTGTCTGTCATACCGCTGATATAATCCGTAACCAGCATAAGCCGAAGATATACTTTTTCTTCACGGCTTTTGCCTTTTGCATAAGTATGATAGATCTGCCGGTAATTTTCCGAGATCAGACGCACATACTTGCCTTCCATCATTCCCATCGGTTCTTCTTCATCATATTGCAGCACCGCCGGCACCATTTTGTCCAAAAGATAAGTAATAATGGTATTTGCCGCAATCTCCAGTTTCAGAATAGGCATGGAAGTAAATACATAATCATGTGCGATCCTGCCCAGCGCCGTGATGAGTTTTTCACCGGGAGTATGATGAAAAAGATCATAAGGATAGCTTCCCTGCATAATTGCTTTATAATGAGACGTAAACCCTTCTGTAGCGCTGAAAATAAAATACCCCTGCATACGAACCAGCCAGTTCTGAACTGCATACTGCTCCGGATTGGTAATTTTCCATTCCTTTGCACGCGCGTACTGCTGATCCAGCACCTGAATCGGATACCCATCTACGGTCTTCTTCAGTTCTTTGACCAGATCATCATATGAAATACAGCCTTTTTTGAACGCATCCTCAATATCCGCAGTCCGATAGGCAATATCGTCCGCCGCCTCAAGGATAAAAGTCAGGGGGTGGCGATTGCGGCCGGTCTCAGTCGCGGCAGCAATATCATGAAACAGCTCCTGTTCCGAATAGAAATATCCCATTTTCTTATCTTTTACATTTCCACTCTTCGGATCAATCTCAAGGGAACTGTTGGGATACTTTATAATCGTATTCAAAAGGCCATAGGTCAGATTCATTCCCTTTTCATTCACCAGAAAATGAAGTTTTGACACAAGACGCAGAGCCTGGGCATTTCCTTCAAAATTATAGAAATCAGCCATCTGCTGGGGACTCAAAAGCTCCTCAATGGGCTGACCGCCCACCTTCTGCTGCCTTAAATTTTTCCGGAACCAGTCCCGGATCGCCTCTTCCCCGAAATGGCCAAAGGGCGGATTCCCAATGTCATGGATCAGCCCGGCGCACTGCAGGATATCACAGATATCACTTTTCGTCTGAAAATCAAATCCATCCTCCGGATAATGTTCCAGAATGTACGCGCCGATATTTTGTCCCAGCGATTTGGCTATGGAAGATACCTCCAGGGAATGGGTCAGTCTGGTACGGATAAAATCACTTTTATCCAGCGGAAACACCTGTGTCTTATCCTGAAGCCGGCGAAAAGACGCACTTCCGATAATGCGGTGATAATCTTTTTCAAATTCACTGCGCAGATCGGTGCTTTTCTTCTGACTGCTTTTCTGATAGCTTCCGACCCGCTTAGATGAAATTAAAGTTTCCCATTTCATACACTTCACCTCCCGGACTCTGCAATTCCATGATGTTGGGGTCAAAAAGTATTTTGACCCCTTGATACCTGCGGATTACTCCGCATTCTATGCTCTCGTAATCCTGGTATCCTTCCATATTTCTATCCTGTTTTCTTTTTCCTTTTATGTTTTTAGATTTCCGGCGCATTTAATCCCGCGTCCTGTCCTGCAGGAGAAAAATGATTTTTCGGCACAGTCATTTTACGGGATACCCAAGGGTATCCCGCATTTTCGTTTTCTTATTTAATTCCAAGAATATTTTTCACTGCATCCTGCATCTTATCTACATCCACAACGGTATTGTGACGGATTTCCGCATTACGGATTTCTTTGATCGCGTTCGGTTCTGCTACTTTTGCAAGTTCGCTCAGTTTGTCGATCAATGCAAAATCTTCCAGTTCTGCATATTCCGGAGCAATTGCACTCATTACGCTTCTTGCAAATTTATAGGGACTTGCTGTTGATGCGATCACCGTTTTACGACTATCACCTGTCTCGGCAACGTATTTATCATAAACAGCAGCAGCCACAGCGGTATGAGTATCCATCACATAACCGGTTTCTTTATAAACTTTGGCGATCTTATCAGCGCCTTCCTGCTCTGTTGCATAGTTTCCGTAGAAATCAGCCAGCTGGGCTTTCATATCGTCTGTAATTTCGTATTTTCCTTCTTTTGCAAGAGATTCCATAAATGCACTGTTCCTGTCTGCGTCATTTCCTGCAATACGATAAATCAGACGTTCCAGATTACTGGAGATCAGAATATCCATAGACGGAGATGTGGTTAAAATGAAATCACGTTTTCTATCGTATTCTCCGGTACGGAAGAAGTCATACAGAACTTTATTGTCATTGGATGCACAGATCAGTTTTGCGATGGGCATACCCATATTTTTCGCATAAAATGCAGCCAGAATGTTGCCAAAGTTTCCAGTGGGCACATCAACGTTAATCTCATCACCCGGTTTGATCTCACCCATTTTGCACATCTGGGCGTATGCGTATACATAGTAGGCAATCTGCGGAACGAGACGTCCGATGTTGATGGAGTTTGCAGAGGAGAACTGATATCCGGCATCTGCCAGTTCTTTTTCCAGTTCTTTGTCGTTAAACATGCGTTTTACAGCGCTCTGTGCATCATCGAAGTTACCGTTGATGGCAACTACATATGTATTCTCACCCTTCTGGGTCACCATCTGAAGTTCCTGGATGGTGCTGACACCGTTTTTCGGGTAAAATACGATAATTTTGGTTCCCGGTACGTCTGCAAAACCGGCCATGGCAGCTTTTCCTGTATCACCGGAAGTTGCAGTCAGAATAACGATATCATTTTTTGCATTGTTTTTCTTCGCTGCAGTTGTCATAAGGTGCGGCAGAATAGACAGTGCCATATCTTTAAAAGCGATGGTTGCGCCGTGGAACAGTTCCAGGTAGTACTCACCATTTTTTGCTGCGATCGGTGCAATTGCTTTTGTATCAAATTTTTCATCGTAAGCACTGTTGATACAGTGTTTTAATTCATCTTCTGTAAAATCAGTCAGGAAACGGGACATCACTTCATATGCAACTTCCTGATAAGACATTTCCATCAGCTGCTCAATGGTCACATCCAGCTTCGGAATGGCGGTCGGAACAAAAAGACCTCCGTCCTCGGACAGCCCCTGCAAAATAGCCTGTGATGCGGTTACCGGTTGACTGTTACTTCTTGTGCTTTTGTATAAAATTTCCATGTTCTCAATCTCTTTTCTTTTTTATTCTACTGCGGCTATTATAACACATGCACCCGAAAATTAAAGCATTTTTTTCATTTCCTTTCATATATAAAAGTCATGTCCACCGTAGGAAAACAACCAGGTCAAATTGTTTTCGAACCAGCACACATTATGTTCTTCCGAGTGATCGGATGCCATAAAATACAGCGCCCCACAGGACAGATCCTCTCCGTCCAATGCCCGGTTGACTGCCTCCACCGTTTCTTCCGTTACGGTAACGGTATCGATCCTGCCATCTGCCGTCGGTGTAAACTGGGGATATCCCTCTACCACCTGATAGACCACCTCTTCCACCGTATCCGGAAAATCCGGACTGTTCATCCGGTTTAAGATCACATTGGCCACCAGAATCTTTCCCTCTACGCTCTCACCGCCGGCTTCTGCTTCCACAATTTTCAGCAGTATCTCGTAGTCCCTGCCGGCACGATGCTCCAGCTGCAGATGTTCCATTGGATATAAAGTCAGATTCTGCATGCAGGACACCATAGGATTCGCCTCTGTCGGTGCAAGGACCAGATAGGGTTTGATCAGAAGCACTTCATCATGGATATCCGAATACATGGATAAATCGGCATACGCAATTTCTTCCGTATTCGCTGCCATTTCCACACCCACATTATTTTCCGAATCCCCGGATTCGCTCTGACACACAGTGGCTTCCGCATAGATCATCCGTTCATCCAGCAGCAAAAAGGTTCTTTTTATGAGTGCAAGGCACAGACAGACACATACCGGAAACATAATTTGTGCAACTTTTTTCACGAAAAATCCCCCTTTCACTAAAATCACGCGCTCTAAAGTGAGCCTATTTTAGTCGGGGGATTTTCAAAAGTCAATATTCCTGTTTCAACTTCGTACGCCTGCCCAAAAAGGATTCTTTCTGCAAAGGCAAAAATTGTAAAACATCACGTTTTCATCGCAAGTTACGACTTTTTTCGATTTGGCAGATTGCTGAATCGGACGCAAGTTTCGACGTTTTTATTTATCTTTGATTTCCGGATTATTCTGCTACTCTGTTATTGATCGCAGCCACCAGTGCATCAATTGATGCATGGATAATATCCGTATGGAGGCTTGCACCCCAGGAAAGTTTTCCGCTCATGGAACGAATACCCACATATGCAATCGCTCTGGAGCTGGAACTCTGCTCTAAGGCATGTTCGGAGTAGGATACCAGATCATATTTCAGTCCATATGCTTTCTTAAGCGCATTGCTTACCGCATTGAGACGTCCGTTACCAGAAGCCTCTGTGGTAACCGTCTGGCCTTCAAATGTGGAAGTAACCTGCGTAACCATTCCGCCGTCGACCTGCTGGAAATGTACTTCGTTGATGCTGTACGGTGTTGTGATATTTTCGAATTTTTCCTTGAAGATTTCGAAAATTTCTTCCGGCTGCAGTTCTGCGTGCTTGTGATCAGACACATCTTTTGCCGCGTAACCCATGGCTTCGCGCATCTTAGGCGGCAGATTGAGACCAAATTTTGTCTCCAGAATATAGGAAACTCCACCCTTTCCGGACTGGCTGTTGATACGGATAACATCTGCATCGTAGTTTCTTCCAACATCGGTCGGGTCGATCGGCAGATACGGAACCGTCCAGTGCTCCGGCTCTTTTTCATCGATCCATTTCATACCCTTTGCGATCGCATCCTGATGAGAACCGGAGAATGCAGCAAATACAAGCGCACCAGCGTACGGGCTTCTCTCGCCCACTTTCATACCGGTGTATTTTTCATACTGCTCTACAATATCAGTCATATCGCTGAAATCAAGTTCCGGATCAACGCCCTGGGCATACATATTCATGGCTACCGTTACGATGTCCACGTTACCGGTACGCTCACCATTGCCGAAAAGTGTACCTTCCACACGGTCAGCACCTGCCAGAAGACCCAGCTCTGTATCGGCAACACCACAGCCCCGGTCATTGTGTGCGTGCTGGGAAAGAATTACGTTTTCACGGTATTTCAGGTTTTTGGACATGTATTCAATCTGACTTGCATATACATGCGGCAGTGATAACTGTACTGTTACCGGCACGTTAATGATCGCTTTGCGCTCCGGTGTCGGCTGCCATACATCAAGAACTGCATTGCATACTTCCAATGCATAGTCCATCTCAGTTCCGGTAAAGCTTTCCGGGCTGTATTCAAAATACAGATCCTGTTCGGCTTCATCTGACAGTTTTTTCAAAAGAGCTGCCCCTTCCACAGCAATCTGTTTGATTTCTTCTTTTGATTTGCGGAATACCTGTTCACGCTGAGCGTAAGAGGTTGAATTGTAAACGTGTACAATTGCTTTTTTTGCGCCCCTGATTGCTTCAAAAGTCTTTTTGATAATGTGTTCCCTTGCCTGTGTCAGAACCTGAATGGTCACATCATCCGGAATCAGATTCTGTTCGATCAGTGCACGGCAGAATTCATATTCCGTCTCAGAAGCTGCCGGAAAACCGATCTCAATCTCTTTAAAACCGATTTTTACAAGAAGTTTGAAAAACTCCAGTTTCTGTTCCAGACTCATGGGAATGACCAGTGCCTGATTGCCGTCTCTTAAATCAACGCTGCACCAGATCGGCGCTTTGTCAACATACTCTTTCTTTGTCCAGTCATTGCATTCCACCGGCGGCATATAATACTGTCTTTTGTACTTGTTGTGATTCATCATGATTGTTATATCCTCCTTTTTGTTGCCGTAAAAAGAAAAAAGCCCTTCGTTCTTTGCACATCTACATGTTATGCAGCTGCAAGAGACGAAAGACTGCTATTTTAGTCCTACGCGGTACCACTCTTATTTTATGAATGTTACTTCATACACTTATCAGATACGGGTATACACCTTATATCTTCCCCTAGATAACGGTTGGGTTCCGTCTGCGTCTACTCTTCCATTGTCCTATAACCAATCAGAATTTTGGGCAGCCGCTCGGAGGCCAGTTCCATCTGTTTTCTCTGCTGTTTCACACCAGCCAACAGCTCTCTGAAATCAAAAATCAAATGTAATAATCCTCTTCATAGCATTTTTCTTTTTTACTTTTGCTTGGTATGTATTAGATTAACACTATTGCAATCCTCTTGTCAATCCTTTTTACAAATTCAGACAAAAAAACCTGTTTATCCCTCTTCTTTCTGAACAACTACCGCAGTGGCGTTGGCGCTGACACCGATCACATTGTTTCCAAATGTAACATAATCAAAGTCCAGTCCGATCAATGCATTTGCACTTTTCTTGAGTGCAGTTCGAATCAGCTGATTTTTTGCCACCTCTTTTGCTTCCTTCATTTTTTCTGCAAAACTGTTGGACTGGGCAACAAAAAAATCAGAAGAATTGGATTCAAGTTCCGATAAATCCCCCGCGCCCAAAACCGCTTCACCGGATAAAACACCGCAGTATTTCACAATTTTAAACCCTTCAAAGCCATCACCGGTCGTAATCAGAGGCTGTTCCGCAAATTTGCCGCACAGTCTGTCATATGCCTTTTCAACATTTCTTCTGAGAATATCTTTTACACTCTCTTCCACATCCTCGGATTCGAAAAATGGTTTCAGTGCTCCCTTTGCAGCGTCCACCGCTTCAAGCGTCTCCGCATGTTCCAGATTGTCCAGCAGCCGCCAGCAGGCATTACATACGATTTCATCACTGTCTTCGGCAGACAGCCATTTTGGCTCCTGTAACACCATTTTTCTTCTAAAACATAAACAGCAATATCTGGCCATAATATCACCCCTCACATATTCCAGAGCATGCCTTGGAATATGTCTCCTTTGCATACTTTGCAAAAAAACCCACTATCAATCATACTTCTATAACTGATAACAGGCTTATTCACGTATTACTCTACAAAAATCGGGGCAACAGGATTTGAACCTGCGACCTCACGGCCCCCAGCCGTGCGCGCTACCAAGCTACGCCATACCCCGAAAACAATATTTTCATAACACTAAGATTATATGTTACTTCGCATCATTTGTCAACCAAAAGCAGAAAAAATCAGGGACTCCGTCTGGAAGAGTCCCTGGATGATCATTTCTGATTGATATAGTTCACAAGACCTTCTGCCGCAATGATCTTCTGCATAAACGGCGGGAAAGCCTGTCCTTTATAGCTGGTTCCTTTTGTCACATCTGTGATAATACCGGAATCAAAATCGATTTCCACTTCATCTCCTGCTTCGATTGCTTTTGCAGCTTCCGGACATTCGATGATCGGAAGGCCGATATTAATCGCATTGCGGTAGAAAATACGGGCAAATGTTTCTGCGATTACACAGCTGATACCAGCCGCTTTGATTGCGATCGGAGCATGTTCTCTGGAAGAACCGCAGCCAAAGTTCTTGTTGGCAACCATGATGTCGCCTTTCTGAACGTTGTTTACAAACTCTTTGTCGATGTCTTCCATACAGTGTGTTGCCAGTTCTGCCGGATCTGAGGAGTTCAGATATCTTGCCGGGATGATAACGTCTGTATCTACATTATCGCCGTATTTAAATACTCTTCCTTTTGCATTCATGATTTCTTACCTCCTATAATCCCAGTTCTTCCGGTGCGGAAATTTTTCCGGTTACAGCACTTGCTGCAGCCACTGCAGGGCTCGCCAGATATACTTCTGATTTCACATGACCCATACGGCCTACGAAGTTACGGTTTGTGGTTGAGATACAACGCTCACCCTCTGCAAGGATACCCATATAACCGCCAAGGCACGGACCACAGGTCGGTGTGCTGACAACAGCGCCCGCTTCGATAAAGATCTTCAGGAGACCTTCTTCCATGGCCTGCAGATAGATTGCCTGTGTCGCCGGAATAATGATGCAGCGAAGACCTTTTTTCACCTTACGGCCTTTCAGAATTTCCGCTGCGCAGCGAAGGTCATCGATACGGCCATTTGTACAGGAGCCAATGACAGCCTGATCTACAACAACATCTTCTGTGATTTCGCTGATGGTCTTCGTATTCTCCGGCAGATGCGGGAACGCGATCGTGGGCTCAAGTGTACTCAGATCAATGGTATACTCTTCCTCATATACAGCATCTTCATCTGCCTCATAAACCTTGTAGGGACGTTTTGAATGTTCTTCCATATATGCAATTGCAAGATCATCAACCGGGAAAATACCATTTTTTCCGCCTGCTTCGATTGCCATATTTGCAATTGTAAAACGGTCATCCATGGTCAGATATTTGATACCCTCTCCAACAAATTCCATGGATTTGTAAAGGGCACCGTCAACACCGATCATACCGATGATGTGAAGGATCACGTCTTTACCGCTTACCCATTTTTTCGGTTTTCCCACAATATTGAATCTGATTGCGGACGGTACTTTGAACCATGCTTTTCCGGTAGCCATACCAGCTGCCATATCGGTGCTTCCCACACCAGTGGAAAATGCACCCAGCGCACCGTATGTACAGGTATGAGAGTCTGCTCCGATGATCACGTCACCGGCTACTGTCAGACCTTTTTCCGGAAGAAGTGCATGTTCAATCCCCATTTCTCCAACATCAAAATAGTTTGTAATATCGTGTCTGCATGCAAACTGACGAACACATTTGCAGTGTTCTGCTGATTTAATATCCTTATTCGGGATAAAATGGTCCATAACCAGTGCCACTTTATCTTTATCAAAAACGGTATCTACCGTCATTTTTTCCATCTCATGAATGGCAACCGGGGATGTAATATCGTTACCCAGTACCAGATCAAGATCCGCTTCGATTAACTGTCCAGCCTCTACATGATCAAGATCGGCATGGGCAGCAAGAATCTTCTGCGTCATTGTCATTCCCATATCTCTTCCTCCTTAAAAGAAAGGCCGCCGCCCAAATGCGACAGCCTTATACCCTCTTTTTATTCATCAAAAAGCTGATCCAGAATCTCCATCTGTTCTTCTGTCAGATCATACTCAAGCTCATATTCCATCTGCTTTTGAAATTCCGGATCACTCATTACATCCGAAACAATGTCCACAAATGCCACAGACAAAATTACAAGTGCAATCGAAAACAGAAGAGCAAGACCAGAGGTAATAATACCGGCAATGGACATACCTTTGCTCTGCTTTTTCACCAGTGCAATAATACTGAGTGCAAGACCTGCAATTCCAAGTATGACAGCAATCGGCCACAAACAACAGATCATTACCAAAGCCACAATACCACAGACCATACCCGCAATCGCCAGACCTTTTCCCTGGGGCTCTTCCGGTTCTGCATATGTATTGTTCATCTCAGGATTATACTGGTAATAGGATGGCTGCGGTTTTACCGGTTCAGCAAAAGTCCCGGATTCTGTCATGGAATCATCTGGCTTCACAGCCACATCTTCTGTATTATTTCCAGTCATTCCAGTTACTGTATCTTCCGAAACAGTTTCTTCTGCCTCTGCAGCATCTACAACTTCCGGTTCTGTGAAAGAAGACTCCGTTACTGGAGTTTCCGTCGTCGAATTGTTTAATTCAGGAGTCATATTTTCACTCATAAACAGTCTCCATTCTTAAAGGCTGAATTAGTTATTGATCAGTTTATCCTCATCGCTCCAGCTGTACAGTTTACGTACTTCTGCACCAACGATTTCTGACGGATGCTCAGCTGCCAGTTTTCTCATGGCACGGAAATGAGCCTGTCCGCCTGCCGGAGACATATCAAGCAGGAAGTCTTTTGCAAATGTACCGTCCTGGATATCGGAAAGAACTTTTTTCATCGCTTTCTTTGTATCTTCGGTAACAATCTTCGGACCTGTGATGTAATCGCCGTATTCAGCTGTGTTGGAGATGGAATATCTCATTCCGGCAAAACCGGACTGGTAGATCAGGTCTACGATCAGTTTCATCTCATGGATACATTCAAAGTATGCATTTCTCTCATCATAGCCAGCTTCAACCAGAGTTTCGTAACCAGCCTGCATAAGAGCACATACACCACCACAAAGAACTGCCTGCTCACCGAAGAGGTCAGTTTCTGTCTCTGTTCTGAAAGTGGTCTCAAGAACACCTGCTCTTGCTCCGCCAATACCCAGAGCGTAAGCCAGTGCTTTATCCAGTGCTTTTCCGGAAGCATCCTGATGAACTGCTACCAGACACGGAACACCTTTGCCAACCTGATATTCGCTTCTTACTGTATGACCCGGTCCTTTCGGAGCTACCATACATACGTCAACGTATGAAGGCGGAACGATCTGACCAAAGTGGATAGCAAAACCATGAGCGAACATAAGCATGTTGCCTTCTTCCAGGTTCGGCTCGATATCTCTTTTGTACATAGCTGCCTGTTTCTCATCGTTGATCAGAATCATGATAACATCAGCCTGTTTTGCTGCCTCTGCTGCTGTATATACCTGAAATCCCTGTGCTTCTGCTTTTGCCCAGGATTTGGATCCTTCATAAAGACCGATGATTACGTCGCATCCGGAATCTTTCAGGTTCAGTGCATGTGCATGACCCTGGCTGCCGTATCCGATAATCGCAATCTTTTTGCCCTCCAGAAGGGATAAATTACAATCTTCCTTATAAAACATTCTTGCTGCCATTTTACTTACTTCCTCTCTGTTTTTGTTTTAAAAATATTTATTCCTAAAGGTATCTTACATCGTGAGATCCTCGGGATAATCCTGTCATACCGGTTCTTGCAAGTTCTGCAATCTCATAACCGTCAAGCATTTCAAGAAATGCTTCAATTTTGCTGATTTCTCCTGTCAGCTCTATAATCAGGGACTCTTTTGCCACATCGATGATTTTTGCACGGAAAATATTAGCGATCGCAATAAGGTTAGCGCGTCTTTCCTCATCGCACAGTACCTTTACCAGAACCAGCTCTCTTGTTACGCAATTGCCCGGTGTCAGCACTTTGATATCACGTACATCTACCAGTTTTGCCAGCTGACTTGTAATCCGCTGGAGAATCAGCTCATCACCGCTGCATACAACAGTCATTCTGGAATATTTCGGGTCAGCAGTCACACCCACGGTCAAACTGTCAATGTTATATGCTCTTCTGCTGAATAACCCTGCAACCCGGCTCAGTACACCGGCAGTGTTGTCTACTAAAATTGATAAAACTCTCTGCTCCATATATGGTCCCCACTTTCCGTCGTCTTTGTCGCTTTACCACGACGACTTATCGACTATTCTATCAATTTATATTTCGTTTGTCAATAAAAGTCAGATTATCTTTCCTCACGGAAATAATTTGTACCGCAGCTCTTCGGCTGAGCAAACTCTTTTGACTGACGCATACTTGTGATAACCAGAACGATAATGGTTGCCACATAAGGCAGCATATCATAAATCTGAGCGGGAAGTCCCGGAATGCTTACATACATACGCATAACCGTAAGACCGCCGAAAATAATGGATACGATAATCGCACGGCCTGCTCTCCAGCTTGCAAAAATAACCAGAGCAACTGCCAGCCAGCCATAACCGTTTACACAGTTGTGAACCCATACACCGGAAGTGGTCACCATACTCATATACATACCGCCGACGCCGCAGATACCGCCTCCCATAATAGTCGCCAGATATTTGTATCTCGTAATATTAATACCGGCCGCATCTGCAGTAGCAGGACTTTCTCCAACCGCACGAAGATTCAGACCAACCCGTGTCCGGTTGAAAAACCAGGCCATCACAAAAGCCAGCCCAAGTGCAAGATAAACCATCCAGTTGTACTGGAAAAACAGTTTTCCAAGAACCGGTATATCAGAAAGAACCGGTATTTTCAGATTGGAAAAAGCTGCTTTTACCTGCTCTCCAACTGCAATATAACCGCCTGCTTTCAGACCGAAAAATTCACCGAAAAAGTTACCGAAACCGGTACCGAAAATGGTGAGTGTCAGACCGGTTACGTTCTGATTGGCTCTTAAAGTGATGGTCAGAAAGCTGTAGATCAAAGCGCCCAGCGCACCTACAAGAAAAGAAACAGCCAGCGCAACCAATGCCGCGATCACTCCGGACGGAGTTCCTCCTTTTGCGACAGCGCCCTGTTCATAATAATATGCCCCTACCAGGCCGGAAATGGCACCCATGAACATCATGCCTTCCACACCAAGGTTCATGTTTCCGGATTTTTCCGTTAAGATTTCACCCAGGGCTCCAAGAAGCAAAGGAGTTCCTGCCAAAACGGCAGCAATAAATAATGTCTGCAAGGTACTAAGCATTTTTCTCCTCCTTTCTTCCGCGAAGAATCAGTTTATATGTGATAAAAAATTCGCAGCCAAGCATGAAAAACAGGATAATACCGGTCAGCAGTTCGGATGCCGATGCGGGAATCTTGTAAATCGTCTGAATGGTATTGGAACCGCGTTCCAGCATAGCAATAAATGCCGCAACCAGAAGCATTCCATAGGGATTCATTTTTGCCAGCCATGCTACAGTGATCGCGGTAAATCCGACTCCGCCCGCTGTGCTCTCTGTGATGGTGTAGTCTGCTCCGGCTACCTGGAACATACCTACCAGACCGCACAAAGCACCGGACAGGAACATGGTGCGAATAAATACCTTACTTACATTGATGCCGGCGTAACGGGCTGTATTGTTGCTTTCACCTACAACAGCAATTTCGTAACCCTGCTTTGTTTTGTTAAAATAGATCCAGGATGCGACGACAAGGATCAATGCCACGATCCATCCCCAGTGCACACCCAGTACCTTTGTCAGTCGTGCACCCTTGTGCAGCATATCGATCTTCGGGAAACTGCTGCCCTTTGCTTTCCACGGACCATTCATCAGATATTTGATAAATGCAAGGGCAATGTAGTTCAGCATCAGCGTAAACAGTGTTTCATTTGTACCCCATTTTGCCTTGCAGACTGCCGGAAGAAGTCCATAGAGACCGCCTGCCAGCATGGAAGAAACCATCATACAGATAACAAGCGGGATCTTGGGAAGTACGCTTGCCATAAACAATCCAAAATATCCGGCGGCAACCGCGCCCACAAGGATCTGGCCTTCCGCTCCGATGTTCCAGAACTTCATTTTGAATGCAAAAGAAATACCGATGGCGGTAATCAGAAGCGGTACGGTAAGTTTTACGGTTTCATAAATAACGGTCTTTGATCCAAATGCACCTACAACCATATCTTTATATACCAGAATCGGGTTATGACCCAACACAAGAATCAGCAGTGCACCTGTGAGCAAAGCCCCCAGAAAAGCGATTCCACGAATGAGCCATGCTTTTTTCGGATCCATCGCGTCCCTTTTTGCCATACGGATCAATGGCTCTTTATGTTCTGCTGTCCGACTCATTCTTTCACCTCCCCTTTCTCATGATCAGCTACTTTAATCATCATAAGACCGATGTCCTCCTTTGTGGTGGTACGCGGGTCAACGATTCCGCTGACACGGCCGCCGCAAAGAACCATAAGCCGATCGGAAATATCCATAAGTACGTCCAGATCTTCACCGATAAATATAACTGCGACACCTTTTTTCTTCTGTTCATTGAGCAGATCGTAAATGCGGTAAGAGGAATTAATATCAAGTCCCCGAACCGGATATGCAACAATGAGCACACGGGGCTGACATGCGATCTCCCGTCCCAGAAGGACTTTCTGTACATTACCGCCGGAAAGACGGCCAACCGGTGTTTCTACGCCAGGTGTTACAATCTCCAGATCTTTGATCAGTTTTTCCGCCAGTTCTCTGGGGCGTTTCCGGTCTACAAAAATACCTTTGCTATCTTTGTAACCGCGCAGCATCACATTGTCCGTCATATCCATACCGGCCACAAGGCCCATTCCCAGTCGGTCTTCCGGAACAAATGCCATGGAAATACCCTTTTTCGACACTTCATCCGGTTTCAGTCCAAGAATGCGTTCCTTGACTACCACGCCATTTACCTCGGTCTCATAAAGAACCGAACCGCCAACAGCCGGATACAGACCGGCAATGGCTTCGCAAAGTTCTTTCTGACCGCTTCCCGCTATGCCTGCGACACCGAGAATTTCTCCGCCAAAGGCAGAAAAATTAATAGAATCAAGCGCTTTTACGCCCTCACTGTTTAAGCAGGTCAGATCGATGACTTTTAAGATTTCTCTCTTATTTTCCACTTCCGGACGATCAATTTCCAGGCTGACTTTTCTTCCCACCATCATTTCGGTCAGCTCTGACTGATCCGTCCCGGCAGTATTAACGGTACCTATATACTCACCTTTTCTGAGAATGGTGACACGGTCGGAAATAGAAAGCACCTCATGCAGCTTATGTGTGATAATGATAATGGATTTTCCGTCCTTTTTCATATTGCGAAGCACAGCAAACAGTTTTTCCGTTTCCTGCGGTGTCAGAACGGCAGTCGGTTCATCCAGGATCAGAATGTCCGCACCGCGATACAGTACTTTGATGATTTCAACAGTCTGTTTTTCCGAAACCGCCATGTTGTAAATCTTCTTTGTGGGATCCAGTTCAAACCCGTATCGATCCGCCAGTTCTTTTACTTTCTGATTTGCTGCCTTCCGGTCCAGCATAAGTTTGCCCGGCAGTCCAAGCACCACATTTTCCGCAGCGGTCATAACATCGACCAGCTTGAAATGCTGGTGGATCATACCGATCCCCAGATCAAACGCATCTTTCGGAGAACGTATGGTCTCCTCTTTCCCATTGATGCAAATGGAACCGTGATCCGGGAAATAAATACCGGACAGCGTATTCATAAGTGTGGTCTTCCCGCTTCCATTTTCACCAAGCAATGCCAGGATTTCGCCTTTGCGCAGTTCAAAATTCACATCACGGTTTGCGACAACTTTTGTGCCGAATGTCTTGGTGATATTTTTCATCTGAACAGCCAGTTTTTTTGCCTCTTCCAAGCCCTCTTCCTCCTTCAGAGAATCTTACTTTTATTTTGTGATGAAAAAAGAGTCTGGCATATACATATACCATTATATGCCAGACTCCCCGTTATTCATTATTCAACTACGGTACATCCTTCTACAATATAGCACCAAGACGGAGCAGATCCTTCTTCCTGTTCATGGTAGTAGTCACCTTCCGCGATTTCAATTGTTTCACCTTCCGGGCTGGTTCCGGTCAGCGGACCTTCAAATACGTGCAGTTCACCGGATTCCAGTCTGGCTGCCGCTTCATCGATTGCTTCCTGGGTTCCCTCAGCAGCAATGTCTGTATTCAGCGGAGAAAGGTATACCGCACCATCTGCAAGACCTTTACACCAGTCAGTCGGGATCTCGGTACCATCGATCATAGCCTGAACAGCTTCTGTTACATAGATACCCCAGTCAATACGTGCAGAAATCAGAGAAGCCTGCGGTGCTGCACTGATCATATCTGCATTGTAACCACACTGCCATACACCGTTCTGCTCAGCCGTTGTTGCCGGTGCAGTGGAGTCGGAATGCTGAGATATAACGTCACATCCACGGTCGATCAAAGCCTGGGCAACCTGGGATTCAACCGTCGGATCATTCCAGGAGTTGGTGTACATGATATCCATGGTCACATCCGGGTTAACACTTTTTGCACCAAGATAGAATGCTGTGTAACCGCTGATAACCTCTGCAAACGGAAATGCTGCTACATAACCAATTTTGTTGGTCTCTGTTTTCAGACCTGCTGCAATACCTGCCAGATAACGCGCTTCATAAACAGATGCGAAATAATTGTGTACATTGTCAAGACCGGAATCTGCTGCCTTATAGCCGGTAGCATGACAGAACTGAACTTCCGGATATTCAGCTGCAACTTCCAGCACATAATCCTCAAAACCGAAGCTGGTTGCAAAAATGATATTGCATCCCGCATCTACCAGTTCTCTGAGCGCAGTGTCACATTCTGCACCTTCCGGAACATTCATCTTATTCACGATCTGATCGTCGCTCAGCCCAAGTGCTTCCTGCATCGCTTTTGTTCCAAGATCATGGTTGTAAGTATAGCCCATATCACTTGCATCCGATACATGTACAAAACCAACTTTGATTTCGTCTTTCGGAATTCCGGCGGTCTCTTTTTCCCCTTTCTCTGCTTCATCGTCTGCGGATTCTTCTGCTGCTGAATCTTCCTCCTCGGACTCTACCGCACTTTTACATCCGGCAAACAGAGAAGCTGCCATAGTAACACAAAGAAGTAAACTGAGTACTTTCTTTTTCATAAATCATCCTCCTTTAAGATGTTTTTAAAAAGCCATCCAGAATGCCGAATTATATTTTACGTTCTGGATGGCTCATTTACATAAATATTTTACTACTTAAATTACACTTAGTCCACACATATTTTTAATATTTTCTTTAAAGTAGTTTTTCATACTTTAATTCCATTCTATTTTTGTAATTTTTCTGAAAATTTTTTCCAAATTATAACTATGATACCAGGGTCAAAAGGTCAAATTAAAGATATGGTTCTCGTTGTAACGGCGCTGATCAGCGGTTCACTGTGTGAAACCACCGCCAGTCCGATTTCCCTTCTTTTTACTTCTTTTAGAAGAAATTCCCACAGCTGACTCTGCGTAATCAGATCCAGCATGGTGCTGATCTCATCTGCCAGAAGAAACTTTGTGCCTTTTCCCAATGCTCTGGCAATACAGAAACGCTGCAGTTCTCCGCCGGACAATTCCTGCGGGTACCGGTTCATCCAGTCCGGCTCAATGCCAAGTTCCTGTATGATTCCCGGTTCCACATCATCTCCGTCCGCTATGATTTCCTTCAGTTTCAGACGCGGGTTCACCGCCTTCTCCGGGTGCTGCCAGATCATCTGCACCGGACAGTATCCTTTTTTCGGGAGCGGCCTGCCATCCACAAGAATCTGACCTTCGTCCGGTTTCAGATATCCGGCCATAATTTTACACAAAGTGGTTTTTCCGATTCCGCTCGGTGCCAGAATTCCGACCCGCTCATGACTTTCTATGGTCAGATTCACATGATTCAGAACCATTTTTCCTTTTTGATAGGAATAACAGATATCTTTTACTTCCAGTTTCAATGGTGATGTCCTCCTGTTTCTCCCTGTATTTTTGCACAGCGCACCTGACCGCAGCGCACCAGCTTCATGGGGATTTCTCCCTGACATTCTTCCGAATACCACTCACACCGGGGGCCAAAAGGACAGCCCTTCGGCATATCTTTCACATAAGGCTGATTGCCCGGAAGGGGCTGAAAACCGTTTTGGGGCAGGGCGCGGAACAAGGCTTTTGTATATGGGTGGCGAAGCAGTTCTTCCGACTGAAAATCTGTCACCAGCGCTTCCTCCACCGTAGTGCCCGCATAAAAAATGGCAATCCGGTCTGCCACTTCCAGCGCCAGTTCAATATCATGTGTGATCAGAAGTACCCCTTTTCCTTTATCCGCAAACCGGCGGAATGCTTCCATGGATTTTTTTGCCAGTTCCAGCTGCATACCAGGAGTCGGTTCATCCGCAATGATCAGTTCCGGATTCCCCATCAGGGCACTCAGGAAAAGGATACGCCGTTCCATACCGCCGGAGCATGCAAACGGATACATTTCTTCCACAGACGGATCCAGCCCGTATTCTTCAAACAGTTTTCTCTGTAAGGCCAGGGTTTCTTTTCCTTTTCTGCTTCCCCGCACCTGTCTTCCCACCTTCATGAGCGGATCCAGATATTTAGTACTCTGGGGCACAAAAGCGATTTCATTTCCCCGCAGTTTTTCAATGCGTTCTTTCGTCAGTTCCTCATCGTCAAAATATATTTTTCCGGAAACGGACGCATTATACGGCAAAAGCCCCAATATTGCATGGGCCAGAAGGCTTTTCCCGGAACCGCTGGAACCGATCACCGCCACGATCTCTCCCTCGTGCACCGATACATTCAGATTGGAAATGACCGGCAGTTCCACCTGATTCAGACCTTTTTCATATTGCGAAAAAGTAATGGACAAATCTTCAATTTCTAATATATGTCGTTTATTCAGACAACTCATCGTTCTTCCTGTTTCTTTCCGTTTTTCTGCAGCATGCTCTCCTGTATTTATTTCACCCGGAACAGCTGCTGCCCGAAAACATTATTTTCAATCTTTTACTTATGGGCACTGGACGGATCCAGCAGTTTTCGAAGTGACGTTCCCGCCATCTCAAAAAGCACAACCGTAAGCACCAGGATAAGCCCTGGAAAAAGTGCCAGCCACCATTTTCCGGTAATCATATATTTCATGCTCTCAGATAAAATGATTCCGATTGCGGGCTGCTCCACAGAAAGCCCGAATCCCAGAAAAGTAATACTGGCCTCATGCAGAATCGCATGCGGGAACATAAGCACCAGTCCCACAATGAACTGGGGCAGCAAATGGGGAACCATATGTTTCATGGCTATTTTCCATTTGCTGTGTCCCAGTTTTTCCGCGATCTGTATGTATTCACTCTCTTTTAACTGCATCACTTCACCGCGGATCAGACGTGCCAGCGAAGTCCAGTGTGTCAGTGCCACACCGATGATGACACCTTTCAGCCCTTTTCCAGCTGCATACGAAATCAGAATTAGCAGCAAAATATGCGGAATTCCCATAATCGTATCGATTATAAAAGAAATTGCCGAATCCACTTTTTTTCCAAGAGTGGCCGCCATTGTCCCGAGAATAAATGCGATGACCGCACTCACGCCTGCTGCCAGCACACCGATCAGAATACTCATGGACAAGCCGGTAATCGTTCTTTTGAACATATCTCTGCCCAGCCAGTCCGTTCCGAAGGGATATTTCAGACAGGGAGCCAGATTTTTTCTCGAAAAATCCGTGACCATGGCACTTTCCTTCAAAAAGATGCCGGCTATGGCCACAACTGTCAGAAAGGTGACCGATATAACAAGAAGCAGTATGGTTTTCTTTCTCTGATTTACCTTCATGCGCCCTGCCCTCCTTTTCGGATTCTCGGGTCCACGACACCATATAAAAGATTGGCGATCATGTTTCCAATAAATACAATTGCGGCGGTTGCCAGAGTAATTCCCATCAAAAGCGGCACATCACTGCCAAGACCTGCCGTTACTGCTGCCTGACCAAGCCCCGGATAAGAAAATACCTGTTCCACCAGAACCGAACCGCCGATGATCTCACTGATGGAGGCAAACTGAAGGGTAATTGCGGGAAGCAATACGTTTCGCAGCGCATGATTTTTCAAAATACTTCCTGTGGTTTCACCTCTTGCACGGGCAAAAAGCACATATTCACTCTCCATAATATCAATCATTTTTTCTCTGGTATGCAGCGCTATATTTGATACACCCGTAATACTCAGCGTAAGCGCAGGCAAAATCGCATGCTGCACCCGATCCAGAAAAGTAACTCCGCTGGCCTCAACACCAATTGGTACGCTGAGACCGATTGGCAGAACTTTCAGCCACACACCAAATATCAGCAAAAGCAGAAGAGCCAGCCAGAAAGATGGTGTGCTGGCGATGACCAGCGAATAGCCTTTTACAAATTTGTCAATGAGCCTGCCCCGATTTATACCGGCCAGCACACCAAGCACAAAGCCAAGTACCCCGGAAATAACCCAGGCAAGCGCCATCAAAAATAAGGAATTGGCCAGTTTCACACCAATCACGTTTGTCACGGACTGACGATACAGGAGCGACTCACCCATATCACCTTTCAGGAGATCTTTTGCCCAGTTCCAATACCGTTCCACCGGGGGCGTATCCACACCCCAGTAGGATTCCAGTTTTTCTTTCTGTTCCTGACTCATGCTGCCAAGGGCCGCCTGCCCCACATTCGCCTGAAGGGGATCTATGGGCGATATACTGACCAGCGTAAAGGTCAGCACACTCACCGTAAACAGCAGCAGAATTACTCTTATTATGTTTTTCCCTGCAAAAATCAAGGTCTTTTTCATAGGTTATTCTTAGCTCCATTTCCACTGGTCTACATTATTGACAAGGGACCAGCCATGTCCATGCGGGTGAATCTTCTGTTCCCCGATGCTGAGTCCATCACGGATAAAATACAGATGATCCACATTGCAGAGCCAGATCCACGGGATGTCTCCATCCTGACTGACGCCTGTCCTTCCATCCCACTGGGCTTTTTTCCAAAGTTCATAAGATTCTTCCACATCCGTGCACTGAAGGGCCTCGTCCATATACTGATCAACTGTATCGTTGGCGTATGGTGACAGTTCCGCAAGTCCCGTTTCACTCATGGAATGATAAATATTATAAAACTCCATCGGTGTATGGGCACCCCAACCCCAGATCAAAGCCTGAGACTGCGCCTTATCATAAGCCACATCCCAGCCTGCCCCTTCTGTCGTCACGGAAATGCCGATTTCACGCAGCTGATTGGCCGTGTCTTCCGCCAGTGCCTGACGAACGGAATCACCCGGATTGAACATCAGTGTAAATTCTGCTTTTACACCGTCTTTTTCACGAATACCGTCAGCCCCTTCTGTCCAGCCTGCCCCGTCCAGAATCCGCATTGCCTCTTCCGGGTCATATTCTACTTCACATGCTTCGTTATACCATGGCATGCCGTCACATACGCTGTATGCCGCTGAACCATATCCATTCAAAACATTTTCAATCATTTCTTCCCGGTCGATGGCAATGTTAATGGCACGGCGTACATTCACATCGCTGGTAAAATCATTTCCAATCACCAGACCATCCACCTCTTCCGCCTCCGTGGCCGGAAGGTTAAATCCCCGATTATCAACGCTCGCAATGCTTTCCAGATGGTAGCCATCCAGCACTTCTTCGCTGTAAGACGCCGCCGTATGTGCCACATCCACCTGTCCCGCCATCGCTGCTGCAAGCGCCGCGTCCTCTTCCATAAACAGAACCGTCAGTTTCTTAATCTCCGGTTCTCCTCCGTAATAATCCGGATTTGCCTCAAAGATAACCTGCTGCCCTTTATCCCACTGCTTCATGATATATGGACCGGAGCCAATCGGATTCTGTCCGTAATTCTCATCATATGCGTGTTCCGGAAGGATTCCGACTACCGCCATTGTGTAGGGCCAGATGGAATAGGGCGTTTCCATGTGAAATTCCACTGTAGTCTCATTCACAGCGACTGCCTCTTTCATCATGGTGAAATCATTTACCGTACTCAATTCTTTCACCTTATTGTATGTAAAAGCCACATCCTCTGCTGTCAGTTTTTCCCCATCCGTAAACTTCACATCATCGCGAATGGTAACCGTCCAGGTCAGCCCGTCTTCGCTGCAGGAATAATCTGTTGCCAGATCTTTTTCAATTTCCAGATCTGCAGTCGTAACCGTAAGCGTACTCTGAATCAATGGTTCATGCACGTGTTCTCCCGCACCCCATCCATAAGCCGGATCAAATCCGGACGCCGGTTCTGACGATACCGGCATAGTCACAACCACAGAATCTTTCTCCTGCGTTTCCTCTGTCCCCACGGAACTACTGCTGCCTGAACCGCCGCAGCCAGTCAGGATCCCTGCCGTCATCATTATCATACATAATGCGTATACCAGTCTTTTTTTCATTCTCCATACCTCCTTTGTTTATTTAAATCCTGTACGAACTTTTTGTGTAAAATATACTTTAAAACCTTATTTTAGCACAAACTCTTACAGCAAATTTACTAATGATATTTAATCATAAATCCAGGGGTTCTCACAAGCCCGTAGGGGGGTTATTTTTGAAAAATATTTTATCACGTTAAAACAGCGCACTGATCACTCAGCGCGCTGTCAAATATAATTTTCTTTTCCTTTATTTTCTTCCCGTTTTCACAACCGGGACTTCCGCATCATCTTTTGCATCCAGATTGTTGATATATTTTTTCGTCTCTTTTACTACGATCGGTGACAGGAGCAATACGGCAATCAGATTCGGTATCGCCATCAGTGCGTTCAGAATATCTGCGATCGTCCATACCAGATCAAGTGCCACAATCGGTGCGATGGCTGCTACCAGGACATAAATAATACGGTACGGTATCAAACCCTTTTTCCCTGCAAAATATTCCACACAGCGTTCCCCGTAATATGCCCAGCCCAAAATGGTAGAATATGCAAAGCATACAATCCCGACTACAAGAATAACCGGACCAACCACCGGAATCTGGGCAAATGCCAGAGAGGTCAGTATACCACCGTCCACACCGGCGCCAATGTTAATCGTGTCATTTTTCATAATAGTAGTAACCAGTACAAGACCAGTCATAAGACATACAACTACCGTATCCCAGAATGTACCGGTAGAAGAAACCAGAGCCTGACGAACCGGATTCCTTGTCTGCGCTGCCGCTGCCGCAATCGGAGCCGAACCCATACCGGATTCATTGGAAAAGAGACCGCGGGCAACACCGTAATGCATTGCTGCCATAATGCCGCTTCCCACAAGACCGCCCGCTGCTGCACCCGGAGTAAATGCCAGTTTGCAGATGGTTTTGACTGCCGGAATAATAAAATCATAATTAAAGCCAAGAATAATGATGCAGCCAATCACATAGAAAAATGCCATAAACGGAACCAGTTTTTCACATACGCTTGAAATGGTCTTGATACCGCCAAAAATGACAATTGCAGTCAGTACCGCAACCACGATACCAATGATTTCTCCGTTGATATGCAGATTTTCCTCACATACGGTAGCAATCGCATTTACCTGTGTGGCACATCCGATACCGAAAGAAGCAAACGCAGCAAAAAATGCAAAAATAACACCGAGCCACTTCATATTCAGGCCGCGTTCCAGCGCATACATGGCACCGCCCTGCATACGTCCGTCCTCTGTTTTAACACGATATTTTACCGCGATCAGGGACTCTGCATATTTTGTTGCAATACCGAATACACCGGTCAGCCAGCACCAGAGAACGGCACCCGGACCGCCAAGTGCAATTGCGGTACCTACACCGATGATATTCCCGGTTCCGATGGTTGATGCAAGTGCCGTTGCGAGCGCACCAAACTGACTTACTTCACCTTCCGCATCTTCATCCTTTGTCACGGATAATTTGATTCCTTTTGTAATCGCTTTTCGCTGAATAAAGCCGGTACGGATTGTCATAAAGATATGCGTACCAAGAAGCAGGATGATCATACCCCAGCCCCATACCAGGTTATCAATCTCATTGATAACATTTGTGATTGTCTCCATCATAACAGCTATCTCCTCCCATAATCTGAACCAAGCAGACAAGATAATACGAAAAAAGGCAGACATATCCTCTTATGTCTGCCTTAGACCCGCAAAATACATTATCGCTCTTTCTCATTTTCTCATGGATGTGATTATATCACTAATCTGCCTGTCTGCCAAGTTAAAATATGAAATCCCCGTAAAATTACTATTTAAAATCTGTATATAACCAATGTGAAAATGCGATTCATTCTTGCTATCATTTTCCAGATTTTATATACTGATTTTAAATTTTATATCAGCATCACAGGGAGGACACATATGAATCAGATAAATGAATTAACAAAAAAGATGATTGCTTATTACAGTGGTGACCCGCGGCGTATACAGCACTTTTTAAAAGTACACAGTTATGCTAAATTAATCGGAGAAGAAGAATGTCTTGATTCTGATACTCTGTTTCTTTTAGAATCAGCTGCACTTGTCCATGATATCGGTATTAAACCTGCGGAAGAAAAATATGGAAGCTGTACCGGAAAACTCCAGGAACAAGAAGGACCTGTTCCTGCCCGCATACTGCTCTCTGCTCTCAATTATACTCCGGAAGCAATTGAACGCATCTGTTATCTGGTAGCACATCATCATACCTATGATCCAGTAGACGGTATGGACTATCGTATCCTGCTGGAAGCCGATTTTCTGGTAAATCTGCAGGAAGAAAATTCTTCGGTGAATTCAATAAAAACTGCTTTGAGGAAAATTTTCACAACAAAGACCGGCCGTGATCTCTGCAAAATGATATTCGGGATAACCGACTAAAAGAAAAAGCGCCAGCGATTTTCCACCGCTGGCGTTTCTAAAATAAGAAATTATTTATTTTCCATCATTTTACATGTCTCATGAATATTTGCAGCTCCAGTCATGGAGAGAACCGCAAAAGCGATTCCTGCACCATTTTTGCTCATGTAATCCGCAAATTTTTCTTTCAATGATGTTCTCTCTTTATCTTTTGTTATTGTTCTATTATCTAATGCGATTGTAGTCATAATCAACAACTCCTTTTTTTATCAATCCTGTATTTCCTCGTTACGCATGTTATTTTATGCCACGATCACATATAAAAACAGTACCATATTTGACCAGTTTTAAGTCGATATTGACTTATAGCTATTTTCAAGTTATGCTTTTATTATCTGGTAAAAAGGAGTGAAAGCCTATGGA
>JAXJSH010000032.1:0-13187 GCA_036310185.1 Lachnospiraceae bacterium | reverse complement strand
TTAATAGTAACTTGACTATAATAACAGAAGGTACAGGATAAAACAATCTGACGGATAATACATCAGAATAATTTATACTGTGCCTTCTTTTAATTTGCGTAAAAATGAAGAAAAAAGAAGCGTAGAAAGTTACGATTTACAACATATAGAGTATCTGCTAGATGTCTTGCTGTTTGGAGAAGCAGAAGAACAAGTGAAAGTGATAACCGAAAAGGGAAGGAAGGTGATGGAGATTGAACGAAGGATTAAAGAATATGACAGCGATGGAACAGCAGAAGCTGTTGGAAGTTATGGATGTGATGGAACCGAAACTGACGGTAAAAGAAATTCAGGAGATGCTGGAATATACGCAGAAAGGGGCGGTGAAAAACAATCGGCATAATTGCAAGATTATTTTGGAGCATGATCCGCTTCTAAAAGAGGCATTCCAATACAACATTCTGACGGGGCAGGTCGATATTGTAAAAGAACTATGGTGGAAGAAGGAAAGTCCTGCAATCAACGATATGGATATGAATTATATTATGATGTATCTGGAAGAAACCTACGGAATTACCATTGATAAAGTGGTGCAAAAAAGCATAGAACATGTGGCAGACCGTCATAAATATCATCCAATCAGGGATTATCTGAATGGGTTGAAATGGGATGGCGAGGAGCGCATCCGATATGTACTGCATCGTTTCTTAGGTGCACCAGTTAATGATTTGACTTATGAAAGCATGAAGATGTTCCTTTTGGGAGCGATTTCCAGAGTATTTACTCCTGGTATTAAGTTTGAATATATGCTCTGTATTGTCGGTGGACAAGGGATTGGAAAATCTACATTTTTTCGAGTGCTGTCTATTAACGATGATTGGTTTACCGATGATATCAAGAAGCTGGACGATGAAAATATCTACCGCAGACTGCGTGGTCATTGGATGGTGGAATTGTCGGAAATGGTTGCAACTGCCAGAGCAAAGAGTATCGAAGAAACAAAAAGTTTTTTGAGCAGGCAGAAGGAAACTTACAAAGATTTGTATGCACTTCGTGCAGTAGATCGTCCGAGACAGTGTGTGTTTGGCGGTACTTCTAATAAAAAGAAATTTCTTCCATTTGACAGGACTGGGAATCGACGATTTATTCCCGTTCAGGCTAATCGTTCCGAGATGGAAGTTCACATTTTGGACAATGAAGAAGAATCCAGAGATTACATAGCACAGGTTTGGGCAGAAGCTATGGAGATATATCGCAGTGGGGACTTTAAACTGGCATTTTCCAAAGAGATTGAGATGGAACTGGATAAATACCGCTTAGAGTTTATGGCGGAAGATACGGATGCAGGAGTTATACAGGCATGGCTGAATGAACATGAGGATAAGAGAGTATGTTCATTGATGATTTTTAAAGAGGCTCTGGATAATCCTTATGTGAAACCAAAGAAAAGTGATACAGATCGAATCTGTGAGATTATGAATACTTCTGTTGTGGGTTGGGTACCCGGTCCGACAACAAGATTTGCAGATTACGGAACACAACGTTCGTGGATATGTGTAAACCAGAATTGTAAACGAGATGAAAAAAACTCAAAAGATGAAAATGAATGGCATACGACTAGCGAGAAAGAAGCAGAGCAGATGGAGCTTCCGTTCAGCTAAAACGGCTGCTTGGTTTGCCGTAGTTGCCGTTTTGTTTGCAAGAACAAAGCTTTTCCTATCTATATTTTTCAAGGTTTGTAAACCGGTAAACGAATAAGTAGAAGTAATTTTGTATTAGATAAGAAAACAGTGAATAAAGAAAAAATGAAATTTTTAGAAGTTTGTTTACAAGGCTGGTTTACAGGGAAAATCCCTTTGACCGGCTCGTACTTTAACTTGATGGAGGTTTAGAATTTTAGGACTATTTCAAGGAAGATTTTCATAGTATTGGACAAAGGCAAAACGAGAAGAAGGAGGTGGATGCTCCGCTGTGAAAAAACAGAAGTTAAATTATCGATTTCATAATCCGAATACAGCGGAAGTAACCGCTGATATTCTGCTTAAAGTTTTTATTGAAGCTAATACTAAAAAGGTTGAAATGGCTGTTCAGGAGGCTGCGGAGCAGCTTCCTGAGGACAGTGAATGTGATGTGGGGCACTCGGCGTAGTACATATTCTGGGTGCTCTAATTTTAATTTTTGAAAATTTCAAAGTAATATTTGAGATAATATCTCATAATCTGTTTACAAAATTCAAAAACAGGGTATAATAGAGAGTGAAAAGGAATATGAAATGGAGGTAACTGTTATGTTATGCCAATTTACAGTCAAAAATTATAAGAGCATTCGAGATGAAGTAACTTTTGATATGCAGGCTGCGGCTATTTCTGAACATGAAGACAAAATAATTAAAGATAAAGACGGGGAACAGTATTTACCTGTTTCTGCTATATATGGACCAAATGGTGGAGGAAAATCAAATGTATTAGAAGCAATGCATACATTAGCAGCAAAAGTTCTTCGTCCATTATACGCAACTACAGATAATGATGAACGTGTATTTCTTCAGAAGAAATTAATCATCGAACCATTTGCGTTCTCAGAAGAAACAAAAAATGAACCGACAGAATTTGAAATCTTTTTCCGTACAGAAACAGCGGAATACAGATATATTTTGCATGTGAAACGAGATGTGGTTGTATATGAAAGTCTTGATCGTGTGAAGTTAGACACAGGAAGAAGATCTGCACTTTTTGAACGTGATGAAGAAATCGTGTTAAAAGGTGTATTTGCAAAATTAAAGATCAGCGACGAGTTATCAGCAACATTACCATTGTTATCGTATCTTGGAATCACATACAAAAAGAATGAAGTGGTAAAAGATGTTTTGGAATGGTTTGAGTACGGAATTGATTTTCTTAATTATGGTAATCCGATTGAAGAACTTCGTATGGCAGTATCAAATTCAGATGATGTGAAGCAGTTAATGTTAGATATGATTCAGGAAATGGATTTAGACATTGTGGATTTTCGTGTAGTTGAAGATGAAAATGACAGAATCGACGTATACACAAAACATCTGGTTGATGGATACGAAACAGAATTGAATTTATTGGAAGAATCCAGTGGAACAAAAAAACTGTTTGGTTTGATGCCATTTATCGCAGCAAGTCTGTTGACAGGAACAGTTCTTGTAATTGATGAATTGGATGCCAAAATTCATCCGGTATTGTTGCGCCATATTATCATGATGTTCAATGACATGAGTATCAATAAGAAGAAAGCGCAGTTAATCTTTACTTCTCATGATTTGTCTACAATGAACAGTGAAGTTTTCCGCAGAGATGAAATCTGGTTCGTAGCGAAAGGAAATGCGCAGAATTCTAAGTTATATTCTCTTGTGGAATTTAAGAATGATAAGGGAGAGTCTGTTCGAAAGGACGCAAAATTTGACAAACAGTATCTTGAAGGTAAGTATGGCGCTGATCCATACCTCAGAAGAATTATAGATTGGGGGAAAGTCAATGCCTAAAAAAGCCGGAATGGAGAAATGGAAGAAGAAACGTCGCCAGGAGCATTTGGAATTAAAGAAATATCGTTATTATATCTTTTGTGAGGGTCAGCAGACGGAACCACAGTATTTTGCAGGATTCAAAAAGCTGATTGAAGAAAACCCAGTCTATAAAGATATGGTTTTGATTGAAATAGAACCTTGTCAGGCAGAAACTATGCGTGTAATCGGAATGGCAGAAGATTATGTAAGGAAGAACAAAATAAAGAAGGGGCAGATTTGGTGTGTATATGACAAAGACAGTTTTCCATCAGAACGCTTTAATGGTGTCCTGGAACGTGCTGAAAGTCTGAACAAAGAAAATCCAGAATTGCAGTATCATACTGCATGGAGTAATGAATGTATTGAATTCTGGTTCCTTCTGCATTTTGCTTATTACACCGCAAATAATCATCGTTCAGAGTATATCACGTTCTTGAATGACAAATTCAAAGAACTTGGACTTGGAAAATATCAGAAGAATATGAAAGACATTTTCGATATTCTGATGAACAAAGGGAATCCGAAGCTGGCGATTCGATATGCGAAACGTATCATAAAAGATGGACAAGGTAGAACACCGACTGAGATTGCACCGGGAACGAAGGTGTATGAACTGGTTGAAGAACTAGCGAAGTATTTGCCGGAAACAATGAAAGAACAATTTATAGATTAATTTGGAGGGTTATTATTGGATACATTAGAAAAGATTAAAAAGTTACAAACATTACCTTGGTATGCTTTACATGATATAGCAGTAAAAAAAGGAATAGAGGAAAAAGAAGTCAATGGAAAAGAAAAAGGAACAGTGATTGATAAGATATTATCGTATGGTGTCCTTACAGATGAAGAAATAGATCAGTACGTGAATGATTATATTTATGGTGATCGAGTTACATTTACATTATGGAATTTTCAGACATCATTAGAGCTCTCGGATTATGAAATAGTGAATTCTTTAGAAAATACAGAAGAAGAATATTTGATTTCTGGGTTCAGAAAATTGAAAATTTTGTCTACAAAGGAATATGATGATCGTACGGAAGTGCTGTATGTATATAGTAAAGAATATGGATACATTGACGAAAATGGACAGAATGCCAGTGTATGGGAACAGCATAGGGGTTGTTTGTGGATTGGAAAGACTTCAACGTATCTTGCATGCATTAGTAAGCATGAAAAAATGACCACATTTATTACAAAATACATAGCTGCGTTATTGCAAAATTCAGTGACGCAAATTAAACCTCCAAAATCAGCCATTGATAAATGTACAAATTCTAAGGCTATAAGCAGAATTGTGTTACAGGGAAAAGGTGGAGAAAAAACTATTGTGTCGAGAGCTGGAGGAATTACTCCTGAGCAGGAAGAAGAAATTGGCAGAATTCGTTCTGAAAGAATTGATACATCTGGAAGTTTCATATCGGCAATTACAGATAATATTGATGCTACAATCAAATATAATGTTAGAAATGGTAGCATTGGGATTTATAAGCATCTGCCAGCTTCAGTTTTGTTTGAGTGGTCTGAAAATTCTATTAAAATTATATTAGAAGAAATTGAAGCATTGAAAGGAAAACCTGCTGAAGAAATTTTTAAAGAAGTGGGGCAAGAAATAAAATGGACAGGGGCAAGTGGAGTTGAAGTAACACAACTGAATTGGTATTTGACGCAAGTTATATCATCGCTTGATAAAGAAAATCATGAGTTCCAAATTCCGGTAGAAAAATTATCGGTGTTGGATAATAATAAATGGTTCATAAAATTTCCGAGGATATATTGTAGAACTTGTGATTCTTATGAGATTCCATATTGTACTCAATGCGGAGAGGAGTTGAAAATAAGTAAAGGTATTATAAAAGAATGTGAATGTGGTGCTCCATTAAGGATTAAATGCGCTGAAGGTCATGATACTTGTGAGATTGTGAATTGGTATGTTCCAAAAGATTTATTGATAAATATGATTAACAAAAATATCCAAAAAATTTTTAAAGGTTACTCTTTAAATTACAATATCTGCATTGTAGGTGATAAGGGATATATTGCGAATGAAATGGAAAATATACAATCAGAAGTTGAAATTCCATTTGCAACAATAGAGTGTTTTAAACATGATCCGATAGCATTAACACAGAGAGTAAAAGCTTATGCTGTAAATATGAATGAGAAATGTGGTTCTGGAACATGTTCATATGCAAAAATTGATGAATGTATACAAAATGATGGAATGGCGTGTCTGCCAAAAGTTTTTTATACAATTTTACCAGGTTATCGTCCTCAACCTCATAAAGGTGCAGAATATGGTGATGTTGCTGCAGAGGTAAAAGTTGGAAATAAAGCTTATGATTTAAAAGGAATCATAAAAAAGAATAGTGAAAATCGTCCTAAGAAAATAGTTGCTGATGATGAAAAAATAAGGAAGCCATTGTTATCTACATCAGGAGAGGGACAGGAAATCATTCGTCAATTTGTTGAACAAGGAATGATGGATGCTCGCTGTCAAATAATAGCGGTAGTAGTTCCTCAGTATATTGATGCGGGATTTAAAGGCACTTTAAGGCATTTGGCAAGATTGTCTGGAAAGAAAGTTACTTTTATAGAATTGGATGAATTATCTGAACTGATTTCAATCAACAATAAAATAAAGGTATCATAGAGAAATGAGAACTTTTGGAGAAATCCAGAAGTTCTCATTGTATTATAAGAAAAAAACGATATAATAAAGTTGTAACAGAACGACACATCCATAACAGAAAGGTTAACATATATGAACATTGCAGCATATTGTCGTGTCTCCACCGACACAGCAGATCAGCTTAACAGTTTAGAAGCGCAGAAAGCGTTTTTCTCTGAATATACAAACCGAACTGGCGATACCTTAGTAAGATTATATGCAGACGAAGGTATTTCCGGAACTAAAATTAAAAATCGTAAGGAATTTCTTCGTATGATGGCAGATGCTGAGAAAGGTCTGTTTGATATGCTTGTTGTAAAGGACATTTCTCGTTTTGCCAGAAATACTGTAGATTTACTGCAGAATATCCGTAAATTAAAATCTCTTGGCATTGAAACACAGTTCCTTACCGCTAACATGACCAGTATGGGGAATAGTGAATTTGTTCTGACTATCTTTGGTGCGCTCGCCCAGGAAGAAAGTGCCAATACATCAAAGCGTGTGAAGTTCGGTAAGAAAATGAACGCAGAAAAAGGGCGAGTTCCTAACATCGTATATGGCTATGATAAAACGATTGGAGATTATTTCAATCTTGAAATTAATAAAGAAGAGGCAAAAGTCGTACAGCAGATTTACAAGTGGTACACAGAAGAAGGTTTTGGGGCAGCGAAGATTGCGAATATGCTGAATGAAAACGGTTACAAGACAAAACGTAACTGTAAGTGGAGTCAGAATGCAATTTGCCGTATCTTAACCAATGAAATCTATACAGGAAAGATTATCAATGGAAAGCAGGAAGTAAGTGATTTCCTGACTGGACAGAGAAAAGATAAGGATGAAACAGAATGGTTTGTAGTGGAACGTCCAGAAATCCGAATCATTAAAGATGAGACTTTTGAACGTGCACAGGAAATTTTACATGGACGACATGATGCATTCAACCTTACGCATGAACGTCAAAGCAACAAGCATTTGTTTTCGACATTGATTAAATGCAAGGAATGTGGCTGGTCTTTCCGTAGAACGGTTCGCACTTATAAGAATACTTATGTGCGTTGGGTATGTTCCGGACGTAATGGACATGGAGCAGACAGCTGTCCGAATAAAACAACCGTAGACGAAGATGAATTAATCGAAGTTCTTCAGGAATATTTTGCAAATGTGTTGAAGCAGAAGAAAAAGGTTATCAATTATGTGGTAAATGAATTCCAGCGTGTTTACAAAGCGAAAGATGAAAACCTAGAATATGAAAAGGAATTGAATAACCAGCTTGCAAAATTGAAAAAGTCTCGTGAAAAATATATGGACATGTATACCGATGATCTGATTTCCCGTGAGGAATTAAATGAGAAAATCGGTGGTATGCGTAAAGAAATCGAACGTCTGGAAAATGAGTTAAAGATGGTTTCTTATCATCTGACGAAAGGAGAGCAGTTAGAAGCAATCCTCAATAATACATTCAAGACAATTGAAGATATCACGGATGTACGTCAGATGACGAATGTGCAGCTTAAGAAGTTAATTCAAAAAATCGAAGTAGATAAAGATGGAAATGTTGATATTTACCTTCGCCTACTAGGGGACTTGGGATTAGATGAAACCATTTTTATAGAGGATGAAACCAACAATAAAAATACCGTTCCATTTGGTAACGACCACACACAAAGATGTGACAGAACGCCTTCTCGCAATTAATCCGACACTGGCGGCAAATGTGCGAAAAGTCTTAAACGTAAACAAGCAGGAACGCCATATCAGAGGAGGAATGGCAACGCGAGAGAAATACCTTCATATGGGACATTGAAAAGGATTATTTTTACTTTATAAAAATAGCAGCGTGATATTATGGAATTTCTGTAATATTGCGCTGTTTCAGTTTCTTATATAATAAGAATAAAATCTGTCCGCTAAAATAGGTCAAACAAGCCGTCTGTTTTATGATATAATCGTGACAGCAACTGAGATTTGTTTATGTTATTATGAAGTTGTGGACATCTAAAGTGTGTAGAAATTGACTGTGTGGTTAGAGATACATCTTAGGAATATTGTTCTGGGGAAAGAGAAAACGACAGGAGGTACTGCCATGCGCACCGTAATCATTGCAACGAATATCGATACATTGATACAGGATCAAAACCAGCCATTTGGTGCGAACAGTTCCTGCAAACTGGTTGGAACAGCATCTGACGGAGAAAGTGGTCTTCAGCTTCTGGAAGGGATGAATCCGGAAATCGTGGTTCTGGATCTGCAGGTTCCGGATATGGATGGACTGGAAGTGCTTTACCGCGTACGGAAAAATCATATGACTTCCAAGATAATTATTCTTACGTCAAACGTATCCTTTCCGTATATACAGAAAGCAATTATCATGGGAATTGATGCCTGTCTGCAAAAACCGGTATCTCAGGATGAATTTCAGGCGACCATGCGGCAGATGCAGATAAAAGTAAAACTCACAAAAGAACTTTTGCATCAGTATACCCTGGATGATACCCTGATGGACGGTATGACAGGAAAACTGAAAGTTACGGAAGAAATGCAGGAAGCCCTTAAAGAAAATTATGGTTTTGTTATGGATCGTCCGATCTGTGGCATGATGCTGTTCTTAGGTGCAGAATTTGCGGAATGTCATACGCAGGTACGGCAGGCGCTGCACGAAGCGCAGAAAAATGCAAAGAGTTCTTATTCCAATCATGTGATGGAAATTAAAAGCAGAAACATGATCGTGCAGATTACATATGCCATGGATAATGACGAAAAAGTGCGGCATTATTTTGAAGAAACCGTTGTGCCCAAACTTGCAAAAGAAGTCTGCCCGTCTATAATCTGTGCATGGCGTAAAATCGAAGACCTGTCGCTTTTGCATAAGATGCTGGAAGAACTGGAAAGTCAGCTGGACTGGAATCTGATGTTCGGAAGCGGTATATTGATCACTTATGAAAAAATAGAGGGGCTTCGGGTAGTGCCTTTTACCTATCCAAAAGAGCTTGCAAACCGTGCAAAACAGGCCCTGATCAACCGTCAGCCCATGCTGTTTGGAGAGTGTGTAAAAGAATTCAGCAGCCAGTGCCGGGTTCAGCTCCATCGGCCGAAAGATGTAAAAGAGGCTTGCCTTCGTTTTTGCATAGGAATCATAAAAGTGGCCAGAAACTGCGGATACGAGCCGCAAATCGGGGATCAGGATATCTTGCAGACCATAGCAAATGCGCTCAGCTGGGAAGAAATCGATGAGGGCCTGGAGCAAATGTTCCGGAGGCTTTTGCTGCATCGGGCACCGCAGAATACCTCATCCAATACACTGGTACAAAAGGCCTGGAAAATCATTCATGAGGAATATCATACCGCACTTACCCTGGAGGGGCTGGCAAGACGGCTGTACGTGTCTGAAGAATATTTAAGTTCCCAGATTAAAAAGGAAACGGGAAAAACATTCCGGGAAACGGTACGGTATCTGAGAATCGAGAAAGCAAAAGATATGTTGATCCACACAAAGCTGAAAGTCAGTCAGATTTCAGAACTGGTCGGATATTCGGATTCCAAATATATGAGCCGCGTTTTTCGGGAAGTCACTGGAGTCGGTCCTGCGGAGTATCGAAAAATACATTAAAAAAATCCACCATTTTTAAGAAATTCCACCCTGAAGGTGTAAAAATTTGTGGTAGTATAAAAAACATAAAGAACATCAAAGCGGACAGCATTAGATGGTATCTTTAACGGACATCTTAGTAGACATCTTTAGTAGACATCTTTAGTAGACATCTTAGCAGACATCTTAGCGGACATCTTTGGCAGACATCTTAGTAAACAGCATTTAGCAGACATCATAGTAAACGAATTTTTTCCCAAAATGTGAACCTCTCAACGCATAAACGCGCTGGGAGGTTCTTCATATCTGCGTTTCCGTTCGTTCTGGTCTGTTTGCCGTTATTTCCGGTATGGAAGTGTGGATTGAACGATATCTATAAGTTTTTACAGAGGAGGGTTGTGTGAAAGCACAAGTATTATGAAAAAAGAAAAAATAGACAGGAGTCACTACCTTTTCAGCAACAAAGCACTTGTAACGCTGATCATACCGTTGATTATTGAACAGCTGCTGGCAGTTTTGGTGGGCATGGCCGATTCAATCATGGTATCGAGCGTAGGCGAAGCTGCTGTGTCTGGTGTATCACTGGTTGACACGATTTTTGTTCTGATGATTAATATATTTGCAGCGCTGGCGACCGGAGGTGCGGTCATTGCTGGTCAATATCTTGGTAAGAAACAGCCGAAAGAAGCATGTAAGGCAGTCGATCAGCTGACGATCTTTATCGCACTGTCAGGTACTGCAGTAACGTTATTAATATACCTTTTAAAAGATCTGATTTTATATGGGGTATTTGGAAAAATTGAACAGGATGTTATGCGTAATGCGCAGACGTATCTTATGATCACAAATGCATCCATACCTTTTATTGCACTGTATAATGCCGGGGCAGCAGTGTTCCGCGCCATGGGCAATTCCAAAATTTCCATGAAAGTCTCCATCATAATGAATGCTATAAATGTAATCGGAAATGGGGTGTTGATTTTTGGCCTTCATTTTGGAGTGTCAGGAGTTGCCATTCCAACGCTGGTTTCACGTATGTTTGCGGGAATCGCAATGCTGATCCTTCTGAAAAACCAGAACCGGGAACTTCATTTTTCAAGGCCGTTTTACTGGAAACTGGAAGGCGGCATGCTGAAAAAAATATTGCATCTTGGAATCCCGAACAGTCTGGAAAACAGCATGTTTCAGCTGGGGAAAATTCTGGTGCTGTCTCTGGTTTCATCCTTTGGCACGGCATCAATTACGGCAAATGCCATCTGCAACAATCTTTGCAGCATTCAGGTTTTGCCAGGAATGGCCATGGGATATGCGATCCTTGCCGTGGTCGCCCAGTGTGTCGGTGCAGGCGATTATGAGCAGGTGCGCTATTATACGAAAAAATTAATGGTGATTACATACGTGGCAATATGGATAACAGTTGGGCTGATGGTGCTGTTTCAGCCATTTCTGCTGGGAATGTACGGTGTATCAGAAGAGGCCAACGACTATGCCACAAAAATTTTGTTGTGGCATGGCGCCATGGCAGTAGTGGTCTGGCCAATGTCATTTTCGCTTCCAAATGCACTGCGTGCGGCAAATGATGTTGCGTATTGTATGGTTTTATCCATTCTTTCTATGTGGATTGTGCGAATCGCAGGATCCTATGTTCTGGGCTCTGCATTCGAACTGGGTGTGTTCGGTGTATGGGTAGCTATGACCATTGACTGGGGTGTACGCGCTGTGGGATTTCTCTGGCGGTTTCTCAGAGGCAGATGGGTTCTGAAAAAAGCTATTTGATAAATATATGATGTTTTTTCCTTGTAATCGGAAAAACTGTACCTTATAATAAAAAATGTATAGATAAATGACTGCGGAGGTACGAACCATGAAAGACGAACTAGTCATTGTACTGGATTTTGGCGGCCAGTATAATCAGCTGGTTGCAAGACGTGTGCGAGAATGCAACGTGTATTGTGAGATTTATTCTTATAAAACAGACATTGAAAAAATCAAAGCCATGAACCCGAAAGGTATCATTTTGACAGGCGGTCCGAACAGCTGCTATGAAGAAGGTGCTCCAACCTATACAAAAGAGCTGTTTGAAATGGGCATTCCGGTGCTGGGACTCTGCTATGGTGCACAGCTGATGATGCATGTGCTTGGCGGAAAAGTAGAGCGCGCAGATGTGCGTGAATATGGAAAAACAGAAGTTTTAATTGACAAAACAGATTCAGCTGTGTTTGCGGGAGTGTCTACCCCGACCATCTGCTGGATGAGCCATTTTGATTATATTTCAAAAATTGCGCCGGAATTTGAGATTACTGCTCACACAGCAGACTGTCCGGTTGCGGCAGCAGAATGTGCAGAGAAAAAACTGTATGCCATTCAGTTCCATCCGGAAGTACTCCACACAAAAGAAGGAAGCAAAATGCTGTCCAATTTTGTTCGTGGTGTGTGCGGATGTTCCGGAAAATGGAAGATGGATGCATTTGTGGAAAATTCCATCAAGGAGATTCGTGAAAAAGTCGGTGACGGAAAAGTATTGCTGGCTCTGTCCGGTGGTGTAGACTCCTCCGTAGCAGCCGTACTTCTGTCAAAAGCCATCGGCGATCAGCTTACCTGTGTATTTGTAGACCATGGTCTGCTTCGTAAAGATGAAGGTGACGAAGTCGAAGAAGTATTTGGACCAAAAGGCCCATACGAACTGAATTTTATCCGTGTCAATGCGCAGGAGCGTTACTACGCAAAACTGAAAGGCGTAGAGGAACCGGAGACGAAACGCAAAATTATCGGTGAAGAATTTATCCGTGTATTTGAGGAAGAAGCAAAGAAAATCGGTGCTGTTGACTTCCTTGTGCAGGGAACCATCTATCCGGACGTGGTAGAGAGCGGTCTGGGCGGAGAGTCAGCCGTAATCAAATCACACCACAACGTGGGAGGCCTTCCGGATTACGTAGATTTCCGTGAAATCATCGAGCCGCTGCGCGATCTGTTCAAAGACGAAGTGCGAAAAGTAGGTCTGGAGCTTGGAATTCCGGAAAAACTGGTATTCCGTCAGCCATTCCCGGGACCGGGGCTTGGTATCCGTATTATCGGCGAAGTGACAGCTGAGAAAGTAAAGATGGTACAGGATGCAGATGCGATTTACCGTGAGGAAATGGATGCTGCAGGTATGAATAAAACGGTAGGTCAGTACTTTGCAGCACTGACCAATATGAGATCGGTAGGTGTTATGGGTGACGAGAGAACCTATGATTATGCGATCGCATTAAGAGCGGTAAATACGATTGATTTCATGACGGCGGAAGCTGCTGAGGTACCGTATGCGGTACTTAATAAGGTTATGAGCCGAATTATTAATGAGGTAAAAGGTGTGAATCGAGTCATGTACGATTTGACTTCCAAGCCGCCAGGAACGATAGAGTTTGAATAGTAAACAC
>JAXJSH010000031.1:0-2046 GCA_036310185.1 Lachnospiraceae bacterium | reverse complement strand
TTCCCTCCATGAATGAGCGCAGTGCAAAACAGGTATTTGATTTTTTTCACGATTGATGTTCACTTGCAGGTGTGATAAAATTAAATGCAGAGAGATTCGTATTCTGTAAAAGAAGGAGATTATCATGAGGACGGTAAAATTAACAAAACTGGTAGAAGATTTGAATTTGAAAGTTGTCACTCCGGATGTGGACATGACTGACATCAAATTGAGTGTACCGGATATTAACAGACCGGCTCTGCAGCTGACCGGATATTACGACCATTTTGCGTGGGAACGTGTGGAAGTGATCGGATATGTAGAATATACGTATTTGATGCATCTGAGCAGAGAAGAGAAGATTAATGCGTATGAAAAGCTGATGTCTTATAAGATTCCGTGCGTTATTTTTACAACACAGATGCAGCCGGATGAAGATATGCTGCGCCTGGCAAATGAATATAAAGTACCTACCTTTTGTACCGACCGGGCCACATCTGAATTTACAGCGGAGATTATCCGCTGGCTGACAGTGGAACTGGCACCGTGTATCTCCATTCATGGAGTTCTTGTGGACGTGTACGGTGAAGGTGTTCTGATTATGGGAGAAAGCGGTATTGGTAAGAGCGAGGCTGCGCTTGAACTGATTCGAAGAGGACATCGTCTTGTCAGTGATGACGTGGTGGAAATCCGTAAAGTGAGTGAGGTTACGCTGGTTGGTTCGGCTCCGGATATCACGAGACATTTTATCGAACTTCGCGGTATCGGTATCGTGGATGTTAAGACACTTTATGGTGTTGAATGTGTAAAAGATACGCAGCAGATCGATCTGGTCATCAAGCTGGAAGAATGGAACAGAGAAAAAGAATACGATCGCCTGGGACTGGAAGAAGAGTATATTGAGTTCCTTGGAAATAAAGTGGTTTGCCATTCGCTTCCGATTCGTCCCGGACGTAATCTGGCGGTTATTGTAGAGACGGCAGCAGTCAACCACAGACAAAAGAAGATGGGCTACAATGCGGCTCAGGAATTGTACAAGAGAGTGCAGGAAAATCTGGCAAAAAGGAGAGGAGAATAGACATGAAAAATTACTGCTTCGGAATTGACGTAGGTGGAACAACCGTAAAATGTGGACTTTTTAAAACAGATGGAACCCTGGTTGATAAATGGGAAATCGTAACCAACACAGCCAATGGAGGAGAGAAAATTCTTCCGGATGTGGCAGACAGCGTAAATGCAAAGATTGCGGAAACTGGAATTGACAGGAACGATATCGCTGGTATTGGTATCGGCGTGCCGGGCCCGGTGAAAGAGGATGGAACACTGGATGGTGCAGTTAATCTGCATTGGGGATTCCATAATATTGTCAAAGAGATGGAAGACATGACCGGTCTTACCACAAAAGCCGGAAATGATGCAAACGTAGCAGCACTCGGTGAAATGTGGAAGGGCGGCGGAGCCGGTTATCCGAACGTTCTTATGGTTACCCTGGGTACCGGTGTAGGCGGTGGAATTATTGTGAACGGAAAAATCATCACCGGAGCACACGGCGCAGCTGGTGAAATCGGTCACGTGCATGTGGATGATTCCATTACAGAACCGTGCAATTGTGGAAATCGCGGATGTCTGGAACAGGTAGCTTCTGCAACCGGTATTGTACGTCTTGCAAAAGAAGAACTGAGCAGTAATACAGAGGAAACGCAGCTTACCATGAAAGACCTTTCTGCAAAGACTGTTTTTGATGCATACAAAGAGAAAGATGCTGTGGCAGAAAAGATCGTAAAAAGATTTGCCAATTATCTTGGAACTGCACTGGCTGGTTTTGCCTGTGTGGTTGATCCGGACATCATTGTAATCGGCGGCGGAGTGTCAAAAGCAGGAGAAGTTCTGGTGGATGTGGTTGGCAATTACTTCCGGGAAGATGCTTTTCCGGCATGTAAAAATACCCCGATTGTTTTGGCAAAACTGGGGAATGATGCGGGAATTTATGGTTCTGCCAAAATGGTTCTTGACTGAACCGTCTGAATTCTCATGTTTTGCGGGTCTCAAAGTCACATTTTTTCATGC
>JAXJSH010000030.1:0-22908 GCA_036310185.1 Lachnospiraceae bacterium | reverse complement strand
TCGTTTGTCTGTACGCTGCTTCCGATCAGCCTCTCATAACGGGCCAGATGTGCCTTCACACGGGCCACAAGTTCACTTGGACTGAAGGGTTTTGTCATATAATCATCGGCCCCAAGACCCAGTCCCCGAATCTTATCGATGTCATCCTTTTTCGCTGAAACCATAATGATCGGTGTATTTTTCTTCTCACGGACTTCCTTACAGATCTCGAATCCATCCACGTCCGGAAGCATCAGATCCAGAATGATCAGATCATACTCGCCCAGAATGGCCTTTTCCAGCCCGCTTCTTCCATTGTTTTCAATCTCTACTTCAAACCCGCTCAGTTCCAGATAATCTTTCTCCAGATCCGCAATGGCCTCTTCATCTTCCACAATCAAAATCTTACTCATTTATTGGTACCTCCTGATATTTTCTAAGTACAAAATACATAACTGTTCCCACATTTTCCTTGCTGGTGGCCCAGACTTTTCCTCCGTGGTCTTCCATGATCTTCTTTACAATGGAAAGACCGATGCCGCTGCCGCCCTTTGAGGAATTCCGGGAGGCATCTGTCCGGTAAAAACGATCGAAGATCAGCGGCAGATCCTTTGCCGCAATTCCTTTTCCGTTGTCTTCCAGTTCCACCTGGATAAAATCACCCACATCACGGACACGCATGTTGATCATGCCCCTTGGTTTATTCATGTATTTGACCGAATTTCCAACAATATTGTTAATAACACGCTTAATCTGTTCCACATCCGCAATGATCAGCACATCATCGTCCACATAATTGTGGTAGGCAAAATCCACATTTTTTGCATCCAGTTCCAGTCCGATTTCTTCGGCCGCATCGTCAAAATAACCTTTTACGTTGATTTTGCTGAATGTATAAGGGATGCGGTTCGTATCAATCTTGGAATAAAAAGTCAGTTCGTTGATCAGACGGTCCATCTCAATTGCCTTGTTGTAAATCGTACGAACGTATTTTTCCTGTTTTTCCGGTGTATCCGCCACACCGTCCATGATACCTTCACAGTATCCTTTTACCGCCGTGATCGGAGTCTTCAGATCATGAGAAATATTGGAGATCAGTTCCTTATTTTCTTTGTCAAAAACCAGCTTTTCTTCCGCCGAGGCCTTCAGCCGCTGCCGCATTTCCTCAAAGATCTCACACAGTTCCCGGATTTCCTGCGCACCTTCCGACTCAAGGGTAAAATCCAAATTGCCGTCACGGATATTTTTGGCAGCCTTCGCCAGTTTCTCCAGGGGAGTCATAATACCACTGTAGATCCAGAGGCTTAAGGAAACACCAGTCACCACCAGGATCAAAAGAACCGCCACGAAGACATCTGCAATTAATCTGCGAATCTGCGGTACCATTACTTCCATAGACACACCGTACCGGGCCTCAATGGACTTGATCTGGAACATACCGAAGCCAAGCATCATAATGCCGCATAAAATCAGAGGCACCAGTATGATAATTAAAAATGATACAAAAATCCTTGTTCTCAGCTTCATGAAAACACCCTTTCACAAATGCATTTTTCTGATTTGATTATAGCATAAAACAGTTCACTTGTTTCTAAATTTTCTGTAAAGTACCGGGGTGATTCCACTGTAAACTCCAGATAGCAAGTACCTTTCCTCATTGATTCTCTCCATACACATTTGTAACCCATACATAAGAAAAAGAAGATTCCAGACCATTTCTGAAATCTCCTTCTTTCTTATTTACTCTCTTTTTTCTTTTTCCTGCGGATCTGTTTCTTTTTCCGAAGTTCCGTCTGTTTTTCCCGGATGAATTTTGCTTCTTCCTCGTCGATGGACTTAATCGTCTTTACCACGTAAAACTTGCCCTCATCCGTCTTTTTCATACGGATTTTTCCCCGGATATAGCCATGCTTGGGACAGTGCCCCACCGCAATGTGCAGCCGGGTGCTGTTGGAAAACCAGCGGATTTTTTTCCGGGCCGACTTATGACAGAAACAGCACCTGAGACTTAACACTTCCTTATCCTCCATGGCTTCTTCCTTGGAGTCAAATTCCCTTGAGATATACTTTTCATAATCAGAGTATAAAATGTGTATTTCTTCTTCTCTGGTCTTGGGATTTTGATAACTGTCTACGGAACAGTTTGCCCGGATGCAGATATCCGGTATTTTCTGAAGCACCCTTGCCGTGTATCTTGCGTCTTCCAGAGCCTGATGAAACACCCCGCTCTGCTCAATCCCCAGTGCCTCCACTGCATGTCCCAGGGACTTTCTCTCCCGGCGGACTTCATAAGCAATGGCAAAAAGCTTCTGCACATCATAAAAATAGATAGGGCCCGGAAGCAGCTCTTCCATATTGTAAAACTTCAGATTTCTCTGCAGTTCCATCAGATCCAGAGTTCCCCAGGTACAGAATACCGGATGGCTACCGCACCATTCCAGAAATTCAGCGGCTACTTCCGGAAAATAACCGCCGTTCTTCAGTTTTTCCATAGTCAGGCCGATAATTTCCTTTGTGTGATAATTCAGCTTGTCATAGACCTGCGGACAGATCAGCCGGTGATACTCATCAATAATTTCTTTGTTCATATTCATTTTTACGGCGCCGATCTCCACAATCTCAAAAGGCATGTCCGGATTTTCCCCTTCCTTGCCATAGGGACTCTGATTCCACTCCAAATCAAATACTATATAATCCATAATTTTATTCCTCAAAACTTATTCATTCTTTTTATTGTATCAATTCATGAGCGCGGCGGCTAGTCCCAGATAGTATAAATTTAACTTTTTTCGCAAAAAATACAGAGAATGACCGCCTTTGATCATCCTCTGCACATTTTGATTCCTTTTATGTAATTATTCCACACTCTTCAATGCTTCTACCATATCAATCTTATCCAGTGTCCGGTTGGTGATAAAATCAACGATCAACGCAAATGCAAACGTAATTGCGCCCGCGATCAGATAACTTTGCGGATACAGCGTAATATAAAACTCCAATGACGGAAATTCCAGAATTCCCATCAGATAACGTCCAAGAGCCAGTCCTGCCGGCATACCGAACAGTATACCGATCGACGTCAGGATCAGTGTTTCCTTATTTACATAAGCGTGCACTTCGGGGTTATAAAAGCCAAGAACCTTGATTGTGGCCAGTTCACGCTCCCGCTCGGAGATATTCGTATTCGACAAAGTAAAGAGAACCACAAAGGCCAGCATGGCCGCCAGTACGAGCACCACATAAACCACCATATTGATCAGGGCAAATGCCGGTCCGAATTCATCCTCCATTGCCTGTGTGCTCATGGCAGAAAGAATACCGTCCTGTCTGGCCAGATCATCCGCATATGCCGCTGAGTCCTCACATGCATCTGAAAAGTTTGCCAGCACACCGTTGACTTCAAACGTTCCAAACAGTTCCGTATACGTTTTTTCCGTCATATAGGCCATGTTTCCCAGATAATTTTCTACAATCTTTGTGATCGGCCCTTCCGCTTCCATCAGGTCCAGATTCTGCAAAAGAACCGAATCGCCCTCTTCCAGCCCCAATATTTTAGCTGCATTTCTTGTAAGGAAAATGTCTCCGTCTTTCAGGTCATAGATTTGATTTTTCTTATCCTTCAGACAGATGTAGGATTCCAGCGAACTGCCCTCCGGCACTACGATCATCTGTATGGTCTCTGCTTTTTCTTCCTCATTGATCACATCAACAGACTCAACCCGAATCGATATGTAATCCTGAATTTCTTCATCTTCCTTAAGTGTTTTTTCCAGTTTATCAAAATCATCATCCGAAGATACTGCCAGCAGATCGTACTGATAAATTTCCTGATACTGCTGCGGCATCATTTCAGATACCGTATTTTTAATGGTAAACCCACAGAGCAGCAATGCCGTACATCCGGTAATCCCAAATACCGTCATCAATAGACGCTTTTTGTAACGAAACAGGTTTCTCGCCGTTACTTTATTGAGAAAAGACAGGTTTTTCCAGATAAATGGAATGCGTTCCAACAGAACTCTGGAACCAGCCTTCGGTGACTTGGGACGCATCAGTTTTGCCGGCATCTTTTTCAGGGTCCTTCTGCAGGTATAAACTGTCGCACCCACAATACCAACTTCAAAGAGCAGAATTCCGCCCAGTCCATAAAGCAGATCGAACCGGAATGCATACTCCGGCAGAATATACATGACCCTGAAGATAATAAAAATAATGGCCGGTAAAATTACATATCCGCCGATATCTCCGATCAGACCGCCGATCAGACAGGCCGTTGCTGCATATATCACATATTTTCGGCGGATCTCCCGGTTTGTAAAACCAAGTGCTTTATATGTACCGATCAGTCCACGTTCTTCTTCTACCATACGGGTAATCGTGGTCAGACTGATCAGAATTGCAACAGTCAAAAACAGTACCGGAAATACATCTCCGATTGCCTGAATGGAATCCGCATCACTTTTGATGTTACTGAAACCGCTCAGAGAAGAACGATCCTGCACATACCATCTGGTCATATCGATATCATCGATTTCAGCTTTGGCATCAGCCAGCTCTTTTTCTGCTTTTGCCTTTTCCTCTTCGTATTCTTTCAGACTCTCATTCAGTTCCTGCTCCCCGTCGGCCAGTTCTTTTTCACCATCTGCAAGTTCCTTTTCACCGTCAGCCAGTTCCTGACGACCAGCCTCCAGTTCCTTCTGACCAGCTTCAATCTGAGCCTTCGCATTGGATTCCTGATAATTTAACTCAGCCTCTCCGGCTGCCAGCTGCTGCTCACCGCTTTCCAGCGCAGCCACACCGGCATAATACTGTTCCCAGCCTGCTTCAATTTCTGCCTGACTCACCTCCAGCTGTTGATGAGCCGCTGCAAACTGCTCTTCTGCCGCTGCTTCCTGGGCTGCAAGCTCGGATTTTCCAGCTTCCAGCTGGGCCCTGCCCTGTGTCAGCTGCTGTTCTGCCGCCGCAAGTTCCGCTTCCGCTGCATCCAGCTGTGCCTGATAGCCATCAATTTTTGCCTGATACTGAGCCTTCTGGTCTTCCGGAAGCCATGTATTTGCAAGAATTCTGTTTATTGCATCAATCTGGGGCTGGACAATTCCTTTTAATATATCAAACTGACGTTTTCCCTCTTCGTATTCTGTCTGCCCTGCATTCAGCTGATCTTCACTGTCCTGCATCTGCTGATGGGCCGCTGCAAACTGCTCCTCTGCCGATGCTTCCTGGGCCGCCAGTTCCGCTTTTCCTGCGTCCAGCTGTTCCTGTCCAAGAATCAGCTGCTGACGAGCCTGTTCCAATTCCGATTTTCCGGAAGCGATCTGTTCCTTTTGTCCGGCTATCTCACTGCGTGCGCTTGAAAACTGGGACTGGGCCAACTGAGACTGGCTGTCAAGCTCCGCCTGACCATCTGCCAGCTGCTGTTTCCCATCCTCTATCTCTTTGCGGGCATCTTCCAGCTTTTCTTTTCCATCGGCCAGTTCCTGCCGGGCATCTGCGATTTCCGCATCCGCTTTGGCGAATTCTTCTTTCATCTCCTGTTCGCCGTCCAGCCATGCCTCCATGGCCTCTCCATGAACTTCCTGATATCGGGCTTCTTCGCGCTGGGTCTTTATTTGGGATTCAATCTCCGCTGCAACCTGTTCCACTTTTTCTTCATATTCATCGCTGTAGCAGTTCAGTTCTTCCGTTCCTTCCAATGCAAGATAAACCACAGTATAAACGTCATAATCAGCTGCATCCGATGTCACATAGCCCACATAATCTGCGGACGCTGTGGAACGAAATCCCATAGCCCCCTCTGAACTGTTGATATCCAGAGCATCTATAATAATTCCCGTAATAACAAACTCTTCTGACTTGAGATATTCGGATTCTTCATCCAGCGTAATCCGGTCACCCAGAGTCTTCCCCGACTGATTTTTATAATTCTCTGTTATGACAATTTCATCATCCCGCTCCGGAAGGCGCCCCTCTATCAGATATGGCTGGTTAAATCCATTTTCACTCAGGGTCCGGATCTCAATACTCCTGCGCATGCCATCAATTCTGGTATAAACGGTCTCGTTAAATCCGCCGTCCACCGCTTTTACACGGTCCAGCGTCTCAAGCGCCGCCAGATCCTCATCGGTCAGACCGAGCGTGGATAAAATCCGGATATCAAACAGATTCTGCTCATCAAAAAACTGATCCGACGAATATCTCAGATCCACACATGCCGCCCGCAGACCACACATCATCGTAACGCCAAGAGCCGCGATCAGCGCAATGGAAATAAACCGCTTTTTCCCCTTCGTCACCGAACGCAGGACATCTTTCCAATAAGCTTTCATCTTTTTCATTACCATTCAATCTCCGCAATGGGTGTTGGGTTTTCATTTACCGTCATCTCTGTTACTTTTCCGCTCTTAAAACGGATCAGACGATCTGCCATAGGCGCAATCGCTGAATTGTGGGTAATGATCAGAACCGTAATGTTATCCTTACGGCAGGTGTCCTGCAAAAGCTGCAGAATCTGCTTGCCCGTATTGTAGTCCAGCGCACCGGTCGGCTCATCACAAAGCAGAAGTTTCGGATTTTTCGCAATGGCGCGGGCAATGGCCACACGCTGCTGCTCCCCTCCGGAGAGCTGTGCCGGGAAGTTTGCTTTTCTTTCCGACAGTCCCACCTTATCCAGTGTCTCTCCCGCATCCAGAGAGTCGCTGCACACCTGTGCCGCCAGTTCCACATTCTCCAAAGCGGTCAGATTTGGCACCAGGTTATAAAACTGGAACACAAAACCGATATCTGTACGGCGGTAACCTACCAGCTGTCTCTGATTGTAAGCGGTAATATTGTTTCCATCTACTATGATTTCCCCGGTGGTGGGCGTATCCATACCGCCCAGAATATTCAGTGCAGTGGTCTTTCCTGCTCCGGAAGACCCCAAAATAACGGCAAGCTCACCTTTTTCCACACAAAAAGAGGCATCATCCAGTGCTTTGATGGATGTCTCTCCTGTCTTGTACTCCTTCGTAATGTGATTAAATTCGATATAAGACATTTTTCTCATCTCCTTCGTGCTGCAGAACGATCTGCTTCTGATTTCAGTATAATTTACGCAAAAAAATCTATCAAGCAGCAATATCTTTCTGCACAAATATACCGTTTTTATAATAAGATGATACCAGGGTCAAAAGGTCACATGTTTCATGCTTGCATGAAAAAGTGTGACTTTGAGACCCGCAAAACATGAGAAAGCAGCCCGAATAGGGCGGATTTCGAATGTTTTTAGGATTACGAGAGCATAAAATGCGAAGTAATCCGTAGGTATCAAGGGGTCAAAAGGTATTTTGACCCTGGTATCATAATAATAACGAATTTGGGAAAATCTTTGAACAAAGAAAAAATTAAAAAATTATAAAAATAAAATAAACCTGAATTACGGCATAATTCAGGTTTATTTTCTGGTTTTTAGAGATCAAATCCAAAATATCTCACTGCATTGTTGTAAGAGATGCCTTTTACAATCTTCTCCAGCGTCTTCCAGTCTGCCGGATATTCCCCGTTTTCCACCCATCCGCCAATCAGTTCACACATGATACGACGGAAATACTCATGTCTTGTGTAAGAAAGGAAGCTTCTGGAGTCAGTCAGCATACCCACAAAATTGCCGAGCAGACCAAGGCTTGCCAGAGATGTCATCTGGTTTGTCATACCCGGTTTGTGATCGTTGAACCACCACGCAGAACCCTGCTGGATTTTGCCCACGGCGGAGCTGTCCTGGAAACATCCGATGATGGTTCCAATGGCTGCGTCATCTGCCGGATTCAGGGAGTAAATGATGGTCTTCGGAAGCTGATCATCTTTTGCCAGCGCATTGAGATAATCTGCCATTTCTGCTGACGGAGCGTAATTGCTGATGCAGTCGATGCCTGCGTCCGGACCCAGCTCACCAAAGATTTTTCCGTTATTGTCACGTTTTACGCCGTAATGCAGCTGCATTACCCAGTTTTTCTTATGATATTCTCTTCCCATGGCAACCATAAATGCTGTTTTGAATTTTCTTTCTTCCACAGCATTCAGCATATCACCGGAAAGTCGCTTAATAAAGATTTCTTCGATTTCTTTCTCGGTTGCCGGTTCATACATAACGTATGCAAGACCGTGGTCAGAAACGGTACATCCGTTCTCTGCGAAAAAGTCCATACGTTTTCTCAGGGCCTCAATCAGAGCGGCAAAACCGGTTACTGCCACGCCGGATACTGCGCTCAGTTTTTTCAGATATTCGGTATAATCCGGCTTTTCAATGTACATTGCTTTGTCCGGTCTCCATGCCGGCAGTACCTGTACGTCAAAAGACTCATCCTCTTTGATCTTTTTGTGCCATTCCAGAGAATCGATCGGATCGTCTGTGGTACAGACTAAAGTAACGTTGGACATTTTGATCAGTTTGCGTGCAGACAGACCGTTCTGAAGTTTTTCATTGCAGAGATTCCATACTTCTTCTGCAGTCTCACCATTTAAATATCCATCGTAGCCAAAATACCGTTTCAATTCCAGATGACTCCAGTGATACAGGGGATTTCCAATTGCCATTTCAAGGGTTTCCGCCCATTTCTGGAATTTTTCTCTGTCGGTGGCATCTCCTGTGATGTATCTTTCTTCTACACCGTTGGAGCGCATCTGGCGCCATTTATAATGATCGGCACCCAGCCATACCTGAGTGATATTGTCAAACCTGATATCTTCATAGATTTCCTGGGGATTCAGATGGCAGTGATAATCCAGAACCGGCATAACCTCTGCATATTCGTGATATAATTTCTTTGCTGTCTCTGTTGACAGGATAAAGTCTTCGTTTAAGAATGGTTTCATAGTACCTTTTCTCCTTTTCCTTCATTTACACAAATGATCGATATTCTGTAAATAACCATTTCCATGCTCCAAATGATTCTATCGTGAAAGAAAAGGCCGCCACAAAGTGACGGCCGCTCCCTCTTGATATGCGCGCCCTTTGCGGACTATATCAATCAACCATGGCATATGGGTTTTATGGTTTCCTATTTGTTTCGGATCTGTGCCACCATTTTTACCGCTTCTTCGGTCAGCGCTTTGATCTCGTCAAATTTTCCGGCTTTTACCAGATCACCTTTTACCATCCAGCTTCCGCCGCATGCGATGATTCTGTCATAGCTTAAATAGCTTTCCAGATTTTTCGGGCTTACACCGCCGGTGGGCATGAATTTCAGACCAACATACGGAGCTGCCATTGCTTTAATGGTAGCAACACCGCCAAACTGTTCCGCCGGGAAGAATTTGATTACTTTCAGCCCCCGTTTTACAGCCTGCGCAACTTCTGACGGGGTGATGCATCCCGGGAATACCGGAATGCCCTTTTCCAGACAATAGTCAACGATTTCCGGATCAAAGCCCGGACTTACGATAAATTTTGCACCTGCTGCAACTGCACGGTCAACCTGATCTGTGGTGAGAACAGTACCTGCACCTACCAGCATTTCCGGATATTTTTCAGCCATAATGCGGATACATTCTTCTGCAGCTGCGGTACGGAAAGTTACCTCTGCACAGGGAAGTCCTCCTTCACAGAGTGCTTTCGCCAGCGGCTCCGCATCTTTTGCATCTTCTAATACAACTACAGGTACAACGCCTGTTTTCTGAACTAATTCAATCATTTTGTCCATTTTTCTTTTCCCCTGTTCTTATTTATAAAATAAATGTCCCGGTACAATGCGGATTAAACGTATTTTTTCAGAGTCGCACGTACCGCACCAACGCCTGCGATCATTTCATTGAAATAACCAAGAACGGTACCGGCCATATCTGCGTCATACAGATTTACACCGAAGATCTTAGCATTTTCAAGAATCGGTTTCAGTGTTTCTTCTGCTGCAGTGTCGCCCAGTTTTAGATCTGCAACATATGGACGAACGGTTTCCAGATGCGGATCCGGACTGAGTTCAAAGGCTTCACCAGCATCATTGATACCCATCAGGTAACGCAGCCATCCTGCAAATACAAGCGGGATCAGCTTCAGATCTTTTACATCCAGCTCCGGAGATGCCGCATATGCTTTGATCGTTTCACCGAAACGGATTGCCAGTTTCTGGGAAGTATCTGTAGCAATACGCTGTGGTGTATCCGGCATAAACGGATTCGGGATACGCACATTTAATACGGTGTCGATAAATACTTTCGGATCCAGAATACCCGGATTGATAACAACCGGAAGGCCTTCTTTGTATCCTACTGTTTCTACCAGTTTCTTCAGCTCCGGATCTTTCATCTCTTCGGAAATCTTTTCGTAACCAAGGATGCATCCGAATACAGCCAGACAGGTATGAAGCGGATTCAGACAGGTACATACTTTCATTTTTTCAACTTTATCTACGGTCTCGCGCTCGGTAAACATCAGGCCGCCCTTTTCAAGTGCTGCCGGTCTTCCGTTGGGGAAAGAATCTTCAATAACCAGATATTCACACTCTTCTGCGTTAACAAACGGAGCAACGTAAGTACGTTTGGAAGTGATCACCGGCTCCAGTTCCTCAATACCGTCATTTTTCAGAATCTCTTCAACCGAAGCGTCCGGTCTCGGAGTGATTTTGTCGATCATACTCCACGGGAAGGATACTTTGGAAGAATCTTTTACATATGCTTCAAACGCTGCATCAACCAGTCCGTTTGCTGCCCATTTCTCAGCAAAAGCAGTAATTGCTGCATACAGCTTGTCTCCATTGTGAGAACAGTTATCCATACTCACCATAGCAATCGGTTTCTGACCAGCCTGAAAGCGCGCGTACAGAAGCGCTGCCACTTTACCAATATAACTTGCCGGTTTTGCCGGGCCTGCCTCAAAATCAGCAGCCACTGCCGGAATCAGTTCTCCATTGCCCATTGCAAGGCTGTAGCCTTTTTCTGTGATTGTAAAACTTGCCATCTGAAGAGAGTCTTTTTCAAAAATTTCTTTCAGACGTCCAAACTCAGCATCATTTTCTGAATCAAGAATATGAGATTCAACAACACTGCCCACAACAGTCTTAGCCACGCTGCCGTCCGCCTTCAGAGTTACCAGAATACCGTAATCATCATGAGGACGGTTCATTTTTTCAATGATTTCATAATCAAAACCCTCTGCTACGACCAGACCCCGGTCCAGAGCACCTTCATTCAAAAGATTCTGCACTACATTCGCCTGAAAGGCACGGAAAATATTACCTGCTCCAAAGTGAATCCAGAATGGGTTTTCATATGTTGCCGCTTTCACTGCTTCGCGATCATATTCAGGCAAAGCATAACCCTTCCCTTCCCATTCGGCTCTGTCTAAAAGACCCTGTTCATTTAATCTCATTACCTGTTTCTCCTTTCTGTTATCTAATCTCTTTTTCTTAGTTCTGCCATGTTTATTATACTTTTATTATAAATTTTTTCCAAAAAAAGTCCATTGGTATGTTTGTTGTGCACATTGCAAAAGTTGCGGTATTGTGTTATCGTTACCTATGATCAATGCAAAGAATCCCAAGAAAAGGGAGGTCCGTCCTCATGAAAAAAGAATTACAAACTCAGTTTTCCACCCGTCAGTATATGGTTTCCCAGGATTTCGAAATATATTATTATAACGATACAACTTTGAAAAAAGTACCGCTTCACGAACACGATTACTATGAATTTTACTTTTTTCTGGAAGGTGATGTGAGCATTCAGATTGACAGCGGCCTGTACCGGGTCAGCTGCGGCGATATCATGCTGATCCCCCCTGGCATCAGGCACTGTCCTGTCATTCACAGTACCAATTCACCGTACCGCCGCTTTGTATTCTGGATCAGCAAAGCGTACGCGGAATATCTGATGAATCAGTTCGCTGATTATATTTACCTGATGGATTATGTTCATACCAGAAAAAAATATATCTTTCACTGGGATCAGATTACATTTAACGGCATTCAAAGCAGAGCCATGCGCCTGATTGAAGAAATGCATTCCGACCGTTTTGGGAAAAATGCTCAGATTCATCTGCTGGTCAATGATCTGGTACTGCATCTGAACCGGCTGGTGTATGAAAAACAGCATTTCAGCCGAAAAACAGAAGACTCCCTGTACCAGAATCTGTGTACTTTTATTGAAGATCATCTGGAGGAAGACCTTTCACTGGAACGGCTGGCACAGGTATTTTTTGTGAGCAAATACCATATTTCCCACGTATTCAAAGACAATCTGGGCCTTTCCATTCACCAGTATATTACCAAAAAGCGTCTGGAACGATGTCACGAGGCACTTTTAAGCAGCTCCAGCATTACAGACGCCTACCAGACCTTCGGGTTCGGAGACTACTCCAGCTTTTACCGCGCTTTTAAGAAAGAATACGGTGTGTCCCCGAAGGAATGGCAGGATATGCACTTTATTCAGTATGATGAACCTGTCTGATTTTGCAGAAAATGCCCGTTCTCTTATCCGTTTACAGTCGTGCGTCAAACAAACCGCTGAAGCTGTCAATCGGGTCAATGGCGGTAAAGGATTCTTCGCCTGCCAGCAGTTTCTCAACCAGAGCATCCAACGTGCTGTCTTTTGAGTCATATGTGTTGATATAGGTTCGCGCCATGGGAATGTCCGCCAGCATGGTGGGCTGACCGCATCCTACCACCACTACCGGTATCTCAAATACATACCACGGAATCTCACCGCCGCCCTTGGACATGCCAAATGCCGGTCTTCCGCTGGACACATCACAAAGCGTAATAACCAGATCCATATCTTTTATGAAGTCTGCAATCGCATTCTTTCCTGCAAAATACAGGTTGATGTTCGGTTTCTCACCGGCTTCCACCTGTTTTTTCATCCGGTCAAGAGGGCTTTCATAGATAAAAGCATCAAATCCTTTTTCACAGAGCTTGTTCTTCAGTGCCTCGGCCGGATCCGGACCGGTATATCCCATCATTTTCATAAGCGGAGTCATTGGACCGTCAGCAGCTTTTACATGTACGATCATGATCCTTTTATATCTCTCCGGCGTAATCGGGAGTACATCTTTGTCTTTATATTTTACAAGCGTTACCGAATCACGGCTGATTGCTTTCTGCATTTCTTTGTATAAATGTTCCGCCCGGAAATGCACCGTCACCGCCAGCCTCTGTATTGCAGGCAATAAATGCAGGAATTCTGGAGTATTTCTGAATGTTCCGGTTCTGCTCCTGAAGTGCATCCGGTCTGTTCGGATTGTAGCGACAGCCGCCCAGATGATATTTTCCAAGAAGATCTTTGATATAATCCTCTTCCTGAGACTGTGTCAGCTGGAAAAATAACTGACCCACCTTTTCTTCGTCTGTCATCCCTGCAATTGTGTCTTCTACCCATTTAATATCTTCATCCGACAAAAAATAGGGATTCGCTTTTAAATTAACCATAACGAAATACTCCTTTCTGCTATTTCAAATTATCGAGAAACATCTCTATCTGTGCTTCCTGATATGCTCCGCCATAATTACCGTTTACCAGATTGTCGACCGCTTTGTCTTTAAATTCGATCCAGGATTCTTTTTCATGACGCACTCTGATCGGGTAATAAAACACGTCATTTTTCTTCGCTGCATCAAAGTCACCCACCGCATCTCCGGTCATCATCACATTTTCTCTTTTGTATCCTTTTTTCAAAAGTTCCTGAATACAGAACGCTTTGCTGCCCACATTCTGGGCCAGAAGTATATCCACATGATCCAGCAGTCCGTACAGTTCCCACTCTTCCACAACCGCCTGAAGGTTGGCGGAGGATACGATTGCCACGTCCGCTCTTTCATGCGCATAGGCCAGTGCCTCCTTAACCCCCTCAAAGGGTTTCTTTACTTCAAAAGGAAGTGCATTGATATTTTCATTTACTTTTTCCGACCAGGACAGCGCTTTTTTCAGGCAAATATTATCATTTTGGGCAATGGCACGTTCAAGTGCCGGATTGGACAGCTCCGGACTGGATTCTACCCAGGCATCCAGCACATCAATATCCTCAATTTCCGTGTATGTTTCATTGATTTCTTTCAAGGCCATGGCAAGACCTTTGAATCGGTTGATCCCACGTGTCATAGTATACAGATTAATATTGTTCCATCTTGCCAGAATGGGGCCCTCCCATTCAGAAAGGCCCCACTCTTCCACCATACACGGTCCGAAGCACCGTATATGTTTAATATCCATTGTATCCATGGCACATCCGTCGGAATCAACACAAATCAGGTACTCTTTCTTTTTTTCAAAATTTTCCAGATTTACACTCATTTTTCCCTCCGAGGACTACTTTGCTTTATTCAATTATTTTGCTGATTTAGCTGCAAGAATTTTTGCATTTTCTTCTACACGTTTCTTGTTCAGCGGATACAGGAATGCAAGTACCAGCGCCAGAAGAATGAATCCAACTGCCGGAACCAGACAGGTCAGATTGTAGATGCCCTGTTTTACTTCAGCCGTCTGGACAACGATTTCATCACCAACTGCAGTCTTATAACCAATTAAAGTAAGAAGCATACCTGCTACACCTGAGGAAGCTGCCTGACCCATTTTTCTTGCAAAGGAATATACCGAATAGATTTCACCATCCGATCTCTGACCGGTTTTAACTTCCGTATCATCGATAACATCGGTAATCATAGCCCAGCAAATTAACTGGAAAACAGCCAGACCAATATAAGCTACCACATAAAGACCAACGAATAAATAAGCATTGGTTGTCTGAAGAATAAACATAATACCAAATATAACAGCACCAAAAATTGAACCAAAGATCGCCAATTCTTTTCTTCCGAACTTCGCCTGCAGTTTTCCAATAATCGCTGCCATACCAAAGGTAGGAATCATAGCTGCAACACCAGCCAGGGACTGGGCTGCCACATTTCCAAAGTAATCCGGATATACATAACCGGTCATAGTCTGAGAAGTCAGCTGAACCAGAAGCATACAAATAGATGCAACTACAATACCGATAAGAGATTTATTTGTAATAAGACCTTTGACCAGTTTGCCAACTTCAAATTTTTCTGTTTTCTGTTCAACTTTAACACGCTCAGTACACATATTATAGCAAAGCAGATAACATATAACTGCACCAACCGAGCAAACACCAGCTGCAATTGATGTTTTTGTTCCATTCAGAACCTGAACGATCTCTCCATTAACCGTTACTTTATCGTATACAATCAACGGAAGAACTACACCGATAACGATACCGGCCAAAGTAGCACCAATTGTTCTGAAAGTAGAAAGTGATGCACGATCTTTCGGATCACCGGAAATTGCAGATGCCATGGAGCCATACGGGATATTGATTGCTGTATAGCATACACTGCCCCATAATATATATGTAAAGAACATATATACAATTTTAAATATCATAGGCATATTTGCAAACCAGCTCGCATAAATAAGGAGCGATGCAACTGCTACAGGTCCACAGACTCTTAATAACCACGGTTTGAATTTTCCAGCTTTTGTAGGTTTCATTCTGTCTACAATCTGGCCCATGGTCACATCTGTGAAAGCATCTACAAAACGTGCCACCATCATAAGCGTACCTACCAGCGCCGGACTTACTTTCATAACATCCGTGTAGAATTTCATCATCATCATACTGGACAAAATGAAAGTAAAGTCATTGCCAAAATCACCGAACATGTAGCCCAGTTTGTCCTTCATACCCAAAGGTTTTACTGCTTTTTTCTTTTCCATTTTGAACCTCCCAATCCTCTATAGAATAATTTAATTATACCGAATTTATCAGAAAACCATTAGTAAAATTTCTTTCTGTTTTGGTATTATTTTTTGCCACAATCTATTCTTTTGGAAAAAATTGTACGATTATATCACCCTTTATAGTCCACCGGCAGTTTTGTCCAGCGCTCTTTCAGCAGATAAGCCACATCCTTCGGCTGTCTCTGTCTTGTAAACACACCTTTTTTGTTTCCGTTTACACGCATGATTCCCTCGGTTGTCTGGAAATCAGCAAAATTCCAGATCTGTTCACCTTTTACAAAATCATAAGAATCGAACACGTCATGGGTCATATCCAGATATTCTTTCTGATATTCCTGACTCCACATAACAGACGGAAGCTTATGTTCAGAACCTAACGTATCTGCACCGTATTCAGAGAAGATAAACGGTTTGTTCAGGTTCAGCGCTTTCCACGCATCCATTTCCTGACGGAACATCATTTCCGCATCACAGATTTCATTTCCGCCTTTTACATACCATCCATAGTAACGGTTCAGTGCTACAATATCACTGAAATGGTAGCACTTGCATACGCCCGGAACAGAATTCATGACCAGTGCGTATGTTCTCGGACGCTTCTGCGGGTCCAGGGCATGGGCATGATCAAATACTTCTTTAAAGTACGGAACAGCCGCATCACTGGTTGTCTCCGGCTCATTCAGCAGACTCCATGCGATAACGGACGGATGATTTTTATCGCGTGTAATCATCTCTTCCACTGCTTTTAAGTGTGCTTTCAAAAGAATCGGTGTTGTCTCTTTCTCGAAAAACGCGGTCTGTTTTCCTGTACTTGCCTCCATAAAGTTCATAAGACTCTCAAACAGACCAACCGCCGGAACCTCATCGATGATCAGGAAACCTTCCCGGTCTGCCATCTGATAGATTTCTTCGCTGTACGGATAGTGAGAAGTACGGAAGGAATTGGCTCCGATCCATTTCATCAGTTCAAAATCACGCTTCATAATACCGATATTGAATCCGCGTCCCACCACATCACTGTCCTCGTGTTTGCCGAAGCCTCTCAGATAAACCGGTTTGCCGTTCAATAAAATACTGGTACCTCTTACTTCCACCGTACGGATACCAATTTCCTGTTCATACTCATCCACCACTTCCGCATCGTCCACAATGCGTACAACCAGTTTATACAGATATGCCGCGCGCACCTGCCAGAGATGGGCATCTTTTACTTCCAGTGTGCCTTCCTTTCCCTGACCGGAAGCAGCTTCTTTTCCCTCTGCATCATACAAAGCCACCTGAACCGGATGTTCACCGGTCGTTTTTACTTTATAGTGAACCTTTGCATCCCCGCCGCACAGTTCGTAAGTCAGATCAATGTCAAATACAGACTCCTTTGGAACTGCGATCAGATGTACGGAACGCTGCAGACCGGAATAATTGTAGAAGTCAAAGTATGGTTTTGCCATCTTCTTTCCATTGGAAAGAGTGACGGTCTGGCCGCACGGAATATTGGTAACGGTCAATTCGTTGTTCACTTTTACCACCACTTTATTGTATGCATTATAACGGACAAACTCTGTCACATTGGCACAGAACGGAAGAAAACCGCCTTCATGGGCTGCCACTTTCACACCATTTACGAACACTTCTGCACGGTGTGTAGCTGCTGCAAAACGTACAAACACATCTTTCCCTTCCCATTCTCCCGGAACAAACATGTCTTTTTCATACCACATATCACCTGCATATTCGCGGATGTCTTTTTCGGTGTAAAAATCCTGGAAACTTGCCGGAACCGGAATCATGTCACTGCCCGGAATGCCGTCCACATAGCCTTTTTCTTCCCCTTCTGATTTTTCATCCAGAATAAATTTCCACATGCCGTCCATGGAAACCACCCGTCTTGATACAGTCGTAACCGGATATAACATAGAATAATCCAACATAGCAATACCTCCCTTAACTTCAAAAGCCTTACATGTATGGGAAGTATAGCATTTTACACAAAAAGTCGTGAGGAATATTTTTATTTTTATCGCATTTTTTTTATTTTCGGTTGTAATTATGCAAAAATTGTACGATAATAGAAAATAATAGTACGAATAACTCCAACAGCCTTCAGGCAAAACACAAAAAGGAGATTTTATATGAACTACAACGCAGAACTTGTCTTTGCCGAAAAACTGCTGCAAAGTTACTATCTTACGCTTCGGAAATACACATATCCTCTTACAGATGACTTCTTCCCGGATAAAGGTCTTCGCAAAATGATCAATTCGCAGACTGATTACAACAGACTGCTGCAGAATATGCCGGAGATGGTAAAAGAAAACACCATTTACCGCATTGAAGATGCCTTTTTCTGTGTATATCTGTTTTTTATGCTTCCAGAAACAGAAGGGCCCCAATTCGCCTGTATCGGACCATATCATACTGTTGAAGTAACCCAGAAAGAAATTCTGTCTCTATCCAACAGCATTTCCCTGTCACCGTCAAAAGTGGCACAGCTGCAGAAATTTTATGAAAATATTCCTCTCATTGAGGATGAAAGCCCCCTGCTGAATATTCTGTTTGTCCTGGGCGAATATATGTGGGGCAGCATGAACAATTTCCACCTGCAGGACGCACGCAGTTTTCTCACAAGTGAACTTGAGTTTCTTCAGAATGTCAGCGACGAAGACCCTCAGGAGGCGCTGCTCAGTATGAAACTGCTGGAAGAACGCTATGATCTGGAGCGAAAACTCATGCAGGCCGTATCCCAGGGGCAGACCCACAAAGCGGAGATGCAGCTGGGTCATTTCCAGGCGATGCAGATAGAAAGACGAACCAGTGATTCCCTTCGAAACAAAAAAAATTACTCCATTATCCTGAATACACTGCTTCGCAAAGCAGCAGAATCCGGTGCTGTACATCCGCTGCATATTGACACGCTTTCTTCCCGCTTTGCAAAGAAAATAGAAAGTGCGGTTTCCATCAGTGCAGTCTCCGTAATCGACAAAGAAATGGTACACAAATACTGTCTCCTGGTAAAAAATCATTCCATGAAGGGCTATTCCCTTCTGGTGCGAAAAGTGCTCACCAGAATCGATTCCGATCTGACCGCCGATTTGAGCCTTCACGCTCAGGCAGAACTGCTTAATGTCAACTCCAGTTATCTCTCTACCCTGTTCAAGAAAGAAACCGGCGTGACCTTAACCGATTACGTAAACAAAAAGCGTGTGGATCATGCGATTTTCCTGCTGAACACCACAAACATGCAGATTCAGTCCATTGCCCAGTACTGCGGCATCCCGGACGTGAACTATTTTACAAAAACCTTTAAAAAATACATCGGAAAAACACCGAAAGAATACCGCGATCTGATCGCACCTTATAAAGGCGGCACCGCACCGCAGAAATAACCACAGAAGGAGATGATAAAAATGATCTTTGCATTAATCGGATTTGTTGTACTGCTGGTCGTTATCGTAGCAGTTGTCACTGCAGTTTCCGCCGCATCTGCCGCTATTGCAGTGGAGGAAGATGAGGAAGAATAGCTTTTTTCTATTTCTGTGACATTTATCACATTTTTATTCTTCTTGAAAAGTTATAATGAAGATAACATAAAGAAAATAAAAACGGGTAAAATAAGGTATACAAAAAATGCAGACCCCAAAAACATCTTCTGCAAAATACCCTGACATGCAAGCGAATTACACTGCCGTTTACCGATAAAATCACAGGAACAGGAGGAAACCATATGTCCGTATTAAAGATAACAAAAGAAAATTTTCAAAAAGAAGTAATAGAAAGCGCTCAGCCCGTACTGATTGATTTCTGGGCAGACTGGTGCGGTCCCTGCCAGATGCTCTCTCCGGTCATTGACGAGATTGCATCCGAGCGCTCTGATATCAAAGTAGGAAAGATCAACATTGATGAAGAACTGGATCTGGCAAGATCATTCCGGATCATGAGTATTCCTTCTCTGGTCGTTTTTGAAAACGGAGCCGCCGTAAACAAATCACGCGGTGTGGTATCAAAAGAAGAAATACTCTCTCTTCTGCCATAATGAAAAACAGTCATGCATGGATGCATGCATGACTGTTTTTCATTTAGACCTGTCAGCCGTCCTTCCGGCACACAAAATGATACATCCGGCTCTGAAAATCCCCATGTATATGGGGTACCTGGAGTCCACAGCACATCAGTTCTTCCCCGGAAAAGCTTTTTTTACTCCCTTCCAGACAATATACCGTCTCCGGATCCAATCCCTTGAGCCGCACCATTTTGCTGTGCGGATTCACCGTTCCCAATACCTGAACATAGGTTACCAGAACTTCTTTTTTATCCTTCGACACCACTTCCCAGCAATCCACCGGTTTCTCATCCGACCAGGACAGCACACGATAATAATCTCCGGTCTGAATCAGATTCTGATATCTGTGATATGTCTCCACCTGACTTCGAATCTGGTTCCTGTCATCTTCTGAAATTTTCGTAATATCAAGTTCATAGCCAAAAGTACCGCACATTGCCACATGGCCTCTTGTTTCAAAAGGTGTGGAACGGCCCAGCGCATGATTCGGGCAATCACTGACATGGGCACTTATCGTTGACAAGGGATAAAGAAGCGCTGTCCCTTCCTGAATCCGCAGCCGTTCAATGGCATCTGTGTCATCCGAACACCATATCTGGGGACTGTAATAAAGCATACCCGGATCAAATCTTGCACCGCCGCCCGAACAGTTTTCCAGCAAAAGATCCGGGAATTCCGTCACCAGCCGTTCCTGCAGTTCATAAACACCCAGCATATACCGATGGGACAGTTCCTGCTGTTCATCCGCCTTTAAACAAAAGCTGCCCAGGTCAGAAAGCTGTCTGTTCATATCCCATTTTACATAAGCGATCGGCGCACTGCGAAGGATTTTTTCCACACAGGAATAAACATAATCCCGTACTTCCGCTCTGGACAGATCCAGAACATACTGTGCACGAATCTGGGTCGCCTCTCTGCCTCTGATCTGAATGGCCCAGTCCGGATGATCTTGATACAGTTCCGAATCCGGCGAGATCATCTCCGGCTCCAGCCAGATACCGAACTCCATACCGGTCTCATTGACCCGTCTGACCAGTTCCGGAAGTGTCATCTTCAGTTTTTTCTCATTTACCATCCAGTCACCAAGAGAATTGTCATCACTGTTTCGTTTTCCGAACCAGCCATCATCCATAACCAGCAGCTCGATTCCGTTTTTCGCGGCCTCTCCTGCAATATCAATCAGTTTTTCTCCATCAAAATCAAAATAGGTCGCCTCCCAGTTGTTGATCAGAACCGGTCTTTTTTTGTATCTGTATGGACTTCGAATCATATGTTCCCGGTAAAAATCATGAAAAGAGCGGGTCATTTTTCCAAGACCTTCCGCCGAATAAGTCATCACCGCCTCCGGTGCCTGAAAAGAATCGCCCGGCGTCAGTTTCCAGGAAAACATGCTCTCGTGAATTCCCATGACCATACGCACCTGGTCGTACTGGGTCAATTCTGCCTGCGCCACAAAATTGCCGGAATAAACAAAATGCATCGCATACACTTCCCCACATTCCTGGGTCGTTTCCGGTGTCACAAGCGCCAGAAACGGATGTTCCTGATGGCTGGATTTTCCACATCTGGAAGAAACCATCTGCTTTCCATAACGGACTTTTCCTCTCTGAATATGGCGTTCTCTTCCCCACGCACCATGCAGAGACATCATCTCAAAATCACGATTATCCATATCCAGACATGCTGTGTATACTTTTTCCAGACGCAGGATCTGATCGCCCCTGTTTTTGATCTTTACACTCCTTGTAATAATATCCTCTTTTTCAAACACGGAATACATCAGTTCCACCTGCATTCCCAGCACTTCATCCACACACGTGATGCAAAGCGAATCCACCTCATCTTCCTTTCCAAAAGAAGCCGGCAGTCCCTCCAGTGCCGGTTTTCCCTGCCGAATGCTGTGCCCGCGGTAAAGAAACTCTGCCCCCATGCACCCCTGTTCATTTTTCACCTCAAGGCAGCTCTCCCTGTAATCTCCTGTCCCGCCGGCAGAATATTCCATGGGAAAATAGTCAAGAAAAGAAGATTTCTCTCTTTTATTTAACGAAGGCGTATACGGATGTTCTTCCGTACGCAAAAGATAGCCTCCGCCAAACCCCTGAAGCCGCTTTCCATAATATACATGCCCCACATACCCTTCCGCCGTCAGCCCGATTAGGTACGACGTGTTCTGTGTATCCAGCTTAAATAGTCTTCGTTCCTGATCAAAACAAATACTCATAAATTCCTCCATCCGTTTCTATTCTTCATCCAGACTCTGTGTCCAAAATATGGCTCTTATTCCCATATTTTTAACATATAATATTATGATGTTGGAGTCAAAAGGTATTTTGACCCCTTTTCCCATTTTCTTTATAAAAAAATGAGTTTGTGATATATGTCACTGTTTTTTCTGCTCATTTCTGTATAATAAAAGTAAAGAAACAAACTCAAAAAACCAATACAAACCAATATCTTAAAACTTTTCAAATCATAAACTAATCAGGGAGGAACGACTATGTACGCAGAATTCGATATAAGCCTTATCACCGGAAACAACGAAATCGATGAACAGCACAAAGAACTGATTTCCAGGATCAACAAGCTGGTAGCGTGCTGTAAAGAAAAAAGCGGAAAACTGGAAGCCGTCAAAATGCTGGATTACCTGTCAGACTATACCGAATTTCATTTTTCAGCGGAAGAAGCACTTCAGGAAGAAACAGGTTATCCCGGCCTTGGGACCCACAAGGCAAAACACGATGAATTCCGCAAGTCCGTAGCAGAACTGCATGAAATGCTGATAGAAGAAGAAGGACCAACCGATGCCTTTGTAAAAGCTGTGAACAAAAATGTGATCGAATGGCTCTATGACCATATCAAAGGATTTGACTGCTCCGTAGCATCTTACATCAATTTAAGCTCACATGCAGACCGTTTGTAAAAATCAGGGCCTTTTTTGATTCTCCATTACAAAAGCCCCCTCCTTTGTCAGAGATATTATTCTGAACAAAGAAGGGGGCTTTCTATCTCACCTGCCTTTTCCTATCACCAGCAAAAGACAAGTCATAATTTTTTAAAGATTTTCTTATAAGTCATACACAGGCACTGCAAAAAGCGTAATATTCCGGATCAGATTCCGATTATTTCTCAGCATCCAGTTTATCCAGCATATC
>JAXJSH010000029.1:0-17737 GCA_036310185.1 Lachnospiraceae bacterium | reverse complement strand
TTTTTTCCAACAGATATGGTGCCTGTGCCTCTCTGATCACGGCGGCAGGTTTACCTGCAAAAATTTCTTCCAGTTCCATCAATACGGAATAATCTGCTTCCAGATCCTCACCTTCCAGTATCTTCCGTACAGAATAATCCGCTTCCAGATCCTCACCTTCCAGTATCTTCCGTATTGTTTCTGCAGGAAATCCTGTAAAGCCTGCCAAATCTTCATAAGAATAACCTTGCTCCTTTTTGCGCTGGCGCATTTCTTCTATTGTCATAGTCATAACGCTCTCACACCTCCATTAATTCCTTTCCCATTACTACACATGAATCACATTGATTTTTTTGACACCACTTTGTCGTATTACTCTGGCTTCCACTTATAAACACACGAGCCGCAGCACAAACCATATATTCATTATAGCAAATCAACACATTGCAAACAATTGGTTTCAAACAGACATCAAAGTCATTTATAGATACTTTTTCTACTTTCAATTCTTACTCATTCAAATGGATAACTCCTCAGAATATGAGGAAAGATTCTGCCGCGCGGCAAAAATAGAATATTTTTTCGATAGCCTTTTGATATGGAACTACCGTTTGTGTTCTGTATCGTAACATGTATTTTGCATATTGTCAATTTATTTTTATGATTGGTGTTTTTATGATTGGACTTTTATGCCCCCATTCCTTCCTGTTTCAGAGATTCCATTTCTTTCCAAACAGAAAAGGAGCTTATCCATACTGTCCATTTTCGAACACATAAATAAGCTCCCATAAAATCTTATCCTCTGATCTCCAGAAGTTTTTTCTTCAATTCATTTTCCATGCTCTGAAGCTCTGCTTCCGCAGCCATACGTTTTTCATGGCCTTCCTGCTGAATCAGGAGCACCTCATCAAAGGTTTTGATCAGATGTTCGTTGGTTGCCTTCAGCGTTTCCATATCAACGATACCACGTTCCGCTTCTCTTGCTGTCTCCACACTGGCGGTATGAAGGGCCTCCGCATTTTTCTTAAGCAGCGCGTTGGTCATATCCGTAACCTCACGATGGGCTTTGGCTGCCTCGGTAGAATGTGCAACGCCCAGTGCAATTACCATCTGACTCTTCCACAGCGGAATCGTATTCACGATCGTGGTCTGAATCTTTTCCGCCATGATCGTATCATTGTTCTGTACCAGGCGGATCTGCGGTGCAGTCTGCAGTGAAATCTGTCTGGTCAGTTCCAGATCATGCAGTTTTTTCTCAAAACGGTTGCACATACTGTCCAGATCTTTTGCAGCCTGTGCATCTTCCGGAAGTCCGCTTGCCTGTGCCTTTGCTTTCAGTGCCGGCAGATCCACATTGCGAACCTGATTCAGTTTCTGTTTTCCAGCCTGGATGTACATGGTCAGTTCTTTGAAATAAGCCAGGTTTGTCTCGTACATTTTATCCAGCATAGCCGTATCTTTCATCAGCTGGATCTGGTGACCTTCCAGTACGCCCACAATCTTGTCCACATTTGCTTCCGCTTTGTCATATTTCGCCTTCATGGCTGTAATTTTGTTGGATGCTTTTTTGAAAATTCCGAAAAATCCTTTTTCTTCTTCCTCTGCATCAAAGCTTTTCAGTTCTGTCACAACCTGGGCAAGCATATCTCCCACTTCACCCAATTCCTGATTTCTCACGCTGTTCAATGCGCTTTCTGAAAAATCTGCCAGTTTTTTCTGTGCACCTGCACCATACTGGAGAATTGCATTGGAATTGGTCAGATCAATCTGTTTTGCAAATTCATCTACCATTTTCTGTTCTTCCGGGGAGAGCTGTGACTCTGCAATGATCGGATTTTCCTTTACGGTCTCAGCCGGTGTCTGTTTCGGTTCCTCCACAGCAAACGGATCCAACGTCAGTGTGGGTACCGGAGTGACTGTCATATCTTTGTACTCGCTGCTCATTTGTTTATCTCCTTTTTCACTTTACGCTATTTATTGAACGCCTGCATAGCCGGCGTCTTACGTCTTATATCTCATGGGTTCTTTCTTTGAAAGCTGAAATTGTATTACTGCATTTTAAAATTGGAATCTTTCAGCCCTTCCTGGGCCAGCACCGTATTCAGAACGGATATATCGGAAGAAATATCCCATGCCGTATCCTGATAAAAATCATCCAGAATCTTTTCAAACGCCATATTCAGCGTGTCCATGGTCTTTTCAATCTCCAGCTTGGAGCTTACAATATTGGGGCCCTGTATAGGCTGTGCATCCAGTTCCTCATAGGCATCCAGCAGTTTCACCGTTGTGGGCAGATAATAACCCATCAGTTTTTTTACATCATTTACCAATCCCGGCTTTTCTTTGATCCGCTGAAAAATCTTCTGAACAATATCCTCCATACGGGCTATTTTTCTGGAGATTTCTTCACCCGGGATCGCATCGTTGCTGGCGTGAATCTTTCTGACAAAGGCCTCTCCATCCGCAATGACCTGACGGACATTTTCCGGCAATGCCTCATTTTCACGTACTTTTTTCTGCTCTTCCTGTTCCCGGAGCAGATACTGTTTCCTTGCTTCCTGATATTGATAATACGCTTCATCACTGATCATCAGACAGGTCTCCTGCTCGTCCAGATGGCCCTGTCGGAAAAAGCCCTTCTGAATCATATATCTCAGGTCTTTTTGTACATAACTGATTGATTTTCCGGTTCGTTTGGCCAGTTCCTGAATAGAGCAGTACATTTTATTGCCAAGTTCTTTCACATAGCGATGAAAACGGTTGACCCGTCCAATCATTCCCATGCCTTTTGCTGCTGCATATACACTTCCGCCAAACAGCATTGCCAACATGATCAGGGAAACAATACCGCCTACTCTGTGCACACCGCCGCTTACCAGCATAACTACAAAGGTCAGGGCCAATACACCAAGAGTGGCAGCCGCTCCAAAAAAACCAGCACAGGTCAGCACAACACCCAATCCGGTCACAGCACCCGTTTCCTTGAATAATTTCGGAATCATCGGCTTTTCTCTTTTCGCTGCAGGATACTGTGAACGCCTATTCTGCATATTTTGCCGAACCGTCGTATTCGTGTATCTCCAGTCATTGCTTCCAGATTGCTTCATCTGCTGGAAATTCTTATTCACAGTTTCATTTGCAGATTTCAGACTGTCATTCACATTTTTTATGGCAGAATCAACAATGCGTCCTACATTTTCATTCAGATTCGAAAAATCCTTGGAATCAATTGAATTCTGCACTGTCTGCTTAATGTCTTCTCCCCATTTCGACCAGTTATTTTCTGACATACTTATACCTTTCCCAAAACATAGTATATTCAAATGCAATTATTCAGAAGGTACCATCCACAAAATGCCAGAATATACTTTACACCTATGTATTTGTACCTTCGGAACAGTTACATTCAAATTATATATTATGAGTTTATAAATTACAAGAGCAAATGGAAGTCCCGGAATTTGTCGGAAAACTTTCCGCTTTCGCTCTTTTGCACGAAAGAAATGGCGGACTCGAAGGCCCGCCATTTGATAATTTACAGTTTTTATTTCTGCTGATCCACATATTTCTGAATATTGGACGCGTTTACATATTTCTCCATATGCTCACCATCATCAATGATCAGAGTCGGAGCCTGGCGAATTCCATATTTTTTTACCAGTTCCGGATTCTGTTCCGCATCAATCACTTCATATTCCTGATCTTTCAGCATTTCTTTTGCAATTTTGCAGTTTGGACAGGTACTTGTGGTGAACAGATATTTCACGCCATGAACCGGCTCCACCTTTACCTCATCTTCCGTGATCGTCACAACCGCTTTGGAACCTTTAAATTTGGAATGTTCCATATCATATACGGTACGGTTCTTATATTCCTGGGTCTTTCCATCGTTCCAGTTCTGAACCGGACGGTAGTAACCGGTGATACGGCTGTACACTTCAGCCGGTTTGTGGCAGGTCGGACAGGTAAAATGTTCACCTGCGATATATCCGTGGTCTTTGCAGACGGAATAGGTCGGTGACAGCGTATAATACGGCAGTTTGTAGTTCTCCGCGATCTTGCGCACCAGAGATGCCGCTGCCTTCCAGTCAGGCAGTTTTTCCCCAAGGAACGCATGGAATACGGTACCGGAAGTATACAGTGTCTGAAGTTCATCCTGAATATCCAGCGCTTCAAAAATATCCGCGGTATAATCAACCGGCAAATGAGAACTGTTGGTATAATATGGGGTATCTCCGTGATTTCCTGCGGTCTTGATATCCGGCCACTGATCACGGTCGTGTTTTGCAAGACGGTATGCAGTGGACTCTGCCGGAGTTGCCTCCAGGTTGTACAGATCACCGTACTGCTCCTGATATTCCACCATACGGTTCCGCATATGATTTAATACATCTTTTGTAAACTTCTGTGTTTTCGGATCGGTCATATCACCGCCCAGCCATTTTGCATTCAGACCGGCTTCGTTCATACCAACCAGACCAATGGTTGAAAAATGGTTGGTAAAGCTGCCAAGATAGCGTTTTGTATACGGATACAGACCAGTATCCAGCAGTTTTGTGATGACAGTACGTTTTACATGGAGCGAACGTGCTGAAATATCCATCATATGATCCAGTCTTCTGTAAAAATCTGCTTCATCTTCCGCCTGATATGCAATACGCGGCATATTAATGGTAACAACACCGATGGAACCGGTGCTCTCGCCGGAACCAAAGTAACCGCCGGATTTCTTTCTCAGTTCACGCAGATCCAGACGCAGACGGCAGCACATGCTGCGGACATCACTTGGTTCCATATCGCTGTTAATGTAGTTTGAAAAGTAGGGTGTTCCATATTTTGCAGTCATCTCAAACAGCAGTCGGTTGTTCAGTGTGTCAGACCAGTCAAAATCGGAAGTAATGGAATATGTCGGAATCGGATACTGGAATCCGCGGCCGTTTGCATCTCCTTCGATCATGGTTTCGATGAAAGCACGATTTACCATATCCATCTCTTTCTTACAGTCCTTGTATTTAAAGTCCATCTCTTTTCCGCCTACGATGGCCGGCAGCTCTGCCAGGTCATTGGGAACGGTCCAGTCAAGCGTAATATTGGAAAAGGGAGCCTGCGTTCCCCAGCGGCTTGGTGTATTTACGCCGTATACAAAAGATTCAATACATTTTTTTACATCTTTATAGGACAGATTGTCTGCCTTTACAAACGGAGCAAGGTATGTGTCAAAAGAGGAAAATGCCTGTGCGCCGGCCCATTCATTCTGCATGATACCGAGGAAGTTCACCATCTGGTTACAGAGAACACTTAAATGTTTTGCCGGAGCAGAAGTGATTTTTCCTGAAATTCCCCCTAATCCTTCCACAATCAGCTGTTTCAGGGACCAGCCTGCACAATATCCGGTCAGCATGGACAGATCATGAATGTGAATGTCTGCATTTCTATGTGCGTCTGCAATCTCTCCATCGTAAATCTCGGACAGCCAGTAATTTGCAGTCACCGCACCGGAATTGCTCAAAATCAGACCGCCCACAGAATAAGTAACCGTAGAGTTTTCTTTTACACGCCAGTCTTCTACTTTCACATATTTATTGACCGTATCTTTGTAATCGATCATGGTAGCGTTCATATTGCGGATTTTTTCACGCTGCTTGCGATACAGAATGTATGCCTTTGCCACATCACCGTATCCGGTCTGGATCAGAACGTTTTCCACACTGTCCTGAATGTCCTCCACTGCGATTTCATTATCTTTTATTTTATTCTGGAAATCAGATGTCACACGAAGGGCAAGCACATCCAGCATATCCGGACTGAACTGTTTCTGAGTCGCTTTGAACGCTTTGCCGATCGCATCTGTAATTTTGCTCATCTGGAAGTCGACTACGGCTCCATCTCTTTTTAATACCTGAAACATATCTTATCTCCTTTTCTTTTTCCTAGGTGCATCACCCATTTTAACATCATGCCCAGAGCCAGTCAACACAAAAACACCATATATTGTGTCTTTTGTGAAAAATCAACAATATATAGTGCTTTTATGTCACCTTAGGATAATATTCCATTGGGATATATGCTGAAACAGCAATTCCCTGATCCGTATATTCTTCTTTTATTACCTGGCCGTACTGACGGATTACCGCAATACGTCCTGCCTGGTCATAAGGATACAGCCTTTCGATATAGACCTGGTTATCCAGAATGATCTCTTCCAGCGTCTGTTTCAATTCTTCCAGCCCCAGACCGGTACGGGCTGATATTTTTAAAACATAATCCGCCTTGAAATCCCGAAAAGTCTCCGTCTCAGGCACTTTGTCCTGTTTATTAAAAAGTGTGATCACTTTCTTTTGCTCCACACCCAGTTCACGCAGTGTCTCGTAAACCACATACATCTGCTCATCCATATGCGGATTGGACGCATCTACCACATGAATCAGGATATCGGCATATTTTGCCTCCTCCAGGGTACTGCGAAATGCTTCGATCAGATGATGGGGCAGCTTTCGAATAAAACCAACCGTATCTGTCAGGAGCACCTGCTGCTGCCCGGGCAGATCCAGAACTCTGGTTGTGGGATCCAGGGTGGCAAACAGCTTATCTTCCTCCAGCACACCTGCTCCAGTCAACTGATTGAGCAGGGTGGACTTTCCGGCATTTGTATAGCCCACAATCGCAGCCACTTTTAATCTGCCGTTTTTGCGCTGTCCGCGAATCAGTTCCCTGTGTTTCTTCACATCTGCCAGTTCCGCTTTCAGCTGAGAAATCCTGGTCTTGATCAGACGGCGGTCCATTTCCAGCTTTTTCTCCCCGGGACCGCGGGTACCAATGCCGCCGCCCAGTCTGGACAGGGAATTGCGAAGTCCCACCAGACGGGCTGCCCGGTAGCGCAGCTGAGCCAGTTCCACCTGAATCTTACCTTCACTGCTGGTTGCTCTGGCCGCAAAAATATCAAGGATCAGAAGGGTTCTGTCCATGATTTTGCAGTCCAGCGCCTGTTCCAGATTGTTATACTGTGCCGGCGACAATTCATCATCACAGATCACACCGGTCGCATCAAGCGAGAGGATCAGCTGGCGGATCTCATCTATTTTTCCTTTTCCAATGTAAGTGCCGGGATGTATCGCTTCCCGGTTCTGGATCACTTTTGCCACGGTCTCCGCGCCTGCGGTGCCGGCCAGTTCTTCCAGTTCGTCCAAAGAAGAAGCGGTGTCATCCCCTTCCTGAGTCTGGACTCCGACCAGAATGACCCGCTCCTTTATTTCGTTAAACTCATATAACTGCATATTATCTCCTAATGAGTAAGAAATTCGTTTTCCTTTGCTCCGACTTCATCCGTAGGATATTTCGTTATATATTCTGCCGCTTTTGCTCTTGCATTATCCCAGTCATTCAAATATTCGTAAGCGCAGATTTCATTAAACAGAAGACTCTGCTGCACATCCTGATCCTCATAGTTCAGACCTTCCTGAATATGGATCAGTGCAGTGTCATAATTACCTTCCGCCATATCACAGAGAGCCAGACCATTGTACGCCTCTGCGGCAAAATCTTCCTCGCCCACATGTTCCTGATACATGGCACGGGCATTTGCCACATCTCCCATGGACAAATATACTTTTCCAAGCAGCAGCATGGCGTCTGTCTCATTGGTGGTTTTTATAGCCTGAATCAGAGACTCTTTTGCCTTCGTATAATCCTGAAGGTAATAGTGGATCAGTCCCCGGTTGTAATATTCGTCTTCCGCCACCAGCTCCAGAGCCTGTTCCAGATAAGCAGACCCATCTGCATTCATCTGAAGATTATTATATGCCTGATAAATACCGATAAAAAGTTTACAGTCCGTACTGTTTGCCGCAGCCATATCAAAATCACATTTTGCTTTCTCCATATCTTCCATGGCAAGATAGCATTTGCCCCGCAGATAATAGTATTCCGGACTTTCTTCTAGACGGAGCAGTTCCGTATAAACCTCAGCAGCCTCGGTGTACTCACCCCGGCGCGCTCTGGCCAGAGCCAGATAACTTTTTACGTCCTTTTCAAACTTCGTATTGTCTGTCTCCATATTGAGCAGTGCCTTGGAAAAAGCAATTGACGCTTCTGCATATCTGGCCATATTTAATTCCGCTATTCCAAGACCGCGATAAGCCTCCGGGAGTTTTTCTCCCATGTCCACCAGCTTCTGAAATTCATCCGCTGCCGTCTCATAGTTTTTTTCTTCCAAAGCCTGCACGCCGTTGGCATATGTTTCTTTTGCCTCCTTACTTACACAGCCGGTCAAAAGAAACATACACAACAGGATCAGGCCAATGCCAGATTTTTTCACAACATTTTCCTCTTATTTTACGATCAGGCCCTCAGACTCCATCACTGCAATGACAGCATCCACATGTTCCGCACACAGCTCATCGGTGGCAGCTTCTACCATAACACGGATTACCGGTTCTGTACCGCTCTCACGCACCAGAATTCTACCGTCATCGCCAAGGGCATCGGCAACTTTCTGAACCGCTTCGATCACCTTCGGATTCTCTCTTGCCGTTTTTTTGTCCGCTACACGAACATTTTTCAGCAGCTGCGGATAAATGGTAACCGGGGCGCAAAGTGCACTCAGGGTCTGCTTTTTATCCAGAATCACACCCATAATCATCAGGGAGGTCAGGATACCATCTCCGGTTGTTGCATATTTGCTGAAAATAATGTGACCGGACTGTTCACCGCCGATACAGTGACCGTTTGCCATCATGTTTTCATAAACATATTTATCACCTACAGCTGTTTTTTCGTAAGAAATGCCGGCTTTGTCGCAGGCTTTGTACAGGCCCAGGTTGGACATGATGGTGGTAACGATCGTATTGTTGTCCAGTTTTCCCTGCTCTTTCAGATATTTTCCGCATACATAGAGAATCAGGTCACCGTCAACCACATTTCCCTTCTCGTCAACTGCGATACAGCGGTCAGCATCTCCGTCGTATGCAAAACCAACATCCAGTCCCTTTTCTTTTACAAATGCCTGAAGCACTTCAATGTGGGTAGAACCGCAGTTTGTATTGATATTGGTTCCATCCGGTTCATTGTTGATCACATAAGTTTTTGCACCAAGTGCGTCAAATACACTTTTTGCAACGGAAGAAGCACTTCCGTTTGAGCAGTCCAGTCCGACTCTCATATTTTTGAAAGAACGGGTCGGGATGGAGATCAGATGTCCTATGTAACGGTTACGGCCTGCTGCAAAATCCACGGTTCGTCCGATTTCAGCTCCTGTTGCATATGGAATCTTCGGATTTTCATTGTCAATATATTCTTCAATCTGAGCTTCCACATCCGCTTCCATCTTGTGACCACAGCCATTGATGATCTTAATTCCATTGTCATAGAACGGGTTATGACTTGCAGAAATCATAATACCGCAGTCAAAATTCTCAGTACGAACCACATAGGATACACTCGGTGTTGTCGTAACATGAAGAAGATATGCATCTGCCCCTGACGCAGTCAGACCTGCGGAAAGCGCATCCTCAAACATGTAGCTGCTTCTTCTGGTATCTTTTCCGATTACGATACGCGCTTTGTGTTCCCTTCCGAAATACCATCCCAGAAAGCGGCCAACCTTAAACGCATGTTCCACAGTAAGATTTACATTTGCTTCGCCTCGAAAACCATCTGTTCCAAAATATTTTCCCATTATTCCAGTCCCCTTTTTTATTTATGAAAATAATTTTTCATTATATACGCCGTCTGCAATCAGTTTCCGGAATGCTTCCATAACTGTTGCCTTATCTTCTTTGTAAGTTACGCCAAACCAGTTGTCTTCGCTGCGAAGAACCGTTACTTTTGCCTGTTTGTTCTGAATCAGATCATCCACGATCGTCGGAAGCAGATATTCTGCTTTCAGATCACCCGGCTCTACATTCTCCAAAAATACCGGGAAACCTTCGTGCAGCACTTCGATAAACTCCGGTGTCAGCCCCCACATATTCATAGATACCAGAGAATTGATATCCAGAGCTTTTAAAACACCATCGTTGTCAGCAGCCGGTCCATTCGCTGTTTTTACAATATTTTTGGTTTCATCAATTCCAATCAGATGTCCATTCTCGTCGGTAACACAGACACCTCTTGTTACACCGCCGTTGTCACTTAAGGTATTTCCAAGAACAAAACCGGCCATACAGATATCCATCTTGTCATCTGTATTTTCGTGTTCTGCCACCAGATAATCGTGAATCTTGACAAAGCCTTCTTTTCCATAATAATCATCCGCATTGATAACTACAAAAGGTTCTTTTACAATACCTCTGCAGCTCAGCAGCGCCTGACCGGTCCCCCACGGTTTTGTTCTTCCGTCCGGCACAGAAAATCCTTCCGGCAGATCATTCAATTCCTGGTATGCATATTCCACTTCCGTGATTTTCTCAATGCGATTTCCAATCACTTCTTTGAAATCTTTTTCCAAATCCTTTCTGATAATAAAAACGACTTTATTGAAGCCTGCTTCCAGTGCATCATGGATGGAATAATCCATGATGATCTCTCCATTTGGTCCTACCGGCTCCAACTGCTTAATGCCGCCGCCAAAACGGCTTCCAATTCCTGCAGCCAGAATAACCAATGCTGTTTTTTTCATATTATCCTCCCTGTAACTCATTTCTCTATGTTGATAACTACTAATCTTCCTGCAGATTGCTCAGTTTCGCAGCCTGATCTGCTGCAATGAGACTGTCGATCACTTCGTTCAGATCTCCATCCATAATTGCATCCAGACGATGCAGCGTAAGTTTTATTCTGTGATCTGTCACTCTTCCCTGAGGGAAATTGTATGTTCTGATTTTTTCAGAACGGTCACCGGTTCCGATCTGACTCCTTCTGGCTTCTGCCTCTGCGTCATGCTGCTTTGCCAGTTCCATCTCATACAAACGGGAACGAAGCACTTTCAGCGCTTTATCTTTGTTTTTCAGCTGGGACTTCTCATCCTGACAGGAAATAACGATTCCGGTCGGAATATGAGTCAGTCGAACTGCTGAGTCTGTGGTGTTGACACACTGTCCGCCGTTACCGGATGCACGGAACACGTCAAACTTACAGTCGTTCATATCCAGCTGGAAATCAATCTCTTCTGCCTCCGGCATGATGGCCACCGTAATTGTTGATGTATGAATACGTCCGCCGCTCTCAGTTTCCGGCACACGCTGTACACGATGTACACCGCTTTCATATTTCAGACGTGAGTACGCACCGACACCATTGATCATAAAGGTAACTTCCTTGAATCCGCCGATTCCGTTCTCATTCAGACTCATCATCTCTGTTTTCCATCTCTGAGATTCTGCATATTTACAATACATACGATAAATCTCAGCTGCAAACAGAGCCGCCTCATCGCCGCCGGCACCTGCACGGATTTCCACAATAACGTTTTTGCTGTCATTGGGATCCTTCGGCAAAAGCAGGATCTTCAGTTCTCTTTCCAGTTCCTCAATACGTTTTTTCGCGTCATTCAGTTCTTCTTTTAACATCTGACGCATCTCTTCGTCTTTTTCTTCTTCCAGCATGGCCAGACTTTCCTCCACGGTCTGCTGGCAGTCTTTATATTCCCGGTAAGCATCCGCGATCGGCTGCAGGTCACTCTGCTCCTTCATCAGTTTCTGAAACCGGTTTGTATCATTTGCCACATTCGGCTCGCTCAATTCGCTTAAAATCTCTTCCAAGCGGATCAGAATATCTTCCAGTTTGTCAAACATGGTTTTGTTTTCCTCCTATAACTACGCGGTCCAAACCGCTCAAATCCCGTATTACTTTTATATCTCTGTATCCGGCCTGCCGCATCAGTTCGCTGACCGCCTCACCCTGATCAAATCCGATCTCAAAACAAAGACAGCCGCCGTCATTCAGATACCTGTCCGCGTCTGCCACAATACGCCGGTAAAAATGCAGTCCGTCCTCCATTCCGTCCAGCGCCAGCAGCGGTTCATGATCTCTTACCTCCGGATCCAGTACTCCGATCACTTCCGTAGCAATATACGGCGGATTTGAAACAATTATATCATACTTTCCTGAAATATGTGAAAATAAATCACTCTGCACAAATTCCGGCTTTATCCCCAGATTTTCTGCATTTTTACGTGCAATTTTCAGCGCTTCTGCCGATATATCCGCACCGGTGCCGCTCACATCGGGCCTCTCATGCAAAAGACTGAGCAAAATGCACCCGGATCCGGTACACATATCCAGAATCCGCTCTCCGCCTTTGATCCGCTTCAGCACCTGCTCCACCAGAACTTCCGTATCGAATCTGGGAATCAGCACATGCTCATTCACCAGCAGCTTCAGCCCCATAAAATATGCATATCCCGTCAGCTGCTGAACCGGCACATGCGCCGCCCGCTTTTCGACCAGGCTGAAATACTTTTCAACTGTTTCCTCTGTCACGTTCTCATCCGGATGCATATAAAAATAGTTTTTATTGATGTCACAGACATATTCCAGCAGTTCCCAGGCATCTGCCGCAGCATCTGTGATATTGGCTTCTTCCAGTCTGCTCTTTCCAGACTTAAGCATTGCCTGAAGCTTCATGTCCCTTGTCTCCCTTTTCCATCAGCAATCGTTTTTGTCTGCCGCCTTTTCACCGGGCATTCTCAGCAATTCCACTTGCTTCTTCCTCACGCATTTCCTCCAGATAAGCCTTCCAGTCAAACACGGCCTCCACTGCTGCGATCGCCACTTCCACCATATCCGGTGTCGGTTCCTGTGTACTCATCTTCTGCAGCGCCATTCCCGGTTTGCTCAGAAGACACACAAGGCGGTTATCACTTTTTCCTGCCAGACGGATAAATTCATATGCCACACCGGCAACCACCGGCATCAGAAGAATACGAACTACCACACGCCAGAGCGGAGATTCCACCCGGATAAAGAAAAAGAAAATAATGCTGACCACCATTACGATCAAAAGGAAACTGGTTCCGCATCGTTTGTGGAGTCTGGAACTTTTCATAACATTTTCCACATTCAGATCCATACCGTGTTCCAGACAGTTGATACATTTATGTTCTGCTCCATGATACATAAAAACCCGCTGAATATCATCCATCTTCGAAATCAGTACCATATATATCATGAAAATGGTAATACGCAGTACCGCCTCAGCGGTTGTCACAAGCAGGTCGGAATCTGTAATCGTTCTTAAAAAGCTGGCCGCAAAATAAGGAAGCAAAATAAAAAGCCCAACGGATAAACAGATTGAAAAAATCATGGTTACCGTCATCATAACCTTATATAATTTTTCATCCTTTTTCTCCTGCTTTTGACGTTCCTCCTCTGTCATGGCCTTCTTTTGGGCCATTTCTTCCTCGTCCTCAAAAAACTGTGCCGAATACATCAGACACTTTGTGCCGATCACGAGGGAATCAACAAAGCTGAACACACCGCGGAAAATCGGAAGTTTTCCCAGTTTCTCCAGCGGTATCACACTTTTGTAATCTTCAACCTTTACTTCAATCTCCTGGTCCGGTTTCCGGACCGCGATGGCATATTTGTCTTTATGGCGCATCATGATGCCTTCCATGACTGCCTGACCGCCAATCCCCGATGATTTCTGACTCATATCCTAACTCCTAAATCAAAAGCCAAAAGAATATTCCCTATTCTCTCAGAAAGTGAAAAAAATTGGGGCCGGTGGCTGATACCTCCGTCCCCAACGATCTTTACCATATTATTTTCCCATGTTGTATTTCTTGTTGAATTTATCAATACGTCCACGAGCCTGAGCAGCTTTCTGCTGACCTGTGTAGAACGGATGACATTTAGAACAAATTTCTACATGGATGTCTTCTTTTGTAGAACCTGTGGTAAATGTGTTACCGCAGTTACATGTTACAGTTGCCTGATGGTAGTTTGGATGGATTCCTTCTCTCATTGTTTTCACCTCTCTATATATACTATTACGTTCTTTTTCATTAAACAGCTTTGTTATTGTATCATAACTCACGCAGCTTTGCAAGCATTAATTACAGCAATTGATGCCTGATTGCATAATCCGTTTTTCTTTCTGATATTTCAAAATTTTTTACAAAAATTTCTGTTTTTTTACCATCTGAACGAATTCCTCGTTATTTCTGGTGCGCGCAAACATATTCAAAATGTTTTCCACTGCATCTTCGGACTTCATTCCATTGAGGGCTTTTCGCATAATATATACGGCTTCCTGCTCTTCTTTTGTAAGGAGCAGATCCTCTCTTCTCGTACCGGATTTCTGAATATCCAGCGCTGGGAATACACGTTTTTCCTGAAGCTTGCGGTCAAGCACAAGTTCCATATTTCCGGTTCCCTTGAATTCCTCGTAAACCACATCATCCATCTTGCTTCCTGTATCCACAAGTGCGGTTGCCAGCACCGTCAGGCTGCCGCCCTCACGCATGTTGCGGGCTGCGCCAAAGAAACGCTTCGGCATATGGAGTGCTGCCGGATCAAGACCACCGGATAAGGTTCTTCCGCTTGGCGGAACAGTCAGGTTGTACGCACGGGCCAGTCTGGTGATACTGTCCAGAAGAATGATAACATCCTCATGATTTTCCACCAGGCGCTTTGCACGCTCGATTACCATCTCTGACACACGTTTGTGATGTTCCGGAAGTTCATCAAAGGTAGAATAAATGATTTCCACATTTTCACCGACGATTGCCTCTTTCATGTCGGTAACTTCCTCCGGTCGTTCATCGATCAGCAGAATGATCAGATGTGCTTTCGGATTGGCACTGAGCACGGATTTTGCCACATCCTTCAGAAGTGTGGTTTTACCTGCTTTCGGCGGTGACACGATCATACCGCGCTGGCCCTTTCCGATGGGGCTGACCAGATCCATGATTCGCATGGCAGTGGTTCCACCCGGTCTTTCCAGGCGAATGCGCTCGTTTGGAAAAATCGGTGTCATATCTTCAAAATTCGGTCGTTTTGCATTTACATCCGGAGCCAGCCCATTGACTGAACCCACGAATAAAAGTGCTCCGAATTTCTCATTCTGCGTTTTCACGCGCACATTACCTTTTACAATATCACCGGTTTTCAGATTAAATCGACGAATCTGAGACGGTGCCACATAAATATCATTTTCACCCGGCAGAAAGTTCTCGCTTCGGATAAATCCGTATCCATCTGCCATAACTTCCAGAATACCATTTGCCACTACGCCGCTGTCTTCCGCTTCCATACGGGGACGGCTGTCCGTACGTCCTTCTTCGCCTCTGGTATTTTCTGTTCTTACACCATCCGTTTTACCCGCTTCTGTTCTGGCGCTTTCCGTTCTTCTATACTCAGGTCTTGCTGCCGTTCTTGTCTCGGAAACTTTCTCCGTTCTATCTGCAGCAGTTTCCTTTTTGTTCTCACTTTCCTGCTTCGCTTCCGCTTCTTTTTTATCTTCTTCCAGCATCCGCTCCACCAGCTGCTCTTTTTTCAGCGTAGAAATACCTTTTAACCCACGAGCTTTCGCCACTTCTTTCAAAGCACTAAGGGCAAGTGACTCATACTTCTCTCTCATCATATATGTTATCCTCTCTTTTCATCCTGGAAAACTTGTCCGAATCGACATAGAATTAAGATCATCTTATGTGATGTGTTTACATGTCACCTGTCTCTCAGCAACACGTCCACTTTATTCATCATACCACATTTTTCAGGAAATGCAACCAAAAAGGAACATACCCCGCCAAAGACAGCAGAAGAATGTTCCTTTTCCGGTACCGATCTGAACTTCAATCTCATTCGGAATCAATTGCTCTTTTAATAGGTTTGAATCTGAGTTTCCGTACCAATGATTATTTTTGCACCGGATTTCAGGCTCTGAATCAATTTGATCATATAAGATTCCGGCAGGGATACACAGCCTCCTGTGGCCCGGTCTGAACTGCAGTGAATAAAAAAGGCTGAATCGGCGTACGGTGTGCACGATGTGTTATATCCCATATCAATGCAGTAATTATAAACCGCACCATAATCAATCAAATGCTCCGAAACATCCCTGTTAAAGCCGGTCACATCACGGGTGCTTACAAACTGATTATAATACGGCGAACTGCTGTCCCCTATCCAGTAATGGGTGGAATCCACTTTGGTATAAGGAAGACTGGTTCCCGGGTTATCTTGGATTCCAAAAACCATACCCATGGTAAACACACCGACCGGTGTTCTGCTCACATATTCACTGACCTCTCCTATACCGTCACGCCCCACATAGCCATCTGTCATAAAAAGCATATTCCAGGTTCCATTCTCATCTTTCACATGAAAAGAAATCTCTGCAGTCGTACCGGATGCCTGAACCACCAGAATCTGATCCGTTGTCTGGACAACATCCAGCGCAGATACGCCAAATTTTGATTCGTCCCACACACCATTTTCATCCACGTAATAAGTACCGATCCAGGTGCCTTCTGCTCTGGTTCCATCCTCATACAGATAATACCAGTCTCCGTTCAGATTCAGCCAGCCGGTCTGCATCGCTCCATCTGTGTTAAAATAGTACCATTGGCCATCAATCTGTGTCCAGCCAACTGCCATCGCACCGTCTTCCGGACTCAGATAATACTGATTTCCATTTTCGGAAAACCAGCCTGTTATTGGTTTTCCATACTCAAGATAATACCAGACACCATCCTTTTGCTTCCAGCCAATATATTTTCCACTTTCACGATCGGCGTAGGAAGTTGTATTTCGCTTCACAAATTCCCGGTCCAAGATTGTTTCTGATGTATCTTCAAAATCATCATCCGGCGTCGGGTCATCCGGATCTGCATCTGTAAAATCGTCATCCGGCATCGCATCATCCGAATCTGCATCTGTAAAATCGTCATCTGGTGTCGCATCATCTGACTCTGTCATAACCGCTTCCGCTCTGTCCGATACTTCCGCACTGACAGTCACATTTTCTTCATTCACAGCAGCCCGGACAATTTCGCCACGCCCAAAACTCATAATGGAAACTAAAATCACGAGCGGCAATACCTTTTTCTTCATTGTTTTTCTCCAATCAGTTTCATTTATAAAATGTTATCATGCAATCAGAGAAAAAGCAATTTTTATTCTCTATCAATCTTTTTTGAAAAATCTCTTTGACGCTTATATCAATCAGTTTTTTCACGCCCTGTCTTCCTCCTCGGCAATTACTCTTATAACGCAGTCAATCCATAAGAAAAAAGCCCTTGAAAACCAAGGACTTTTTCACCACCTGCGGATGACAGGACTTGAACCTGCACGTCGGGGACACCAGAACCTAAATCTGGCGCGTCTGCCAATTCCGCCACATCCGCATTTAATTAGAAAAAAATAAGATATTGATTGCTCAATATCTTACAGTGAAGCATCGGGGATTCGAACCCCGGACAACTTGATTAAAAGTCAAGTGCTCTACCGACTGAGCTAATGCTCCATATTTAACTGGGCTAGCTGGATTCGAACCAGCGAATGCAGCAGTCAAAGTGCTGTGCCTTACCGCTTGGCGATAGCCCAATAAAGGGTGGATAAAGGGATTCGAACCCTTGACCTCCAGAGCCACAATCTGGCGCGCTAACCAACTGCGCTATACCCACCATATTCTATCGATAAGGCAACACCTTAACTGAGCGTGCTTGGAGGGATTCGAACCCCCGACCCACGGCTTAGAAGGCCGTTGCTCTATCCAGCTGAGCTACAAACACATCACATTAAACCTTTTGGGCTTAACGTAAGCGGGTGATGGGAATCGAACCCACATATCCAGCTTGGAAGGCTGGTGTTCTAC
>JAXJSH010000028.1:0-4003 GCA_036310185.1 Lachnospiraceae bacterium | reverse complement strand
GGCGGGACCACAGATGCTTGCATATATGTTGCAGGTAAATTACTGGCTGGAAAAATACCATATTCAAATCATATGATACCAGGGTCGAAAGGTCACTTGTTTCATGCCTGCATGAAAAAATGTGACTTTGAGACCCGCAAAACATGAGAAAGCAGCCCGAATAAGGCGGATTTCGAATATTTTACGGATTACGAGAACATAAAATGCGGAGTAATCCGCAGATGTCAAGGTGTCAAAATACCTTTTGACACCTACATCATTTTAATCAATATGCCGGAAAACGGACTCAACACAATTTTCATTTTTCCATCTTTCCCCTGACATATGTTCTTTTCCTCTTCTGTACTTCCACCAAAACGATTCCAGTCACTGTAAAGCAGTACTTTTGCACTTTCCGCCGTTTTGCATTCCAGTTCATATTCCTGCTCATGATCACTGAAATTGAATACTGCCGCCAGCTGTTCCGTCTCACATTTTCTCATGATTGCGTAAACACAGCGTTCCTCCTGATGGCAGTCCAGCCATTGAAATCCTTCCATCCGATAATCCCACTCATACATAGCCGGATGTTTCAGATAAATCTGATTCAGTTCACACATATAGTGGTAAAATGCATCATGAATCGGGAAGTCTCTGAGCATCCAGTCCTGCTCTCTTTTTTCATCCCACTCCCGGAACTGGCCAAATTCATTGCCCATAAAGTTCAGCTTTTTACCCGGATGCACCATCATATACATATACATGGCTCTGGCCTGGGGGAATTTTCCGTCGTAATCTCCATTCATTTTCTGAAGGATCGTGGCTTTTCCATGCACCACTTCGTCATGCGAAAACGGTAAAAGATAACGTTCATTCCAGTAATACATCATGGAAAAGGTCAATTTATGGTAATTCTCCGGGCGCCACTGTGGACCTGTTTTCATAAACGTAAGCGTATCGTGCATCCAGCCCATGTCCCATTTGTAGTCGAAACCAAGACCGCCCTGATCTGTTTTCTTTGTGACATTCGGATAATTGGTGGAATCCTCTGCTGCCAGAATACAGCCCGGATTTCTCTGTTTCAAGCCCTGATTCATTACTTTGATAAACTCAATGGCATTTCCGTTCACACCCCGCCGTTCGTCACCCTGCCAGTAGATAATCCGGCTGATGGCATCCATGCGAAGACCATCAAAATGATACTCTTTCAACCAGTAATTTGCCGCCGACTGAAGAAAACTGCGCACCTCACCCCGGGAATGCATAAAATTGCTGCTGCCCCATTCGCTGACACCTACATCGTGATGCGGATATTCATAAAGCGCGGTACCATCATAATTTGCCAGACCATAATCATCCAGGGCAAAATGAACCGGAACAAAATCAAGAATAACACCTATTTTATTCTGATGGAACTTATCAATCATGCGCATCAGATCCTCGGCAGTTCCATAGCGACTGGTCGGTGCAAAAAACCCCGTGTTCTGATAGCCCCAGCTCTCATCACAGGGATGTTCGCTGATCGGGAGCAGCTCCACATAATTATATCCACTCTCTTTCAGATATGGAATCAACAGGTCTGCCAACTCATCGTAATGATACCAACCGGCAGGCTCTTCTGTTTTCTTTTTCCAGGAACCGGCGTGGATTTCATAAATATTTAACGGACCTTCATGACAGTCTGTACGTTTTTTCATCCAGGCAGAATCATGAAATTCGTAGGAATGCAGATCCCGGATAATGGATTTATGTGCCGGACGCAGTTCCATACCGAATCCATAGGGATCACAATGATCCGTATAACTTCCATCCCGCTTGTAAATACGATATTCGTAAGTTCCTCCCACTTTTGCATGCTGCAGTGTAAGCTCATAAAAATGACCGTCATATGCCTTTTGCATCGGCCATTCCTCTCCCTCATACAACAAAACCACACCTGTCGCTCCAGGTGCAAACGTGCAGAAAGTCACACCGTCAATTCCCTTGTGTGCCCCCAACCATTCATACGCATCAAAAATCTGCCCCGTATAAAAACCGTATTTATCCATAACAGGCCTCCTCTTTACACTTTCGATCGCTTTTTCAGCAAAATTTTTCTTTTCATCTCGACAATACCATATTAATACTGCCATATATTCTCTGAGACAATTTCTTTTGGTTTAATTGACTGCCGTCAATTATTTGTCTATAATATATTTATTATAAATAGTCATTAAAATCAATTTTCAATATTTCATTCCCGTCAATTACTATACGCTTTTTAAAAAGTGGAAAGGAACTCATATGGATTTACGAACAAAAAAGACACTTCAGGCATTACATAACGCCTTTTTAGAACTTCGTGCCCACAAAGCCCTGGAAAAAATCACGGTAAAAGAGATAAGTGAACGGGCTCAGATCAGCAAAGCTACCTTTTATCTTCATTATCGGGATATTTATGATCTCTCCGATCATCTGCAGCAGGATGTCATTCAGAATATTTTCCAGAGTATTTCTCATCCTGAAGCTATTTTAAATGCACCGGCTTATTTCACCCGGGAACTTTTCCATGCCTTTTCATCGCAATACAGCCTGATTCAGATTCTGTTTGCCGGTTCTCAGGCATCTGTTCTGCCTTTTCAGATTGAGAATACCCTTCGGAAACAATTATTTGAAATGGTTCCTCAGATTAAGGACTCCCCATATGTCAATGTTCTGCTGACCTATGAAGTGCAGGGCTGTTATTATGCTTATCTGGAACACACAAAAAATACAGACATGGAAACGATTCTGGATGCAGTCACAACAGCATCGGAGGCAGTTACGCAAAAGATTCATGAATATTGTGACCAAAACGGAATATCCAAATCCCCCATGCCCGAATGAATCAGAGCTGTTTTCAGCAAATAATCTGCAATGCCCCTATTTTACAAATTTAATATGCTTCATAAAAGAGAAAAAGTATCTCGTAAACAAACTTACGGATACTTTTTTCTTTTTATCATTCTCAAAATCAAAAATATAATTCCTATACCGGTCAATGCTCCGGCGCTGTCAATCAGCACATCGGTAAATCGTCCGGCACGACCGCTGACAAATCGCTGAAGCGTTTCATCCGCCGCCGCTGATAAAAAACAAAAACTCATTCCCAGCAGTACTTTGTGGCGAAAATTCATCTGAGACAACGCAATGGATGCCAGTACACCCAATACCAGATATTCAGAAAAATGAGCACATTTCCGAAAAATCGTGTGCAGCAGCTGCAGCTGTTCCTGGGGAATTAGATTGAAAGATTCCGCCAGTCCGGGCGAAAATAATGCCAATAATTTTCTAAGAACTCCAAAACTCACATCACTTGATTCTTCTCCTGACTGCAAAGAAAACGAGAAGATGACACCGAGCCAGAGAAAGGTTAATACAATAAAAAGTGGTTTTTTAATTCGTTTCATAAGCAATATCCTCTATAGTTACCAAATGTGTATTTTCATTTTTTGCCGCATCCCTGGCTTCTTTTATATATCTGCCCTTTGAAAAAATCCAGTAATAAAACTGGCAGGTCTGATTCTTTGGTTTAATCTTTTTCTGCATATTCTTCAAATCTCCCATTGTAAATTTCTAATTTTTATATTTGCATTCTCCAAGAATATGGCTTTTTTTAGCATAATCGGTTGCCATAATATCCAGTTCATTGGTTTTATTCTAATAATGCCCAAATTTCGAAAAAATCCCAATATGTGCCCCATGTAGGGAGCGACGCAAAGCTGGTAACTGTCTCCATATATTCATTTGCCATTTCAATCCACGCTCCCATGTAGGGAGCGACCCAGACCATCGGTACCATATAATGTATTTAGCTACATTTGAATCCACGCTCCCATGTAGGGAGCGACCCATGGTTCTGCAAGCCATGAGTTCACAAAGTTCTATTTCAATCCACGCTCCCATGTAGGGAGCGACCCTTTTACCTCATCTAATGCATTGGCATACACGATTTCAATCCACGCTCCCATGTAGGGAGCGACGATTAATAGATGCGGTATGTATT
>JAXJSH010000027.1:0-8532 GCA_036310185.1 Lachnospiraceae bacterium | reverse complement strand
GTACGATTCATGCTACTGTGGACGGTGATGTAAATCTGAATCTCATTTCGGGAACTGCAGTGAATGAAGATGAGATGGAAACAGCAGGAAGTAATCTTTTGGAAGACAGATTCGGTACGGATACCGGGGAAGGAGCGGAAGATGAAAATAAGGAATAAAGAGATGCGGATTCCCGTTCTGTTGCTTGTCCTGATTTTAAGTCTGACAGGAATAGAGCCGGTTTTTGCCAGCGAAAATGGGGCTGCAGAGACTTCCGCAGATGAAGGGACTGCAGAGACTGCCGAAAACGCAGAAACTGTTTATATTAATACGGCAGAAGATCTGCTCAGTCTGGCGGACCATTGCAGACTTGATACATGGTCTCAGGGTAAGACGGTTGTTCTTCAGGCGGATATTTCCCTTGCCGGTACAGAATTTTGGCAGATTCTTTCTTTTGGCGGTGTCTTTGAGGGAAATGGTTTTACGATCAGCGGTGTGAAAATCGATGGCAGTGTAAGTCCGGCCGGTTTCTTTGGGTATGTGCAGGAAACGGCACAGATTAACAATCTGAATATATCCGGTGATATTGTGCCTTCCGGTGACGGTGAGACGGCTGGCGGAATTGCAGGAGAAAACTATGGCAGACTGAGCGGGTGTACTTTTGACGGAACGGTTTCAAGTTCTGATAATATCGGCGGAATTGCAGGAATCAATGCTTCTTCCGGCGTTATTGAGAACTGCGAATCCCGCGGTGTGGTTTTCGGTCAGGATCGGACAGGCGGAATTGTGGGATATAATATGGGAACGGTAAGTTCCTGCCAGAATGACGCCTATGTGAATATTACAAGTGTTGATCCCACCTTAAATATTGCAGATATCAATTTTGATTCATTGCTCAGCATAAAAAATCTGGCTTCTCTGGATACAAGCAGTGTATCTTCCGATACCGGAGGCATTGCAGGATATTCCACCGGTATTTTGCAAAACTGCAGTAATTATGCCACGATTGGCTATCAGCATGTGGGATACAATGTCGGCGGAATCGTGGGACGCAATTGCGGTTATGTTTATGCCTGTGAAAATAAAGCAGAGGTCTATGGAAGAAAAGATGTGGGCGGCATTGCGGGACAGATGGAACCGTATATTGCCTTGAATCTTTCCGAAGATACGCTGTCAAAACTGCAGAACCAGATGGATGAATTGAATGGAATGCTCAGCAATGCAATGGCAGATACGGAAGCCGGTGTGGGAACGCTCACTTCCCGTATGAATAAAATTGCGGATTATCTGGACAGTGCCGCTGGTTATGACGGCAATATTACCACCTATGGCTCTGTCAGCAGCACTGTTGTGGGAGGCGGGGAAACCAGTGGAAGCGGAAATGTTACTGTGACTGTGCCCAAAGTGGAAATTGAAGGAAGCGGGGAAAACGGCGGAAATATTGACGTGGAGATTGACGCATCCGGAATTGACGGTGAGGGCGGAAGTTCTGTTGATGTGGAGGTCTCCGGCGGTCTGTCTTCCGGCGGCGTGGATGGATCCGGCAGTTCTTCTGCCAGTGGCTCCGTCAATGCATCCACCCAGATTACGCTGAATACATCTCTTGGCGGACTGACCTCCGCAGTAAATGGAATGAGCAGTCAGATGCGTATGTTAAACAGCGAGATATCGGGCACGGCCGGAGCGATGACAGAGGATCTGCAGGCGATCAGCGATAAGATCAATGAGATATCCGATACGGTTTTTAATGCCATGATGGGAACAGACCAGGAAGGAGATATTCTGGAAGATACATCAGAGGTGGACATTGATACAGTAACTTTTGGAAAAATGGCATCGGCTAAAAACACCGGAACCATTTACGGAGACATTAATGTGGGCGGAATAGCGGGCGCTATGGCAATCGAATATGAGCTGGATCCGGAAGATGATCTGACGGCTGATATTTCGGGCGGTCAGCGCCGAAGTTATGAATTAAAAGCAATCATACAGAACTGTGTCAATGAAGGTGCGGTCACGGCAAAAAGAAGTTATACGGGCGGTATCTGCGGCCGCATGAATCTGGGGCTTATTACCGATTGTCAGAATTATGGAGATATTGAAAGTGAGAATGGTGATTATGCAGGCGGCGTGGCCGGTGTGACCGGAAGTACGATTCGCGGCAGTTATGCAAAATGCACTCTGCGGGGCGGCAGTTATATTGGCGGCGTTGTGGGAAACGGCACAGAGGCGGAAGACGCTGCTTCTTCCAGTACGGTCAGCGGCTGTTACACGGTTGTTGCCATTGATGCATATGAACAGTATGTGGGTGCCGTATCCGGCGGCAGGGACGGAACCTTTATTGAGAACTATTTTGTGTCCGAAGAACTTGGGGGTATGAATGGGGTAAGTTATACCGGTGCTGCGCAGCCGGTGGCTTTTTCCGGGGTACAGGAGATTGCTCCGGAGGAATTTCATCAGTTCACGCTTCGTTTTGTGATTGATGAGGAAGTGGTAAAGACAGTACCATTCAGTTATGGAGATTCCTTTGACGAAGCTGTTTTTCCGGAACTGCCCGAAAAAGAAGGATATTATGCCGAGTGGGATAAAACAGACCTTGAAAATCTGTGTTTTGATACGACAGTAACGGCGGTTTATGCCCCATATGTAACTGCGCTGACGGCGGAAGCGAGCCGGTCCGATGGAAGATCAGTCTTTTATCTGGAAGGTCAGTTTGCGGATGGACAGTCAATGACGGCGGAAACATATACAGAGACTCCGGAGGACTTTGATGGTGTACCGGATGGGTTCTGGGAAAAGCTGAAAACCTGCCTTACCAGCAGATCATTGGGCCGTGAAATACTGGAACAGTGGAAACTTGAGATTCCGGAAGACGGATTGAAGGAGCATACGGTTCATTATCGGTCTGATGGAAACAATGAAAAGCATCTTGCTGTTTATGTAAGCTCCGGAGATGGATGGAACCGGGTTGAGACGGAGTCGATGGGCAGCTATCTTACATTTCCGGTTGAGGGAAATCAGGTGGATATGATTGTGGTTTCTACTGTGTCTGCATGGTGGATCTGGCTGATCGCTGCGGCCCTTGTGGCCCTGCTTGCAGCTGTGATTCTTTTGCTGAAGAAAAAAAGGATTAAATGGAATTTTAACTGGAAAGCAGAAAATATCAAAAAGCGTCCTGTCATCATCGCGTTGGCAGCAGTTTTATTCTGTGCACTGGTGATGTTGATTCTGTATTTTGCATTTTCTGATATAAAGACAGATATGGATGCTTATCAGCTATTGAAAAAAACTCTGGATCAGACACAGCAGAGCATGGAATTGTCCGTTCAGGGAAAAATCGGAGAGGAAAATCTGGAATTTACAGTACATATCGATGAGACGGAATTGGAAGATCAGAAAGTTATTTGTGTTGAAAAGAATGGGATGAAGCTGTTTTATTCCGATGGAGTGATTTTCCTGGAAAATGGAGATGCCTACCAGATCAGCGAAAATTATCCGGACTATACGGAACTGCCGGAACAGATGCTGGAGCTGTATGAGCATGTGGAAATATCCAGGGAGGAACGGGATGGAACAGAAGTTTATGTTATTGAAGCAAGGGAAAATGACGCAAAAAGCATTTTGAATTATCTGGCACCATCTGTTGTAAATGAATTTGCGGATACACAGACTGTGACCGTAAGTCTTGCGTCAGATGGAGAACATGCGTCTGCAATAGAATTTCAGGCTTCAGGCAATCTGAAAAGTGAAGGGGCGGATGCGTTTTCTCTGGAAGCAGTGCTTATCCTGAATCCGGACAGCGGGGAAGAGGCAAATATACCGGCAGCAGTAAAAGAAAGTATTCTTGCCGGCACAGAGAATGCCGTTCCTTTTGAAGATGATCTGTATCGTCTGCTTAGCGCATTCGGTGAATTAAATAAGAGGGAACCGCTGACTGCTGATGCACTTTTACAGGTTGATTGCGGTCCTGTTGTAATCAGTGACAATATCCGGCTGTATCAGTGGATGAAAGATGATTTGAAGATCGGATCTATACAGAAAAATGGTGTCGAACTATATTTTACAGACAATATGATATGTGACAGAGATGGAAATGTTGTGACGGAGACAGAGGAAACCGGTATTGAAGCAGCGGAGATCCTGAAATTTGCCTATGAATTGTGTATGAGTGCAGATCTGAAATGTACCCGGTCCGGGGAACGCTATTGCTACAGTCTGGTGCTGGATGAGGAAAGTATAGAAAAAGTGGTTTATACGGCGGCACCTTCCTTAAAAGATCTGAATGTTTCCTTTGGAGAAGGAAGTTTAACACTGGAGATTGAAGATGACCGGATGCAGAGTATACAGCTCAGCTGCGCAGGTACGGTTCCTGTCATGTTTTCGGATGTGGATGCGCAGGTCAGTGTGGAACTGACTTTTGAAGAGACGGCGGAATCGGCAGAGATTCCGGAGGAGGTATATCAGCTGTTAAGAGGCAAAGAGTCGTTCAGCCGCAAAGAGTAGGAAGTATATTCATTTGAGAAAGAAAAAGATACATTTAGTTGCGGAAAATGGAAGGCAGCATTCCGCTGTTTCGAATAAAGAGAATGCCCGGCGGTCCAGGATAAAGAGATATGTGCTGAAAAAAATCTTTCTTTGCCAGAAGTTCACAGAAATCCGGTTTTCCATATTTCCTTGCGGGAAATGTGGGATTTGGGTATAATGTAGATATATTTGAGATTTAGAATATTTCTTGGAGGCACATATGAAAAAACATTTGATCTTATTGACTTGTCTGTGCGTCGGAATGTTTGCATTCTGCGGCTGCAGCAGTCAGGAACCGGATGCGGAGGCGAAACAGGAGAGCTCTCAGGAGAAAGAAACAAAGGCGCCGGAGGATATGGTTTATGCGCTTGTGACCAAATCAGAGGGGAATCGGTACAATGAACTGCAGGCACAGGGATTCCGAACCGTGATTGAAGAATCCGGAGCCGTCTGTGTGGTGGAATACCCGAAATCTACGGCTGCCATGGAGCAGGTTCGTATTATTGAGCAGCTGATTGAAGATGATGTGGATGCCATTGCGATTGCGGCCAACGATGCGGATGCGCTGAATGATGTTCTGCAAAAAGCGCGGGATGCGGGAATTCTGATCACAACGCTGGATTCCAATGTCAATCCGGAGTATACCAGTCTCTTTATCAATCAGGTTGATACGAAAACGGTTGCGACAACTCTGCTGGATGCAGTATATGATATTTCCGGAGGTTCCGGTGAGTGGGCGATTTTATCCGCTTCCTCCATGGCACCGAATCAGAATGCCTGGATCGAGGCTATGCGTGAAATTATGAAAGAAGATTCCAAATATAAAAAACTGAAACTGGTGGAAATTGCCTATGGGGAAGATCTTGAGCGGCTTTCCAAAGACCAGACAGCTGCAATTTTGCAGATTTATCAGGACCTGAAGGTAATCTGTGCGCCGACAACGGTTGGATGCCGGGCTGCAGCGGAGGTGGTCAGTGAGACGGAGACTGAGTGTAAGGTTACCGGTCTGGCGCTGCCCTCCGAGATAGTAGACTATCTTGGGGCGAACGAAGTTTGTCCGTATGTTTATATCTGGGATTCGGAAAAAGTTGGTGAACTGGCGGCTTATGCCACACTTGCATTGATGAATGATGAGCTTGCCGGGACACCGGGTCAGGCATTTACGGCCGGAGATCTTGGAAAATTTAAAATCCAGGAGAGCGAAGATGGAGGCGCGGAGATTGTTGTAGGTCCGCTGCTTCGTATTTCAGATGATAACATTATTTACTGGGATGATATCTTCTGATCAAAATGAATCAAAGTAAGCAAAAATTGCAAAATGCAATAAGGTAATAAGGTAATACAGCAACACGTAAAAAGCATGAGACTGCCCGGGCAATTTCATGCTTTTTGCGGTTCGGCATCTGGAATTTTTCGTTTCAAAGCGACACGGGAACTTTTCGTATCAGAGCTATACTGGAACGAGCTGTACTGGATCTTTGTAACAGTTCAGCCTTGCGGCTGAACTGTTACGGATCTTTTCCCATCAGAGCGATATAGCCTTGATAAAAAAAATCATATCTGTTATATTAATAATTATGGTATTTTTTTATGAAGTATTCATATATATAGTGTTTATATGTGGAATAGTCCGGGAAGATATCAATAAACAGAACGAAAATTGTAAAAATAGAGGAGAACACAAATGAGCGAAAATTGTAATCATAACTGCAATGACTGCAAAGAAAATTGCGGTGACAGAAAAGTAGACCGTACCGCTTTTTTAGTACAGCCCCATGAGACAACCGCAGTAGGAAAAATTATTGGCGTAGTGAGCGGAAAAGGCGGTGTTGGAAAATCCATGGTTACCTCCATGCTGGCCGTAGCTATGAGCAGAAAAGGTTATCGTGTAGGAATTCTGGATGCGGATATCACAGGTCCGTCCATCCCGATGGCTTTCGGTATTCATGAAAAAGCCGCTGGAAATGAGCAGGGTATCATTCCCGCACGTTCCTGCAATGGCATCAAGATCATGTCCGTAAACCTGCTTCTTGAGAATGAGGGCGATCCGGTTATCTGGCGCGGACCGGTCATCGCGGGTGTGGTAAAACAGTTCTGGAGCGATGTTATCTGGGAAGAACTGGATTATCTTTTTGTTGATATGCCGCCTGGAACAGGCGATGTGCCGCTGACTGTATTCCAGTCTATCCCGCTGGATGGAATCATGATCGTTACTTCTCCGCAGGAACTGGTATCCATGGTTGTGGAAAAAGCGGTTCGCATGGCTGAAAAAATGCAGATTCCGGTATTGGGACTTGTGGAAAACATGAGTTATGTGGAATGCCCGGACTGCGGCAAAAAGATTCATATTTTTGGCGAAGGACATATCGATGAGATTGCGAAAATGCATGGCATCGAAAAGACTGTGACCCTGCCGATCAATCCGAATGTGGCACATCTGTGTGATGTTGGTGAGATTGAAAATGTGGATGCTGATTTCCTGAAGGCGTTTGATGATCTGTTGGCATAAATATATAAAAGGGGAAATCCGCTAATACCGATTTCTGATCCGATTATAAGGAAATAGTGATACCCTCCAGAAATGCAAGCTTTTTTGTAACTGCATTTCTGACGGGGTATCGCTATTTTTTTTTATTCATTCTTATTTATTGTGCGTTATGTATGGCTTTTTGGGAAACAGGGTTCTATTAACCTTAAATATCTATCATTGTTTTTTTCGTGCTATGAGCAGATCGGAAACCAATTTTACTGTTTGCAGATGCTCGTTTTGATTTGCTGGTAATATCAGCAGACCAAATCCGTGTTTTTACTATTTTCAGTTGCTCGTATTCGACTGAATTAGAGAAAGCCGGCATCTAAAGTATTCGAAAAACAAGAATCAGTCCGCCGGAAAACCTCAGGAAAGAGGGTAATCAGCGTCTAAAAAGTGAGAAAAGTAAGAACCAGTCCGCTGGAAAACCTCAGGAAAGAGGGTAATCGGCGTCTAAAAAGAGCGAAAAGCAAGAACCAGTCCGCCGGAAAACCTCAGGAAAGAGGGTAATCAGCGTCTAATAAGTGAGAAAAGTAAGAACCAGTCCACCGGAAAATCTCAGGAAAGAGGGTAATCAGCGTCTAAAAAGAGCGAAAAGCAAGAACCAGTCCGCCGGAAAGTCTCCGAAAAGAGGGTAATCAGCGTCTAAAAAGTGTGAAAAGCAAGAACCAGTCCGCTGGAAAGTCTCCGAAAAGAGGGTGATCAGCGTCTAAAAGAAGTGAAAAGCAAGAACCAGTCCGCTGGAAAACCTCAGGAAAGAGGGTAATCAGCGTCTAAAAAGAGCGAAAAGCAAGAACCAGTCCGCTGGAAAGTCTCCGAAAAGAGGGTAATCAGCGTCTAAAATATCCAAAGAGCAGGCATCGGTCTGCCGGGAGACTCTAAAAGGAGAATATTCGGCGTTTAAAACATTCGAAAAACAAGAAATTGTCTGCTGAAAAGTCTCTGGAAGGAGAAAAATTCCGGATACTTTGTTTTATGGTAGATGGGAGTTGCTCAGCAACTCCCATATTTATATTTTTACCAGAACCAGCGATCATTACGCCGGTCGTCTCTGCGGTCATCGCGCCGGTCGTCTCTGCGGTCATCGCGCCGGTCGTCTCTGCGGTCATCGCGGCGGTCGTCTCTGCGGTCATCGCGGCGGTCGTCTCTGCGGTCATCGCGCCGGTTGTCTCTGCGGTCATCGCGCCGGTCGTCTCTGCGGTCATCGCGCCGGTCATATCTACGGTCGTCCCTACGGTCATCGCGTCGGTTGTCCCAGCGGTCGTCTCGCCGATTATCTCTGCGGTCATCCTGACAATTACATCGGCAAGTGGGACAGTCCAAACGACGACGGTCAAAAAGCGGATCAAAATTTTCAGACATGGCGATTTCTCCTTTTTATTTAGAATATGTTCTGGATAAAAAGTGAGTGAAGAATTTCATAATTGAATGAAATGATGTTGGGGTCAAAAGGTATTTTGACCCCTTGATACCTACGGATTACTCCGCATTTTATGCTC
>JAXJSH010000026.1:0-10509 GCA_036310185.1 Lachnospiraceae bacterium | reverse complement strand
CGTAAATATTATTCCATTGCGCCGGCCTACGCAAAAACAGCGTAAGTAATGTTTCCACTACCTACGCCATTCTGTATTGAATTTCTTTTCAATTATTTCTGAACAATATTGATAATCTTGCCCGGAACATAGATTTCTTTGATGATATTTCCGGTCAGTTTATCTGCGATTGCTTCTTTGCCTGCTACGATGGCATCCTCTTTGCTGATGGAAGCTGATACACTGATGACTGCTCTTGTTTTTCCGTTAATCTGTACCGGAATCTCAATCTCGTCATCTTTCATAGCTTCTTCATCATGCTCCGGCCACTGGTTCTCAAATACGGATGTTGTATGTCCGTACTGTTCCCACAGTTCCTCTGTAATATGCGGAGCAAACGGTGCAAGAAGAATGATAAAGGTTTCGATGGTCTCTTTATCAATTCCGCCTTCTTTCTTAGCAAGCTCGATCAGGTTGTTGTTGTACTGCATGAATGCAGAAATAACCGTATTCAAGCTGAAGCTGTTCAGACGCTGTGTTACGTCGTGAATCAGTTTGTGACGGATCTTGACCATCTCTTTGGTTGCTGCTACATTTGCTTCTTTGCTGTCCACAGCAAGTTTCCAGAAACGGTTCAGGAAACGGTATACACCGTCGATACCGCGGTCATCCCACTCTGCATCCAGTTCTGGCGGACCTACAAAGAGCTCGTACAATCTCAGGGAATCACATCCGTAATCTCTTACCAGATCATCCGGTGAAACCACATTTCCTTTTGATTTGCTCATCTTGATTCCGTTTTTACCGGTAATCATACCCTGATTGAACAATTTGGTGAACGGTTCATCAAAGTCCACTACTCCGATATCATACAGGAATTTTGTATAGAATCTGGAGTAAAGCAGATGCAGTACCGCATGTTCTACACCACCGATGTACATATCAACCGGAAGGTATTTGTCTGCTTTTTCTTTGGAAACCAGTTCTTCGGTGTTCTTACTGTCCACATAACGCAGGAAATACCAGGAAGAACCTGCCCACTGCGGCATGGTGTTGGTCTCGCGTTTTGCGTCAGCGCCACATACCGGACACTTGCAGTTTACCCATTCGTCGATGGCAGCCAGCGGTGATTCACCGGTACCGGTCGGCTCATAGGATTCTACATCCGGCAAACGAAGCGGAAGCTGATCTTCCGGAACCGGAACATTTCCGCAGTGCGGACAGTGAACGATCGGAATCGGTTCACCCCAGTAACGCTGTCTGGAGAATACCCAGTCACGCAGTTTGAAGTTTACGGTTGCTTTTCCAAGTCCTCTCTCTTCAATGATGTGAGGAGCTTCTTTTTTCAGTACAGCAGATTCCATACCGTTCCATTCACCGGAATTGATCATGGTTCCGGATGCTTCGGTATAGGCTTCTGTCATATTTTCGATTTCTACGCCGTCTTTTGCAATAACCTGAATGATCGGAATATGGAATTTTTTCGCAAATTCAAAGTCACGGTCATCATGAGCCGGTACACACATGATCGCGCCGGTACCGTAATCAGCCAGTACGTAGTCAGACAGCCAGATCGGTGTTTTTGCTCCGTTCAGCGGGTTGATTGCATAACTTCCGGTAAATACACCGGTTTTTTCTTTATCCTGAAGACGGTCTACGTTGGACTTCATGGAAGCATCAAAAATGTATTTTTCTACTGCTTCCCTTGTCTCATCGGTAGCCAGATCTGCAGCCAGTTTGTGTTCCGGTGCAAGTACCATGAAAGTGGCTCCGTATAAGGTATCCGGTCTGGTTGTGTAAACGGTGATCTTCTCATCTTTTCCGTCTACCTGGAAATCTACTTCAGCACCGTAAGATTTGCCGATCCAGTCGGTCTGCATTTTTTTCACTTTTTCCGGCCAATCCAGTTTGTCCAGGTCATTTAACAGGCGATCTGCGTATGCGGTGATTTTCAGCATCCACTGACGGAGATTTTTCTTTGTAACGGTGGAACCACAACGCTCACAGCATCCGTTTACTACCTCTTCGTTTGCAAGACCGGTCTTACAGGACGGACACCAGTTGATCGGGAATTCTTTCTCGTAAGCAAGGCCTTTTTTAAACATCTGAACAAAGATCCACTGGGTCCATTTGTAGAACTCCGGATCGGTTGTGTTTACTTCCATATCCCAGTCATAGATTGCTGCGATATCGTTGATCTGTCTTTTGATATTTGCAACATTCTCAGCTGTGGATTTTGAAGGGTGAACGCCCATTTTGATTGCATAGTTTTCAGCCGGAAGACCAAATGCATCCCATCCCATGGGATGAATTACATAGTAGCCATTCAGCATTTTATAACGGCTCCATACGTCAGAAATCACATAGCCTCTCCAGTGACCTACGTGAAGTCCGTTTCCTGACGGATATGGGAACATATCCAGACAATAATATTTTGGTTTTTTACCATCATTTACATTCACCGGGTTTGCTTCCCAGTTTTTGCGCCATTTCTGTTCAACGGCTTTATGATTATAAGGTGCTGCCATCTATTTTTCCTCCTCAAAAACTCTAGTAACAATTCTATGCCCGCGACGGGGTTTTTGTCAAGTTTTATTCCGTTTTGACACGGATATTGCACAAAAATCGTATCGAAACTCAAACTTTCCTTTTGCAGTCTGTATCACTGCCTTTCTTTTAATGCCAAAAAGGCGCCCAGATTTCCCCGTTTTCCATGGGATGCCCGGTGTGAAAATAAAAATTCCGGATTGCAGCAGGTGCAGATTCCCGGCCTGGATATGTGTTCCGGTCTTATGCCCGCTTCCAGCATGACCAATTCATTGGCACGCCAGAGATCGAGCTGATATTTCTGACCTTCTTCTGACATTCTGCCCTTTTTCAAAATCTCATGGGCCGGAAATACTGCTGCAAACGCATCCGCTACATCTTCGCTGACCTCGTAGCACGCCTGACAAATGGAGGGGCCGATGGCTGCGATCATATCCGCCGGATTGCTTCCGTATTCACGGACCATCGTCTCAACCGTGACTTTTCCCATCTTACCAACGGTTCCCCGCCAGCCGGAATGAGACAGCCCGATGGCTTTTTTAACCGGATCTACAAAATATAATGGAACACAATCCGCATAGAATGTGGCCAATACAAGTCCCGGAACATTTGTCACCATACCGTCTACCTCTTTATAATCACGAGGCTTTGTAATTCCTTTACCCGCATCTGCCTCTGTCACCACGCGCACATTGGTGGTATGGGTCTGATCAGAGGTCACGATTTTTTCCATGCTCACCCCCAGTGCATCGGCCATTCTTCTGTAATTTTCCTTGACCGAGTCCGGATCATCACCTCTGGTAAAACTGAGATTCATGGATGAAAAGATTCCTTCACTGGCACCGCCCAGACGGGTACTGAATCCGTGGCTGACAATGCCCACTGCCTCAATAGCCGGATAAGTCAGATATACGAGTGCTCCGCTCTGTCTGACCTGCATATGGTCTTTTTCGTTTTCTTTCCATTTTATATTTAACTGTCTGTTCATGCGATTCTCCGTTATCATTCTAAACATTCCATCTGTCAGCCGCAATAATCAAATGCGTTTTTATATAGTGTGATCTCTTCCCCATCGATTGCCACCACGTCAAAACGGCACGGTGTATCTTCCGGCAGCCGATTCTGAACCAAATAAAAAGCAGCTACCCTGGAAATGGTATGCTGCTTCCTGTCATTCACCGCAGCCGCAGCAACTCCTTTTCCTCCGGTCGCACGATATTTTACTTCCACAAAAACAAGATAGGGCCCGTCTCTGGCAATCAGATCGATTTCGCCCAATCTGCAGCGATAGTTTTGTTTTATGATCTGATATCCCTGTGTTTTCAGATAGTCTGCGGCCATTATCTCGTATGCGGTTCCCGTTCTGCGTCTGTTCATATTTCTTTCTCTTATTTCTATCTCTCAATCATTTGCTGCCGGATTTTCCTGTACAAACTTTGTAATAAAAGTCTTCCGATGAATGGGTGTCGGTCCATATTCTTTCAATGCAGCAATATGCTCCGCCGTTCCATACCCCTTATTTTTTGCAAAAGCGTATTCGGGCATTATGTGGTCGTATTCAACCATCAGCCGGTCCCTTGTAACTTTTGCGATAATGCTTGCCGCTGCTATGGAAACGCTTTTCGCATCTCCTTTGATGATCGGTACCTGAGGAATTGTAACCTGCGGAATCGTGACTGCATCATTGAGCAAAACAGACGGCATAACACGCAGCTTGCTGATCGCTTCGCGCATTGCCTCATATGTAGCCTGCAAAATATTGATCTCATCAATCCTTGCCGGACTCACATAACCAATTCCGACTGCCACAGCCTGCTCCATGATCACATCATACAGCTCTTCTCTTTTTTTCTCAGAAAGTTTTTTCGAATCATTCAAATACAGGATCTGACTGTCTTTCGGTAAAATGACTGCAGCCGCAACCACCGGACCGGCCAGCGGACCGCGGCCTACTTCATCGATTCCACAGATATAGCCGAGATGTTCATATTGATGCTCATAAACTTTGAGACTTTCTGTTCTTTCTATTTCCTTTTCCAGCTTAATGCGTGCTTTTTCCTGACGCTCAAGCTCCTTCTGTTCTTTCTTCGTCGCCATTTGGACTCTCCAATGTAAATCTGCCAAGTTTTCCGCTGCGGAATTCATCCAATATAATATTTGCTGTTTTTAAATAGTCCAGCTCATTGCCTTTTAACAGACATTTTCGTGCCTCTGCGATGCTTCCCAGCACAGCAACCGCCTCAGTCTCCTCTTCAACACCGTATCGCTCCCGTATCACACCCGGATAACGGTTCTGAAGGGTTTTTAGCACTTCCAGTGCCAGTTCTTCCACATTCAGAATGTCATCTTTGATGGAACCGATCATGGCCAGCTTCATACCTACGGTCTGATCTTCAAATTTCGGCCACAGGATACCCGGCGTGTCCAGAAGTTCCACGTTTTTATTCAGGCGGATCCACTGTTTTCCCTTTGTGACACCCGGCTTATTTCCGGTCTTTGCTGCGGCGCGTCCTGCAAAGGAATTAATAAAGGTGGATTTTCCCACATTGGGAATACCTACGACCATGGCGCGGATCGGGCGGTTTTTAATGCCTCTTCTCTTATCGCGCTCCAGCTTTTCTTTGCACGCTTCCAGGATCACACCCTGCAATGATTTCAGGCTGCCTTTGTTTTTTGCATTAATTTTTGCAACCAGAATGCCCTTTTCCTTAAAATATTCGGTCCAGGCCTCATTCTGTCTTTCATCGGCCAGATCCGACTTGTTCAGCAGAATGAGTCTTGCCTTATTCTGTCCCAGCTGATCGATGTCCGGATTACGGCTGCTCAAGGGGATTCTCGCATCCACCAGCTCGATGATCAGATCGATCAGTTTGATATCTTCCTGCATCATCCTTTTGGCTTTTGTCATATGCCCAGGATACCACTGATAATTCATAAAAAACCTCTTTCAAATACTTTTATCTTTCATGACAAATTCATTTTTTCAAAATGATCGTCTTCCATATTTTGCTGTCTTATAAAAAACCGATTCGTCCAAAAGGAGCGGTGATACACCACACTTTTCCGATAATCCGTTTTTCCGAAATCAGTCCCATATCTGCAAAACGGCTGTCCTCGCTGTTATTGCGGTTGTCACCGAGTACAAAGTATTCCCCGGTCCCGATTTTGATCGGATCTTCTGCCAGTCCCGGATTGATCACTTTCGGATATTCGCCGGATTCCATATAGGTCTCTCCATTGATCAGAATCATGCCGTCCTTAATCTGCACTGTGTCACCCGGAAGACCGATGACACGCTTAATATGGATACTGGCATTTTCATCGTCACTCTTTTTAAAAGCGATGATATCTCCCCGCTTTGGAGATCCAAACACATAGCTCAAACGATTAATTCTTACTTGATCATTTACCTGAATGGTGGGTTCCATGGATATCTCCTGCATCGTCGCAGTTCGAAAGAAAAAATGGGCCACCACAGCGGACAGAGCAAGCACCAGAAGGATCTGCACAACCCAGGCAAGAATTGATTTGTTTCGATTGTTCCACCAGATCGTTCTTTTTACCGGCGGCGTCTCAACTACTTTTGCCATAAAGCCTCCTAAAACAAACAGGGGACAATCAACGTAATGTAATTGTCCCCTTCTTGCTACCTTATTATTTTACTAACTCTTTAACTTTTGCACTCTTACCGGTACGCTGTCTTAAGTATGTCAGTTTAGCACGTCTTACTTTACCATGTCTGATCACTTCTACTTTAACAACGTTCGGAGAATGTAACGGCCATGTTTTTTCAACGCCTACTCCGTTAGAAGATTTACGTACAGTAAAGGTTGCACGGTTTCCGCCGCCCTGTTTTTTCAGTACAACGCCTTCAAAAACCTGAACACGTTCGCGGTTACCTTCTTTGATCATACCGTGTACTCTTACGGTATCACCTACACGAAACTCCGGTACTTCAGCTTTGAGCTGTTCTGCTTCGATTTTTTTGATGATTTCGTTCATTTTTCATTTCTCCTTATAACGATATTTGGATGTTCTTAATACGCAATGTAACAGCGGACCATCTCTTTTTCTTCACAACGCATCTAATTATACTATAGACTCTCTTTATTTGCAAGAACATTTTCTACAAAAATGCGCTCTTTTCGGGACAATTGGGCCTTTTCCAACAGGTCCGGTCTGCGCAGGGCCGTGCGGATCAGAGACTGCTCTCTTCTCCATTTTTCCACATTTGCATGATGGCCGGACAAAAGGATCGGAGGCACCTGTTTTCCATTCCATGTTTCAGGTCTGGAATACTGGGGGTACTCCAGCAGATTGTCATGGAATGAGTCAAATTCTGCTGATTCTTCATTATTTAATACAGCCGGAACCATACGGGAAATGGCATCGATCATAACCATGGCCGGAAGTTCCCCGCCAGTGAGCACATAATCTCCGATGGACACTTCGTCTGTCACGATTTCCTCCAGCACACGCTCATCCACGCCTTCGTAATGTCCGCACAGGAAAACCAGATCTTTTTCACGGGCAAATTCTTTTGCCATCTCCTGATTAAACACTTTTCCCTGAGGGGTCAGATAAATCACACGGGGGGTATATCCGATTTTTTCCTCAACGGCTTTATAAGCATCATATATCGGCTGGGCCTGCATGACCATACCGGCACCGCCGCCATATGGATAATCGTCCACTTTCATATGCTTGTTGGTGGTATAATCGCGGATATTGATTGCCTCAAGGGAAATCAGTTCCCGGTCCAGTGCCTTGCCAAGAATGCTGGTATTGAGTCCCTGCTCGATCATTTCCGGAAAAAGGGTTAACACATGATAATTCATAACCGTTCCTCCTACAGAAGTCCATCCATCAGATGAACTACGATTTTTCCTGCTTCAATGTCAATGTCTCTGATGCAGTCCATAATGGCCGGAAGCAGCACTTCTCCATGTTCTTCTGACTCCACTACATAGACATCATTGGCTCCGGTTTCCATTACATCAATAAGCGTACCAAAATGACTGCCGTCCTCCAGAACAACTTCGCAGTCGATCAGATCGGCAATGTAATATTCGTCCTCCTCCAAAGGAGTGGCGTTCTCTCTGGTGACCCAGAGTTCGCACTGTTTATATTTTTCAATATCATTGATATTGTTGATTTCTTTAAATTTTAAGATAACCTGATTTTTGAAATAACGTACACTCTGGATGGTCAATGGCTTTTTCTCTCTGCCTGTGTCCAGAATTACTTCTTTGATTTCTTCAAATCTCTCCGGATAGTCTGTGGTCGGATAAACTTTGACTTCACCTTTGAGACCATGTGTCGATGTAATAACTCCTACTCTCAATAAATCTTCCATACAAAACTCTCCTAAACTTAAAAGCGGAAATTACCCCATACATAAAATAAGGGGCCGCAACTTCTCACGACCCCGAATTTTTACTGAATAATCTCAACAACCACTTTCTTGTCTTCCTTGGATGATGCCGCCTTTACTACAGAGCGGATCGCTTTCGCGATACGTCCCTGACGTCCAATGACTTTTCCCATATCAGAAGGTGCAACACGCAGTTCCACTAATACGGAATTGCCCTCTGCGGTTTCTGTCACAACAACTTCATCCGGTTTTTCAACAAGTGCCTTTGCAATTACTTCAACTAATTCTTTCATTTAAAGCACCTCCATAAGGCCAGAAGTTGTTTTATTTTTCAATACCTGCAAGTTTGAAGATTTTTCCAACCATTTCTGTCGGCTGTGCTCCGTTAGCTAACCATTTTTTAGCTGCTTCTTCGTTTACGCTGTATGCGCTCGGCTCACGAGTCGGATCGTATGTTCCGATCTCTTCGATGAATCTGCCATCTCTCGGGGATCTGGAATCTGCTACTACGATTCTATAGTAAGGAGCTTTTTTCTGTCCCATTCTTCTTAATCTGATTTTTACTGCCATTTTAATTTTCCTCCTGGTATACTTTTTATTTTACTTTTTCTTATTTTTTATGTTAAAAAGGAAGATTGAATCTGCCTCTTTTACCACCTTTTTTACCCATCATGCCGGGCATCTGCTTCATCATCTTTCTGGCCTGTTCAAACTGTTTGACCAGACGATTGACTTCCGCAATGTCAACACCTGCGCCTTTTGCAATACGCTGTTTTCTGGATACATTCAAAAGATCCGGATTGGCACGCTCTTTTGGTGTCATGGAAAGAATGATGGCTTCTTTTCTCGCCATATCCTTTTCATCGATCATTCCCTCGATGTCCTTCATTTTTCCGCTCATACCCGGGAGCATGTTCAGGACACTTGAGATACCGCCCATATTTTTCATCTGGTTCATACTCTCCAGATAATCATCAAATCCAAACTGGGCTTTTTTGAAACGCTGTTCCATCTCTGCTGCCTTGGTCTGATCAATGTTTGCCTGGGCCTTTTCAATCAGGCTCATCACATCGCCCATGCCAAGGATTCTGGAAGCCATTCGCTCCGGATAGAACTGTTCCAAGTCGGAGAGTTTTTCTCCCATACCTACATATAAAATAGGCTTTCCGCTGACTGCCCGGATGGACAATGCAGCACCGCCTCGGGTATCACCATCTAATTTGGTAAGGATCACACCGTCGATACCGACTTTCTTGCTGAAGGATTCGGACACATTTACCGCATCCTGACCGGTCATGGCGTCTACAACCAGAATGGTGTAATCCACCTGCACGTTTTCCTTAATCGCCTGAAGTTCGGCCATCATGTCTTCATCGATGTGAAGACGACCAGCCGTATCGATCATGACCACGTTGTAACCGCCGTTTTTTGCATGTTCCATGGCTGCTTTGGCGATGTCAACCGGTTTTTGTTTGTCTCCCATGGAGAAAACATCCACACCCTGTTTTTCACCGTTTACCTGCAGCTGTTTGATTGCCGCCGGACGATATACGTCACAGGCAACCAGAAGCGGCTTTTTGCCTTTTGACTTGAACTTACCGGCCAGCTTCGCTGTAGTTGTGGTCTTACCTGCACCCTGAAGACCGGCCATCATGATAACCGTGATCTCTTTGCCGGGTTTCAGATTAATCTCGGTGGTCTCGCTTCCCATCAGCGTGACCAGCTCATCATGAACAATCTTTATAACCATCTGTCCCGGATTCAGACCGGACATAACATCCTGTCCGACTGCCCGTTCCTGAACGGTCTTGATAAACTGTTTTACAACTTTGAAGTTAACGTCCGCCTCCAGAAGTGCCATTTTGACTTCTTTCAAAGCCTCTTTTACATCGGCTTCCGTCAGCATTCCCTTGCTTCTTAACTTTTTAAAGACATTTTGCAGTTTGTCTGTTAAGCCTTCAAATGCCATATATTATAACTCCTCTAAAATCTCATGGGCCAGAGACTTGATCTCTTCGTCTCCGGTCAGATCATGAATCCGGTTGACTTTTTCACGAATACGGATAAAGCGTTCCACCAGATGCAGTTTACTTTCGTAATCTTCTAATATTTTGTTGCAGCGCTTGACCATGTCGTGGACTCCCTGACGGGAGATGTTCAGATCCTGAGCTACTTCACTTAATGAATAATCGTTTAAGACCACGTCTTCGAAGACGCGCTTCTGATGTTCGGTTAGCAGTTCTCCGTAGAAATCGTATAGGAGGGACTGCTCGACAAACTTTTCCATTTCAATCACCTTGGTTATCATACACGAGATGCGGGTGGGTGTCAAGTGTTTTTTCTTGACAAAAATAAAAATTGAAAAAGCTGATGCTGATTGCCATATTTTCTTTATTTTTACTATTTCTGGATTTTCCGTCAATTTGTTTGAAACAAATGCACAGTCATTACCCCGCCAATTCAGCATGCGACTGCATCAAAGCTCTCATCGTATACTCAAAAAGCTTATTAAAATCTCCCTTTTTATCAGCAATTTCCAGTGCCGCATAATACTCCTCTTTTTTCTCAACCTTTATGTAAAATGGCGGCATTCCATATCGGATCAGCAT
>JAXJSH010000025.1:0-6117 GCA_036310185.1 Lachnospiraceae bacterium | reverse complement strand
TTATGGGATCTTAGCTCAGCTGGGAGAGCATCTGCCTTACAAGCAGAGGGTCACAGGTTCGAGCCCTGTAGGTCCCATAGTAAACCAAATATGGCGAGATAGCTCAGTTGGCTAGAGCATACGGTTCATACCCGTAGTGTCGAGGGTTCGAATCCCCCTCTCGCTACTCCAGATTTTATGAAAAAGCCCGAAAATGTAATGTTTTCTGGCTTTTTTGTTTTGCGTAAAAATGAAAACAAATCCACGACCCAATCAAGACAAAAATCCTTCCGAAAAAGGAGGATTTAATATGTTAAGATTTTGATATATCGTTATATGAGGGAGGAAGGGTATGAAAGGGAAAAAGATAGTATCGATTGTCCGATGGATCTTTGGTGTAATGTTTTTAATTGGTGGACTTGGAAATTTCGGAAATTCTATTCCATATGCATTAGCATCAATATTATTAGGTGCCTCGTTGCTGCCTGTAGTATGGAATATTCTTGAAAAGAAAAATATTCAGTTGAAAAAACGGGTAAAAGCCATAGTGCCAACAATTGCTTTTGTTCTTTGTATGGTGACAGTGCCGCCTACAGACAGCACCGAGGCACAGGGAATAGAAAGTGTTTCTGAAGCAAAAGAAGCAGAAGAAGCCACGCCTACGCCGGAGCCCACAGAAGAGATTACGGAGACACCGACACCAACGGCAACGCCAACACAGATTCCATATGATATGGAAATTCGCTTTTTAGATGTGGGACAGGGATTATCAATTTTCGTCCAGTCAGGTGATCAAACGTTAATCTACGATGGCGGCGATAAAGATTGTTCCAGCTTTGTTGTTGCTTATTTGAAGGAACAGGGTGTAACTGCCATTGATTATTTAATAAGCAGTCATTATGATGCGGATCATGTGTCTGGGCTGATCGGTTGTCTGAATGCATTTGAAGTGAAAAATGTAATTAGCAGCGATTATGTCCATGACAGTGAAACATATAAATCTTTTCTTAAAGCTGTGGATACTGAGGGATTGACCATGCAGCATCCGGAGGTGGGAACCGAATTTGCGTTTGGTACTGGCAAGTTTATTATTCTTGCCCCGGAATCAGTTGATGCAGACGAAAGCAATGATAATTCTGTTGTGATTAAGCTGATTAATGGCGAAAACTCATTTATCTTCACTGGTGATGCAGAAAGCGGTAGTGAAGCTGCAATGTGCCATTCAGGCATAGATTTGGAATGTGATGTTCTGGTACTTAGCCATCATGGCTCTGCAACTGGTACAAGTTCAGACTTTTTGGCAGAGACAGTACCGGAATATGCGGTCATCAGCTGTGGTGCAGATAATCAGTACGGACATCCGGATAAAGATACCATGGATAAGTTAGAAGTCATGGAAATCCCTGTGTTCCGAACCGACAAGCAGGGAACTGTCATTGTTAAAAGTGACGGTAAAAATCTGAAGTGGGATAAAGAACCATGTAATGATTATACGCCGGGTGATGAAAATGATATTGGTACACAGCCTGAAGAACTGGCAGAGAGTACACCGGAAGCAACACGGGAAACCACACCGGAAACCACACCAGAAGCGACACCGGAGCCAACAGCTGTCCCTGTTGTGGAAGAGAAACCGCAAGTGCAGGAACAAATGGTATGGTTGTCAGCTACTGGTGAAAAATATCATTCCATTCCTAACTGTGGCAGAATGAATCCGGATAAGGCACGGCAAGTAACGAAAAGTGATGCGGTAGCCAGGGGATATGATGCATGTTCAAAGTGCTGGTGATCAGAATGAAGTAGATAATCAGGGTAACTGTTAATAAAAAGTTCCGGAAGAAGAGGAAATTCTCTTTCTTTCCGGAACTTTTGCATGAAAAATTACTGATCCCGTTCCGTGGTAAAATAATCAACAAGACGCTGGACATCATCGGTACAGACACCGCAGGCAGTGGCTGCACCGGTTGCATCCTGCACTTCTTCCAGAGTGGTTGCTCCATTGTCAATAGCATCTTTGATCATACCGGCAGTAACGCCCAGACATTCACAGACCGTTTTATCAAGATTCAAGTAACTCACCATCCTTTCGAACATAGGGTTTGCAAAACTGGATGGAATATGCAAAAAATATGAAAAATATGTAAGTTTTCTGTTTTTGAGATATGGTTGCTTTTTACGGCTGCTTTCTTTATAATAGGAAAGAGCTTTTTAAAAAACGTATTTTGGGGCTGCGTATTGAGCGGACTGGAAAATATACAATTTTATGGAAGAAAGACAAAAAGCTCAATCGTTGAAAAGAGGGTAAAAGATGAAAGTTGAATTATTTTCTATAGGTGGTTTTACCATTTATGGCTATGGATTCATGATCGCACTTGGCATTCTGGCGTGCATTTTACTGGCTTCCTGTCGGGCAAAAAAATACGGTCTGAATCCGGATGCTGTTCTTGATATTGCAATCTGGGGTGTGCTGATCGGTTTTGTCGGCGCAAAATTGCTTTATGTGATTGTTGAGTTTCCAACCTTTTTAAAAGATCCCATGTCTGTTCTGGGTTCGGAAGGTTTTGTTGTGTACGGCGGCATTGCTGCCGGAGTAGCGGCGGGTATTGTCTACTGTAAAATTAAGAAATACAGTTTCTGGGAATACTTTGATCTGGCGGCTCCGTCCATAGCGGTCGCACAGGGATTCGGCCGCATCGGCTGTTTTCTGGCGGGCTGCTGCTACGGAAGAGAGACGGATTGCTTTCTGGGTGTGACATTTCCGGAGGAGGCGCTGGCACCGGCAGGCATAAAACTGCTTCCGACTCAGCTGATCTCTTCTGCCGGAGACTTTTTGATTATGGGGATTTTGCTGATCTGCCATAAAAAAGCGAAACATACAGGCGATGTAGCGGCCATGTATATGCTTTTGTATTCAATAGGAAGATTTATGATTGAATTTTTACGAAATGATGAGCGGGGTGCACTTGGTGTTCTTTCGACTTCACAGGCCATTTCCATCGTGATTTTTGTGCTCGCGTTAATCTTCTTCCGTTTGAACAAAAAACGTCCGAAGGTACAGGATGCGGAAGCTGCTTCCCTGACCGAATAAAATGCGGAGTAATCTGTAGGTATCAAGGGGCAAAATACCTTTTGAACCAAACATCAATAAAATAAATGTAAAACAAAAAAGACTCAGGAAAAACAGTTTTTAAACAATAAGCTGCTTTTTCCCTGGGTCTTTTGTATTGCGGCATTTTGTGAATGGTGCCTTTTGAATGGATTCAGTTTTTGATATAATTTTTCCGTATTTAAAAAAGAGACTGCATCTTTTTACAGATACAGCCTCTGTCAAAAACATTATTTTGTCAGCAGCAGCATAATTTCGTTGCTGCGTTTTACAAATCTTGTCATTTCATCCGGATTCAGCGGTTTATGTGCCAGCATAGCCAGATCATACAGCTGTTCGCAGATTACCGGTACATTCTTGGAGCGTTTGTGTTCCAGAACGAATTTCACCAGCGGATGGTTTGCGTTCAGCACCAGAGTCTCCTGACCGCCAAACATGGTCGGATCCATGCCTGCCATACCGTACATTTTCATCATTTCCTGCATACGGCGGTTTTCCTCGGAAAGAATCATCATAGAGGAGATGTCGTCGTCTTTCAGATTTTCCACACGAACTTCCAGCTTGTCATTGTTCAGGGCTTTGCGGAACGTTTCTGTGATGGATTTTGCATCGTCTTCGGAAACAGAATCTTCGCCCTTGAAATCATCGGTCAGATCCGCGTCGATTCGCATGAAACGAAGTGTTTCATTGCGGCGTTCCAGCTGAGTGATAAACGGATTGTCAATGTTGTGCTTCAGGATAACAGCGTCTTTTCCCTCTGCTTTGAACATGTTGATATACTGAATCTGCTGAACCTCATCGGTTACATAGAAGACGGTATCTTTTTCCGGTTCTTTTGGTTCTTCTGTGTCAGCAGAATCTTCGGATTCCACCGGATTGCCGTCTGCATCCAGAACTTCTGATTCCGGCTCTTCGGTCTTCTGATCAGCAACCAGATTATTCTTTTCTTTGTATTCTTCCAGAGTCAGGTATTTGTTGTCCAGATCTTTGAAGAGGACGTATTTCATCATTTTGTCTGCAAATTTTTCATCTTTGATGCAGCCGAATTTGATGAACGGGCTGATATCATCCCAGTAACCTTCGTAGGCTTCACGTTCGGTCTTGCACATGCCGGACAGCTTGTCAGCTACCTTTTTGCTGATGTAATCGGCGATCTTTTTCACAAATCCATCGTTCTGCAGAGCACTTCTGGATACGTTCAGCGGAAGATCCGGGCAGTCGATGACACCTTTCAGCAGCATCAGGAATTCAGGAATGACTTCTTTGATGTTGTCAGCGATAAATACCTGATTGTTGTACAGCTTGATCGTACCTTCGATGGAATCATATTCGGTGTTGATCTTCGGGAAATATAAAATACCTTTCAGATTGAACGGATAATCCATATTCAGATGAATCCAGAACAGAGGCTCTTTGTAGTCATTGAATACTTTCCGGTAAAAATCTTTGTAATCATCATCGCTGCATTCGTTCGGATGTTTGGTCCAAAGGGGGTGAATATCATTAACTGGTTTCGGAGCTTCCGGCTCTTTTGATTCTTCCCCTTCTTTTGGCTCTTCCGGTTCCGGTTTCGGAGCATTTGCGTTCTCCAGATAGATTTCCACCGGCATGAAAGAGCAGTAGCGCTCCAGAACTTCGCGCATGCGGTATTCGTTGCAGAATTCGTAGCTGTCCTCGTTCAGATGAAGTGTGATCTCTGTACCGATCACATCTCTGGTTCCCTCGCCGATCTCATATTCGGACTCGCCGTCGCTTTCCCAGTGAACTGCTTTTGCCCCTTCCTGATAAGAAAGTGTATCAATATCCACCTGATGAGCTACCATAAAAGCGGAGTAGAAACCAAGACCGAAATGTCCGATGATCTGCTCCCCGTCTGCTTTTCCTTTGTATTTTTCAACAAACTGAGTTGCACCGGAAAATGCGATCTGAGTGATGTATTCTTCCACTTCCTGTTCGGTCATACCGAGACCGGTATCGATGAATTTCAGTGTTTTTTCTTCCGGGTTTACGATAACGTGGATGGAATCCTGTTTATCCTCCGGTTTGGTGTATTCGCCGATCATGCTCAGTTTGTTCAGTTTTGTGATCGCGTCACAACCGTTGGAAACCAGCTCACGGACAAAAATGTCGTGGTCGGAGTACATCCATTTTTTAATGATCGGCAGCATATTTTCGCTGTTAATTGACAAGTTGCCTTTTTTCATTGCCATAATCGTTCTCTCCTTCTATATGAATTGATAAGAAAAACCCCTCTCTTAAAAAAATACTATAATAGGGAAAAATGGAAATGTCAATAGAAAATTAGCACTCTTTTGATAAGAGTGCTAACAATTTAGGGGATTTTAAGAAATTTTTTCGGTAAGGATGCTGTTTTCTTTTAAAAAGTTCATGATCCAGGTATCCCAGCTGTTGTCCAAAGACTTATCCAGTGTAAAAGTCCGCTGGGAAGTTCCTGTGGTGCAGATCAGGGCGTTTCCGTCAAAAGAAATATTTAAAAAGAGACCGAACACATCTTCCGCAGCCAGGGGAACTCCGGAGGAAATCAGAAAATGTTCCATATCCTTCTGGGATAACTGAAAAACAAATTTAAAATGGAGCGGTGTGTGTTTTCCTTTTATGATGGAAAAGCAAAAGGGCTTACATTCCTGCCAGAGAGCCAGATTCCGGCTATTCAGTTCCATGTCCCGCTGTTCCTCTTCGGAATAAAAATTTTTATGTAAAGAACCGTCGATCGTAAAACTGCAGTATGTGGTAATGGACGCTTCGCGGAGCAGAAAATGGTCAAATATATTGCCGATGAACAGACCTTTTGTAAATTCTTTGCGGTCCGGAATATTGAGCGCGATCATAAAAACCTCCTGAGATTTGAACTTACTGAATGTTTAAGAATCGATAAAAAATGCATATAATGATACCAGGGTCAAAAGGTATTTTGCCCCCTTGATACCTGCGGATTACTCCGCATTTTATGCTCCCGTAATCCTAAAAACATGAGAAATCCGCCCTATTCGGGCTGCTTTCTCATGTTTTGC
>JAXJSH010000024.1:0-3929 GCA_036310185.1 Lachnospiraceae bacterium | reverse complement strand
GGTCTTGGGGCCGATGATTATATGACAAAACCCTTCAGTCCAAGTGAACTTGTGGCCCGTGTGAAGGCACATCTGGCCCGTTATGAGAGGCTGATCGGAAGCAGCGTACAGACAAACGATGTGGTTGAGATCCGTGGTATCAAGATTGATAAAACAGCCAGAAGAGTCTGGGTAAACGGGGAAGAAACCAACTTTACCACAAAGGAATTTGATCTGCTCACATTCCTGGCGGAAAATCCGAACCGTGTATTTACAAAAGAAGAACTGTTCCGGGAAATCTGGGATATGGAATCTATTGGTGATATTGCGACGGTTACGGTTCATATCAAAAAGATTCGTGAAAAGATTGAATTTGATACTTCAAAGCCCCAGTATATCGAAACCATCTGGGGTGTAGGCTACCGCTTTAAGGTGTAAAGACAATCTTCCCGAAAACATATTTTGAATACAAATAACAAACAGGCAGGAGCGTAAAAACTCCTGCTTTTGTCATTTAAGAAAGAAAAGAAGCAGGGCGGAGAACAGAGAAAAGGATTATGAAGTGATGGATCAGCAGGAGCGAAGCCGATAAATCTGATTGTAAAAATGAAAATACTTGATATAATTGATGTGGAAAAATGCAAATTTTTTAGGGCTTTGATAATATTGAATTCTGCTTCTTATATATTGTACGGTACGGTTTCTAATAGGAATTGTGAGTATGATTACAAAGATAGTATAAAAGGAGAAAGGAATGCTGACTTTAAAAGATGTTTCAAAAGACTATTATATAGGAAAAGAATGTATCCCAATTTTAAAAGATATTGATCTGACAATCAGTCAAGGCGAATTTGTTGCAATTGTGGGACCATCTGGTTGTGGAAAAACCACATTGTTAAATTTAATATCAGGACTGGATCATGTAAGCCATGGAACCATGGAGTTTGATGGAGAGAGAATAGAAAAGAATCGGGATAAGCAGTGGTCTGCGTGGCGTAAGTGCAAAGTGGGATATATTTTTCAAAATTATAATTTGATTGAATTTATGACTGCTATACAAAATGTGGAATTAGTGCTGCAGGCGAATGGTGTTCGTAAAGGGGAGAGACATAAGAAAGCACGTGAATTATTGAATAAGGTTGGATTAAGTGGAAGGGAAAAACATTTGCCCGCACAGTTATCCGGCGGTCAAAAGCAAAGAGTAGCTATTGCACGAGCTCTTGCTAATAATCCACATATCCTTTTGGCGGATGAGCCTACAGGAGCAATGGATTCTGCCACGTCGCAGGAAATTATGGATCTGCTTAAATTTTTGAATAAAAATGACAATGTGACAATTGTTATGGTGACACATGATGAAAAATTGGCAAATCAGGCAAAAAGAAAAATAGAAATGTTAGATGGCAGAATTGTATCTGACGAATCATATAATGAGCAGAAAACAGAAGTTAAGTTCAGGCAGAATAAGGCAAAGAAATCTTTGCCGTTTACTGAACTTGCTATTGCATTTAAAAATATGATTACAAAAAAGAAAAGAACCTTATTAACCGCGATAGGTACTTCGATAGGTATTGCAGGGTTGATTTTGGTTTGTGGTATTGGTTCCGGTGCAAAAGAGCGTATCATGGACGAGTTAAACAGTGTTGTAAATATGCAAGTTGTGGATGTTAGTGAAACTGATGTGAAAATGAACGAAAATATGCAGGAACAGTTATTGGCAGATGATCGAATATTAGACATTTATCCGAACAATAGACCAGAGGTATTTTGCCAGTATGATGATATGGTAGGCAGTGGGATTGTTCATTCTATTGGACCCATGGAAAATGCGAAAGAATACTGGGAAGACAGGTTGCTATATGGGACAGTTCCCTCTGGGGATGACAGTATGGAGGCAATCATCACTCTTACGATGGCAGAAAAGCTTGTAGGAGAAGAGGACGTCCAAAGCATTTTAGGAAAAGAAATTGATATGGCATTTTTAGCTGCATCAGAAACACAGCTTTCTGAAATGGCCGTGAGAAAAGTGAAGATTGTAGGTATTTCGGGAGAAGCATTTTTAGGTGTAACAGATATTATTAATATACCATATTTGCTGGCTGAGCAGGTGGTAAGGGAATCCTTACAGGACGAAGATTATCGTTCAAATGTATATTGTGTAACAGTAAAGGATGAGAGTGATGCAGTTGATGTAAAGGATAAACTTAATGAGTTGGGATTAAAGGCAAGCATAGATGTAGAAGCGCTGGGAACTATAGGTGTTATGGTAGATCTTGTTACTGCTGTAATCATGCTCTTAGCTGGAATTTCATTGGTTGTAGCAGGCATTATGATAGCACTTGTAACGTATATGGGAGTGACGGAACGTATTAAGGAAATCGGTATCTTACGGGCTGTTGGCTTTTCAGCGAAAAATGTTAAAAGAATCTTTCTGACAGAAGGGGGAGTTGTAGGTTTTCTGGCTGGAATAATTGGAGTTCTGTTTTCCTCGTTAGTTGGTAGTTTGGTTAATAAAATTGTAGAGAATTCTTTTTCAGATGTGGCATTTACTTTGTATCAGGTAAGTGTGAAGCAGATTGTTTTTTGTGTCCTGTTCAGCACATTAATAGGTCTCTTTTGTGCATGGTCACCGGCACGTAAGGCTTCGAAAATGGAACCGATCAAAGCATTAGGGTATGTGCAGTAAAAAGATTGGTTTCCAAATAGATAACTATTCCTGCACATATTATCGCTGCTCCTATTGAGATCCATAATGCTGAACTCATAAAAACATACCTCCTTCAAAAATTCCGATTTGTCGATATAAACAAATAATAAACCTGACTATATGCTGATGTTAATAAATTGCATTTATATCTTAATTTACTTAAATAGTAAAGCGGAGGTATTATTTATCAGTTTACTAATTTTAAAGGGAAAAACAGCGGTAAATAGCGAGAAAATTCGGCTTAAAGAGGGACTTGCGTTTGAGTTGCTTTAAGTTATAATTTTATTAACAGCAAATGGCAGAATTACCACTTTTAAAAGATGTGGGAAATAAAGAAAAAGAGATAAGATTATATAAAGTGCACTTTTGGTGCCGGACAATCAAAATCCGGTTTCAGAAGCGCACTTTTTATTTACAGGCAAATATGTCCGGCAGGTTAAAGTGTATTCCTGGTATAATGTGATGGAAACTCTATGAAATTATTTGCTTAAAATAGGTTGAATTTATCCTAGAAAAAGTGATATACTATCTATATAAGATTATGGAGGTGTTCACATGACAATAGATACAAACACAATGGTTTCAATTACAGAAGCAAATCAGAACTTTTCAAAAGTTGCAAGATTAGTAGATGAGCTGGGCTCAGTTGTTATACTTAAGAATAATGCACCAAGATATTTGGTAATTGATTTTAGCAAAGCGGATGAAAGCGCAGTAGCAAAAGATGAAGATGTGCTTGAGATTTCAAAGAGATTGCTTGCACAGAATAAAGAGGCTTACGAGGTACTTGCTAAATGAAGAGGCTGAGTAAAGAGCAAGTTTTAATGCTCCATTTACAGCTTATTGAGCAAACTGGTGGAATTAATGGTGTAAGAGATTTTAATTTGTTGGAGTCAGCCATTGAGACTCCATTTCAAGCATTTGGCGGAGAGGAATTATATCCAACGATACAAGCAAAAGGTACACGCCTTGGTTATGGTTTGATAAAAAATCATTGTATGTTGGACGGGAACAAACGAATAGGAACGCATGCGATGCTTGTATTCTTTGCTTTGAATGGAATCGAATTACAGTATACACAAAAAGAACTATATGAAATGGTTCTTGCAGTAGCAGATGGTAGTTTGGATTATGAAGATATGCTTAAGTGGGTATTGGAACATCAAGAGTAATTAAATTATTTTATATAATGCGTGCATTCAGTCTTTTGTATGAAGTCTAAATGCACGTGATTATTTGAATT
>JAXJSH010000023.1:0-9589 GCA_036310185.1 Lachnospiraceae bacterium | reverse complement strand
TACATACGCATGTTGGAAGTATTTACATTGGCCTGTTAAAGTAACCCCAGTGAAAATAAGGAGAGAGATAAAAGAATGAGCAGCTTTTTTAGAAAAACAGGCTTTCTTGGAGCAATGTGTGCAGGGTGCCTCACATTATTTTCCGCAATGCCGGTTACGGCCGCAGAAAATGAATCAGAAGATATGGCAGAAAATACAGAGAATGCAGAAGAAACTCCGGAAGTAAATATTTCAACCTCGTTAATTTCAGTGGATGAGGAAAGCGGAGAATACAGTTTTGAGATTAATATAGATTCCCAGGAGGCCTACGCCGGTGCAGAATTTGGCATTATCTGCAGCCAGGGGACAGAGGTGACTTCTGTTATGAGCACCGCAGGTTCTGTGACAGGACCAAAGGAATCAAGCGGGCTTGTGTGGTTTGGCTTTTTTGACGGAGAAGACAGTTTCTGTGAAGAAGTAACCGTTACAGTGGAAGGTAACTACGAACCGGGAAAGGAATCCGCGATCGTTGTGCAGGATATAAAAATTTACACGATCGGAGATCAGGAATATGCTTCCACATACCTGGATGGAGGATTCGTTGTGAACATATCTTCAGATTCTGTTCAGGAAATTTTTCCGGAAGAGCCGGAGGAAAAGGATGACAATGGTATTAGTGTAATCGTGCTGATTGCGTGCTGCGTGGTGATTGCAGCGGGTGCGGCAGGTGCATTGGTATATAAGAAGAAAAAACCGAGAGGAGAGAAAAAATGATTTCTAAGAAAGTTATGAATAACAGAGAAACCAGAAGAAGACTTTGTCTTAAAAACGTGAGTGCGTTCGCGTTGGCTGTGACAATGATGATATCCGGAGTGGTTCCGGCATCCGCTGCTGGAGTAAGTGAGGATACTGCAGTTGCAGCAGCAGAGGAGACTGCATCCGAAGAAGCTGCCGTCGCTTATTCCGTAATTGATGAGAATAAAGTTCCGGCACAGCTGAATGTACATGTGGGCAATGACGCTGCGACTGAGGTAAATGTAACTTACACTACGGTAGAGGATACTACCACTGTAATTACGATCCAGAAAGCAGAAGGCGGAGAAAAAATGTATTTTGAAGGAACTTCCTATCAGGGAATTGGCGGAAAATACATTCATGAGATCGCAGTCAGCGGACTGGAACCGTATACAGAATATACATATATAGTAGGTGATGGTTTCAATACATACGATGGTACTTTTAAAACTGCACTTGCAAAAAATGATGAAACAACATTTACATTTGCATATCTTGCAGATACTCAGGTATCAAACGCATCCAATGCAAAAGCTTTAGGTGCAACACTTGCTGAAGTAAACAACATGAATCCGGATTTTGTATATCTGGCAGGTGACGTAACAGATACAAACAACAACGAATCTCAGTGGGAATGGCTGTTCAGCAATGAGGGTGCTTTCCCGACAGGCGGTCAGGATATGTTCGCAAACAGCCTGGTTGCTGTTACCCAGGGTAACCACGACAACAACGAAATGTATCAGCACATCAATGCCCCGGAAGAAGCTGGCAAAATCGTATACAGCTTTGACTACGGCTGTGCAAAATTCATCATCCTGAACCTGGAATCTGCAAGATACAGTGATGATGCAAGAGCAGAGCAGGAAGCATACTTAAGACAGGAAGTTGCTGATGCAAAAGAAAATGGTCAGTGGGTAATCGTAGGTTTCCACAAATCTCTTTACACAGGTGCATCCCATATTACAGACAGTGATATCATTTCCGCAAGAAAATTCTGGTCTCCGATCTTTGCTGAACTGGATGTGGATCTGGTACTTCAGGGACATGACCATGTATACTCCAGAGGTTTTGTAACCGCAGAAGGTGAAAATGCAAATCCGGAAGTTGATGAAAATGGTGTTATCCAGCAGCCGGACAACGCTCCGCTGTATATGGTAGGCGGACATGCAGGCGGCTTAAAATGGTACTCCAAAAAGAACTACACCGTTTCTGAGGGCGATCCGCTTGCACTGAACTACTCCTTCCTTGATGTAAATTCTACAGATACAGGCAGTGATGTGAAAAAAGAACAGGTTATTACAATGCTCGAAGTATCAAACGAACAGATCAGCGTTGTAACATACAATTTCAAATATGATACAGATCTGGATCAGATTACAACAGAGAAATATGTATATGATTCATTCACAGTAGAAAGAAACCTGGCTGATTGTGCAACTTCCTACGTAAATGGTACAGAACTGTATGTGGAAGAGCAGGATGAAACATTAGAATACACCGTTTCTTTTGACAATGTGATCAATACAAACGCATTCGAAACAGCAATTTCCTATGATGAATCACAGCTGGAGCTGGTAAGCGCAGAAAGCTGCCTTGACAATACCATCTTTGCTGATGTTAAAACAGAAGGCGGTGTATCAGATGTTATGGTAGGTACACAGGAACCGTTTTCAGCAAATGAGAAAACAGATGTGGTAAAATACACATTCCGTCTGAAAGATGGCGTAGAGGCAGATCAGGTAAGCGTAAGTCTGGTAAAAGCGGATACCGTACAGGTACTGAAAGATGATGCAGGCATTACTTCCGAAGATGTGACATCAACAATCATAAAAGGTGTAGCTGTAACAACCATTTACTCTTATGTAAATGCAAGCGATATCAACAAAGATGGTGAGATCACCCTTGCGGACCTGTCAGTTGCATTGATCTACTATCAGACAGCTGAGAGCACATGTGATATCAACCTTGACGGTGTGGTAAATACACTTGATTACGTCATCATTGCAAGTTACATTCGATAAGACAACATTGGCATAAACAAAAATACTTGACAATCACCGACACAACATTAGACCTGCATTCTCTGTCAGAGCGTGCAGGTCCCGTGTTGTTATTGAAAAGAATCTTTTCAGATCTTTTGTACGGTGGGTAAAATGGAGATCATTATGAAAAAAGCTTTATTTCACACTTTATTTATCATATGCTATATTGCGCTGCTTCTTGGATACAACGGTATACTTGAGTTCGAAAGGCCTGCGGATTATCCGGAAGGCATTGAATATGCCAGGGCAGAAGTGGTGGAAATAGTGGAAGAAGATATGGGATGGGACCCGGATTACAGTTATATCCGAACCGGGAAACAGACATTGAAACTGGAAATTATATCCGGAAAATATAAAGGGCAAAGGGTTGAGGCCATAAATTTTGTCACAAGAACGACTCAGTTGGAGGGCAAAGTGGGTACCTGCTATATTCTTGGAAGTTATGATGGTTACATTACTGCAAATATCATGTCTTATGAGCGAAGCGGGGTTATTTTTATTCTTGCGGCAGCGTTTCTTGCCATGGTCATTTTTTATGGAAGAAAAAAGGGCGTTGCAGCAGTCGCAGCGCTGGTTGTTACATTGCTCAATGTGGTATTCCTTTTTATGCCGATGCTGATCAATGGAGTGCCAGCTATCTTGGCGGCTCTTATTGTAGTGCTGCTTTCTACTTTGTATACAATGGTTGTATTAAATGGTTTTTGCATGAAGAGCATGATTGCCACGTTTTGCTGTACGGCATGTACGGCTTTTGCAGGGCTTCTGGCATGGGCAGTCGGCCATTTTTGCGGAATTACCACATTGAATACGCCGGAAGTTGAGGATCTGCTGTTTATTACGGAAAGTACCAATTTCCGGATTGATAACTTGCTGACTGCGGGAATTCTGATTGCTTCCATGGGAGCGGTGATGGATACCTGTATGTCTATTGTATCCTCTCTTTATGAAATCAAGGAGCAAAATCCGTCCATCACAGCGAAACAGCTGCTGCAAAGTGGTATGAATATCGGAAAAGATATTATGGGAACGATGACAAACACATTGATTCTTGCGTTTGTGGGCAGCAGTATCAATCTGGTGGTTATTTATTATATGTATTGCATGCCGGCAATCAGTCTTTTAAATTCGGATTTTATGGTGGTAGAAGCGGTGAAAGGGCTGATCAGCAGTATGGCGGTGGTGATGTCCATACCGGCAGCAGCATTTATGACTGCTTTGACCATAGGAAAAAAAGATCTGGCTGCTGTTAAAAAATAAAATAGTGGTGGAATGAAGTGGAAAAGAACCTCTTTTGCTGGATAAATGATTTGGCAGGAGAGGTTTTTAATATTGCGATTTTAGTGGTATAAACATGGGAAGAATAAGTGGTTTTCTTGCTCCCTTAAATTAGTTATGATATAATTTCGATGTGATTGAATTACATTAGATAAAAGGGAGGGCAGCTTTTATGTATGAATTATTCTGCGGCAATATTTTTGATATGAAATGCGATTTATTAGTCGTTCCCTGCAATAATTATGGTGGAATAAGTACCAATGTATGTATAAGTTTAAGAAACAATAATATTCCATATGATTTGAGAAAAATGAATGCAGGGGATGTGGTTTTTCTTACAAATATAAAACATTGTACAAATGCCTGGGCTGTTGCATTTGCGGCTTCTGTTGATGTATGTCAGGCAAAATGCACAGAGGAGTATTTACATAAAATATGTGAGTCAATAAAAGATTACTGTAAATGTAATTCCTTGAACCGCATAAACATTCCGCTGCTTGGTACAGGCGCCGGTGGAATGACGAATCAGGAATCCTTCCAGATATTAAAAGAATGCTTTCAGGATGAGCCGAGAATTACCCTCAGAATTTTTGCCTATTCAGAAAAAGTCTATTTTGAACTGAAGGAACAGATAGAAACGGAAAAAGAAAAAAACATGGTCAAAAATCCCAGAGTTTTTATAAGTTACGCAGGTGACGATCCGGAAAATCAGAAATGGGTGAAAAAATTTGCCTGCAGACTGAGAGAAAATGGTGTAGATGCCAGACTGGACGTATTTCATCTGAAACCGGGTCAGGATCTGCCCCAGTGGATGACGAACGAATTGCTGATGGCGGACAAAGTGCTGCTGATCTGTGATAAATATTATGCGGAAAAGGCAGACTTGAAAAGAGGCGGTGTAGGCTGGGAAACCATGATCATCCATGGCGATATGATGTCACATTTGCAGTCGGATAAATATATCTGTATTGTCAGGGAAGAAAATATTGATACCGGATTGCCCATTTACGTAAAGTCCAGATATTCCCTGCACTGGACAGAACCGGAAATCAAAGAAGAAGCGTTTAGACAGCTTATGTACAATCTGTTTGATTGCAATGTGGAACCGGAAATCGGAGATGTGCCCGCATATATTAAAAACCAGAAGAAAAAATAAGTTGCTCCGTCCCGCTGCAGTGGACGGAGAACGGGTGTATACCTGAGAGGAAAATCTATGCATATAGAGAAAAGAAAAATATCGGAAATGCTGGATATATGTACCTGTGAGATCACAGAATTTGTAAAAACCTGTGAAATAGATGCCGTGGTAAATGCCGCGAATCCCACGCTGATGGGAGGATCAAGCGGAGTAGATGGCAGTATTCACGATTACATTGACAGCCATACCTCTGATGGAAAGAAATTTAAAGATATCATACGCAAAGAAGTGGATGGTGAAAACCAATACGCTGAGAAACGCATTCGCTGTGAACGTGGAAAGGCCGTTGTGACTTCGGGTGACAGTTTGTGTAAATATGTAATTCACGTAGTAGGAGCTATTTATGACGGCAAAAAAGATTCCCCGATCAATATGTGTTCCAGTTCCTGTATCGATGTACTGGAATCCTGTTACTATGAAATCATAAATCAGATAAAAAAATATCCGGAGATAAAGTCGGTTGTAATTCCTGTTATCAGTGCAGGTGCATATGGATTTCCCATGGAATTGGCAGTGAAAATCGCAGTCGCCTCCGTTGGAAATGCGTTAATTGACTGGCAGAATCGGGATGCAGAACTGTTTTCCATGTCAGATCTGGAAAAAATATATTTCTGTGTTTATAATCCGGACAGCTCTGCCCATGCAGAATCTGCCTGCAAAATACTTCAAAAATATAACAAATATTTTGCAAAGAATAAAAAAGTGGTGTATCAGAATTCCTGTATTGCACAGTTTCGCTATTTGATGGAGATTTATAAATATGATCATATCCGCGGATATTTTGCGGTTGCAAGATCCCTTCGGATGATTCTTGTGCTTTTGCGAACATTATTCCTGCCGGTGATGCTGCTGAAAGATGTGATTGCACGTTATGACTGGCAAAGAAGAAGGGTAGTCGTAGAGCTGCTCGTTTTAGCAAAGGTGGCATATGCGGCCATATTATGCTGTGGGCTGAGCATGGGTGCCGTAAGGTTTGAAAATTTTAATTGCTTTTTGACATGCTATTCAATGGCTGATACGGTTACCTATCTTTTGCTGTTGATCGTTATGGCGGATATTCAGCGGCCCTCTGCAAATGTGATCCGTTCCATTTTGCTGTTGCTGATCAATTATGTTCAGGTGTCGCTGGATATGGCGAATATTTATTGTCTGATGAATTATGGTAAGGTAAAATTGCAGGACGCACTGTATTTTGGCATTATTGGTGAGACGACGGAACGTTTTATTGAGACTTCCGGAAATATATGCCTTTCGTATGTAAATGCCGGCTTAAAGTTCTTTTTCATGACAATGGCATTTGGATATTTTTCGAATCATCTGCGGCAGAGAAAATTTATTGGTTAAAATGGTCTGCAATTTTTTGACCGGTGTGCAGGATTTGTTTCTTCCTCCCCATTCGCGCGGATTTTTGTCCATCCGTGCAGGGCATATTGCTTTTTAAACAATTATGGTGTAATGTAAAGACAGAATATTTTCTGTGGCAGCAAAATGAATATTTGCCGCAGGGAAGAAAATATGTCTTATTGAAAGGGGACGATGCTTATGAAAAAAATGTGGAAAACTGCTCTTGCGCTGGTCATGGCGGCGGGAATGACGATTTCCTGTTTCCCGGCACCCGTATCAGCAGAAACAACAGGAGCACAGGTAACTTCTGAAGTCGAACTGCCATACGTGGATGTGACGGAAACGGACTGGTTTTATGATTCGGTATACTACAACTATGATGCCGGAACAATGACCGGTATGGATGAAACACACTTTGGTCCGTATCACACGTTATCCCGTGCACAGTTTGCATTGATTCTGTACCGCATGGAAGGAAAACCGGAAGTGGACACAGAAAGCCCGTTCAGGGATATTTCAGGTGCTGAATGGTATGGACAGGCAGTTCTCTGGGCCCAGGAAAACGGAATCGTAACAGGTTATCTTGACGGAAATTTCGGACCGGCAGATATAATCACCCGTGAACAGATGGCAGTCATGATGTATCGTTATGCAAAATACAAAGGTTATGATGTGTCAGCTGAGGGTGACTATACAACATTTGAAGATGCCCAAAGTGTCAGTGGATTTGCACAGGATGCGATGGACTGGGTGGTCGGTATGCAGATCATAACGGGAAAAGAAGGAAATCTTCTTGATCCGGTAGCCGGTACAGCCCGTGCGGAAGCTGCAGTCATCATACATAGATTTATGACCGCAGAAATGACACCGGCTCCGGAATATGTACTTCCTGGAATTGTGGAAAATGGTACAGCGGCAGATGAGCAGGGTGTACTGATACAGGTTCCAAATGCTGCAATTGAAGAGAATTGCATGCAGGACATCTATCTTTTCCAGGATCAGCTGCTGACCTGTGTTTCTGTCGGAACCACCCTTAATTTCAGACTGCTGAGTCTTGATACAGGGGAGGTTCTCCATGAAAAAGCGGTTTCGCTGGCGGGTGAATATAACTACACCTATAATGTACAGGTTTGTGGAGACCAGATTGCAGTCAGTGATCCGCAGGCCGGCAAGATATATGTTCTGGATGAAACGCTGGAATGTGTAAAAGAATATGATGTGACGGGTGACTTTCTTTATGTAAATGAAGAACTGACAGCTGCATATTCTTTTTATAGCGATGCAGGAATTCAGATGACTAATCTTGAAACCGGTGAAACAAGTACACTGATCAGTGGTGTATATAATCTGAATTCATATTTGGAATGTGGGGACAGTGTAAGCTTTAGCTGTGAGGATGATGCCACAGGTGACAATTACCCTGCAGCATTGAATCTGGAAACCGGAAATATAGAAACACTGGTTATCGATGAAAGATTTGATATTACAGAATATAGTAACGGTGAGTGGCTGGCATTAATTTCGGAGACTGGCGGAACACAGTATCTGCTTGGCCGTCAGAGTGAACCAAAGAAACTGATTCTGAAAAATTCCGATTCTTCACTGAACCTGTTGGGTGAGCCCAATAGAATCATGAGTACCGCTTATGATTTTGAAGATGGCTGCAGCATGTCACTTTCACTTTATAATATGAAGGGAAAATTCCTGTCCTCTGTTAATGTGAGTGATGTCTATATCGGTCCGACCATGGACCCGGTATGGATGGAATCCGCCAATGGATATTTCTTCACCACTACGGATGAACAGGGGCATGACCATTTGTATTTCTGGGATTTATCCAAATCGGTTGAAGGCACGAGACTGGATGTAACGGATTATTATGGTGAGGCTGCTGTATCTCAGGCGCTTTATGACAGGGCAAAGCAGCTGGGCGATCAATATGGCGTAAAAATTAACATTGCGGATAAGTGTAAAACGGCTTATTCCGATACAAATGTTGAATTGGAGTTGGACGAAGCTGTAATTGAGAAGGGGCTTAACTGGCTGGAAATGATTCTTGCGGATTATCCGGAAAATTTCTTCCGGCAGCTTCTGTTTGAAGGATATAGTGATCCGATTGAGATTAATCTGGTAGGAAATATGGAAAGAAATTACGAAAGTGTTTATAATGTGGTAGGATTTGTATCGCAGCGGGTTGGATACTTTGCTTTGGTTATGAATACGGACCGGTCTGAATTTGACGAATTTTCCACAACTTTTTATCATGAAGTATCACATATTATTGATAAGAAACTTCAGTATGATGCAGAACAGGGAACCAATACGCTTTATTCAGAAGAAGGATGGAATGCATTAAATCCGGAGGGATTCCAGTATGCAGATTCTTATGAAACAGCACCGGAATATAAAGAAGAATATTTTGCATATTTCTTTGACGATTATTCTTTGACATTTGCCACCGAAGACCGGGCCAGAATTCTGGAAAATGCAATGAATGGCAATGCTTATTATTTCAACACAAGAGAATGTGTCGGCAGAAATGCAAAACTGGAATACTATTGTGAATGTATTCGGGCTTCCTTTGATACCACAGGATGGCCGGAGGTTACAAAGTGGGAGCAGGCACTGATTGATTGCGATACAGCGCTTCCGCCAGCCACAGGAAAAGGCTGATAGATGCAAAAACAGGCATAGTTGTAAAATGACAGCATGAAACAGGGGATGCCGTGATGGGTGATATTCGTCACGGCATCCCCTGTAAGTTTAATCAGTTCAAAAAATGGAAGAAAATTCTTTGAATGTTACGTATATAAGCGGAGCTGGAATCTGTTCATAAGGCAAATCATTTTTGCCGGACTGTATTGATAATAGCCATTATAGCGATTATAATAGCTGGAAAAGGCTTTGCCTATTACGATTGGTGATAATTGCTGGATTGGTGCGGATGTTACTATCC
>JAXJSH010000022.1:0-35639 GCA_036310185.1 Lachnospiraceae bacterium | reverse complement strand
TGGGCTTCAAGGGTTATGTAAACTCTGATACGGGCATCGTACACAACATGAAATGGGGTGTGGAGATGCTGGACGAGCCGGAGCGCATCGGGTTTGCTGTGAATAACGCAGGCGTGGATCTGATCAGTGGTCTTTTCGACCATAAATTCGGTATGGAAGCGTATAACCGCGGAAAAAATGATTATTACGATACACACCAGGTTCCGGAAGGATTCAAAAAAGAGGAACTGATCCTGACCGACGAAGCAATCAACCGGGCAGTGGCGCGTACTATGACGGAAATGTTTGAACTTGGCATGTTTGAAAATCCGTATCGTGATCCGGAAGCGGCGGTGGAGATGGCTGCTGCGAAAGAAGACTGGGAAAATGCTATGGATGCACACCGTAAGAGTGTGACCCTGCTGAAAAATGAAGATGTACTTCCGCTGACCGAAGAAAAACTGGCAGGCAAAAAAGTATACGCAGAAGCATTTCATAAACGTCCGGAAATGGCAGAAATGCTGGATAAAAAGCTGAAAGAACTGCTGGGAGCGCTTGATCTGGCGGATGATCCGGCAGAGGCTGATTATGCGATTCTGTTCCTGTCTCCGTCTTCCGGTGATTATTTCAGTGCGACTCCGGGTTATCTGGAACTGGATATCTGTGAAGGAAAGACGGTCTGCAATGTAGATAAGGAGGGCCGCCCGGCAGCGGAAACCCACGAAGAGACCACACTGACCGGCGCAAAACGCATTGCAGAAATTGCGGCAGCAGTTCATGGAAATGGCGGTAAAGTAGTGGCTAACGTAAACTTTACGCTGGCATGGCTGCTTGGCAATGTTGAACCGTATGTGGATGCACTCACAGCAGGATATGACACTTATCCGTCAGCAACGCTGGATGTGATGTTTGGTCGTTTTTCACCGGTTGGAAAACTTCCGATTACGCTTCCGCGGGGGGATGAAGTGATCGCGGTTAATGGGGACGGCGTATGTATCAGCCCAAATGATGTGCCGGGATATGACAAAGACCAGTATATGCCGGATGAAATGAAGGATGAGAATGGAAAAGCATATGCTTACCGTGATGCATGCGGTAACTATTATGAGATGAATTTTGGCCTGAATTATTAAAATAAAATGCTGCATTGATTATAGGGGTGGGATTTCTGGAATCTCATCCCTTTTTTTACCTAAAGTAACTTGTAAGATTGGAAAAAATATGATAAATACTTTGTATGATACAAGGGATTACGAGAGCATAAAATGATGAGTAATCCGTAGGTATCAGGGGGTGAAAATACCTTTTGATCCTGGTATCTTTATATTTTGAAAGACATTAAAATGGTACATAGGGGAGTGTAATTGTTATGATTGAATTAAGAAAAGACAGCAATCGGATCGGTATTGGATTACTGATCTATTCGATTATCACTTTTGCAGTTGTGATAGCAGATATGATAATACGAACCGTATTCGTGACCGTGCAGGCCTGGTTAAATGGGACAGGAGCAGAGGCAGATGCTCTGATTTATGCAATGCTGGAGCGGTATGCAGAAGAGGCAACATCTACGATGATCGGTGTTGGCATAGGATTGTTATTTTTAATCTTGTTTTTCCGGAAAAAAATTTCCATTAAAAAAGATATTTTTGTATCCCGCAAAAAAATGACGTTGAAAAGGTTTCTTCAGATTTTGTGTGTGTTCATGGGCGGACAGATTGTATTTTCCGGGGCGTATGAACTGTTGGAAGCTGGACTGAATCTGATCGGATATACGGCCGAAGCAAGTATGGAAGCTGCTTCTTCGGCCAGTGAAACCGTATCCATGTTTTTGTATGCAGGAATTGTAGCTCCGATTGCAGAAGAAGTGGTTTATCGTGGGTTTGTTATGAAAAGTCTGGAGAAGTATGGAAGGGCATTGGCAATCGTTGCTTCTGCCGTCTTTTTCGGTGTAATGCATGCGAATCTGCCGCAGGGTGTTTTTGCATTCTGTGTAGGCCTTATATTGGGATATGTAGCGATGGAATATTCTGTTGTATGGTCGATTTTGCTGCATTTTCTGAATAACTGTGTATTTGGAGACCTGCTTTCTCTGGCAATTGCAGGATTTTCGGAAGAGACACAGATTGTGATCAGTAATGCGGTTATGGGATCTTTCTTTGTTGGGGCTGTAATTATTGTGTGGATGAAGAGAAATTCGATCCGGCAGTATTTGATGGATAATAAGATCGATAAAAAGAATCTGCTGTATGTCTTTACCAGAATAGCAGTGGTGATTTTTGTTGTACTTGAACTGGCGATTGCCGTTCTCAGTCTGGAGAAAATCTGATTTTAATAAAGAAATAAAATTGGCAGCGGTAAGATTCCTTCCTTTACAATACTAATTCCAGAAACAAAATTATACAGAACAACAGTATATACAATTGGCAAAAGAGCAGTTTCGCCAAATTATGAAAACAATTCCATGAGTGAATTACCTTGCAGGCAGATTGAATGATCAGAGCTTATATGTTTAGAAAAAGTTAATTGTTAACCTTGGTATATTATTTCTCCTTTTACAGATAATACTTACACAGTAAATTTTGTAAAAGGAGATTTTTATATATGAAAGCAACAGGTATTGTACGTCGCATTGATGATCTGGGCCGCGTTGTTATTCCGAAGGAGATTCGCAGAACGCTCAGAATCCGCGAGTCGGAGCCACTTGAGATATTTACGGACCGAAACGGAGAAATTATATTAAAAAAATATTCGCCAATTGGAGAGATGGCAACCTGTGCCCAGGAATTGGCGGATGTAATGGCTCGTGTGACCGGGAATCTGATCTGTATCTGTGATCAGGATCAGATTGTTGCGTCGGCAGGTCCGGAGGCGCGAAAATACATGAATAAAACGGTAAGCCGGGAAGTGGAGCGGCTAATCATGGATCGGGATGTCATAACCGGTGCCGACCGATATCATCCCATAACAGAGGAGGATGAACATTCGTCTCAGGTCATTGTACCGATCATCAGTGCCGGTGATGCAATCGGTGCGGTCATGATCTTGGGAAACGATAAAAATGAGGCGTTTGGAGAGGTGGAACTGAAACTGGCAATGGTTGTGGCGGAATATCTTGCAAAGACAATGGAAGATTAGAGAGACGGGATTAATTTTTGCGGCGGGTTTTGCGTTGAGGCGAACCCGTCGTTTTTTGTTTTATGATTTTTACAGGAACTAATCACTGGATTTTTAAATGATATTTTACAGGGCATATGTATTTGCAAAAATGCCGGAGACACAGTTGACCGGTCAGGTACAGTAATTTACAATAAATGTAAAAGATTTACAGTATTTTGAATGTAGAGATAAAAACAATATAACTCAAACTTCGCACATAAATTTTAGCTATGCACCTTGAAAATTCAATACCTGGCAGTTATTCAGTTGTCAATGTTCAGACCTTAAGCGGCTTGGAGCTGCGTTTTCAACAATACTGGTAGTGTGTTCATAAATGCATCCACTAGCTCAGAGATTTTCTCATCTGATAACTCGGTGTTTTCCGTAAGCATGGCTCTGAACATTTGAAGCAGCATTTGAAAAGCCTGTATCCATGTAATATCAGACATCTCATCAGAAAAGTATAAAAAGAGTTCACCAAGAGACCGGTTATCATTGGATTCCCGGTTTTCAAGTGACAGCATCATGTATCGTGTAAAAACAACTGCGGTATGTGCAGTCATTGCATCATAGGACAGAGAATTGCATTCTTTGCTCAGATTCAGATAGCTTTTGCATACCTTGAAGAACACCTCTATATCCCAGCGTTTTCCATAAATCCGTATGATTTCATTCTCATCCAGATTTATATCTGTGGAAATGAGGCAGAGGTATTCCTTGCGTTTATTACGGTTGCGGACATAAACTACTTTTGCAGGAATGATTTCACCATCCTTCACTACATCAACCATAACAGAAAGCAGATATTTTGATTTGCCTCTTCTCTTTTTATTTTTGTTGTAAATGGAGACCAGAGACATATCTTCACCATCGTAGCGAAAAAACATTTTCGGAGATTTTTTAACCATGCCGATTACATCAAAATCCATCTGTTTAATAGCATGAAGGGTGCTTGGAGAGGTAAACCAGCTGTCAAAAAGGACGTATTTCGCCGGAATTGCAACTTTTTTAGCTGCATCCAGAAGCGTAAGCATGGCATGGGTTCCCTTTTCCATGGACAGCTTCCTGCGCTTGTAACCAACGGTTCTTTTGTCCACTTCAGCCGCTTCATTGATGCGATTCTTCTTGTTTTCTGTAGAAAGAAGAATGCTGTTTACCGGCAGAAAAGTACTTCCATTTGACCATCCAAGGGTAAGCATTCTAAACCCGAAGCGGTATTTATGCTTTGCATGGTCATAGACTTTTGCAAGAAGCTCCACCTTTTTGGAGTGATTTCGTTCAAACATAGAATCATCGATGATAAGGACATTGGCGCGATCTTCAGAATCCAGCGGAAGTATGGCATCTTTAATAATTCTGGATGCAAGTATTGTGGTAAAACGCATCCAATTAATCTGAACCATCTTCATGAAACGATACACGGTATCTTTTGCAAAATCAGGAGTATTTCTTCCTGTAAGCAGACTCATATACATACTTCTGTTGGAAAAAATCAGTAAAAACAGGTACTGGAAAATTTCTGTTACCGGTATCCCCTTCCTTTTGTAGGCGTTGGACGATTTCAAGGCTGAGGAAATATGAAACCTTGTAAAAAATCTTTTGATAGATTTCGAAATCTGCTTATCATTTTGTGTTGCTTTTGTTATACTTGTATTCATAGCATGAGCCTCCGGTTTGTAATTGTTTCTAGCAACTCAATTATACCAAAACCTTCGGTTTCATGCTATTTTTATGCCAGTTATTATTGAATTTTCAAGGTGCATAGGCACATTTTAATGTGCGAAGTTTGATTAAAAAAGATGAACTCATCAAAAAACTGGTGAATCATATGCTGCAGCCGGAAGTAATGAAACCGTATTTTCTTGGCCTTTCTGACGGAGAAATGGATGCGTTTGAAAAAGCGGCAAAGAATCCGGGAACCTGGGTGAGCGGTGATGAGATCCTTTTGGAAAAACTTTATGAGGCCGGTTATGTGGGAATGCTTGAAAGTGGGGATTATGTTATTCCGGTTGATGTGGCCGAGGCGTATAATGGATTTAAGAGTAAAGAATTCACAAAACAGCGCCGAAAAATCAGTTATCTGTATGCATGCCTGAATACAGTGGGGGCATTGTATGGAATTGCACCTATGGAGACATTTGCAGAGCTCCTGAAAAGAAATTCCCAGGTTCCTATGACATGGCAGGAAGTAAAGGATAATATTCGGAATATGCCTCCGGAATATTGCGATTATATTTTGCAGGATGATCTGATTTACCACAGTGCACTGTATCTGGATGACAGGGGGCTGCGAAGAGCGCAGGGAAACAAAAAGTATTATATTCCGACTTTGAAAGAAATCAATGATCTTGGCAGTATGGGATATCTGCCGGATTGTGCAGAGTTAAAACGTCTGGAGAAATATCTGCGTGATCAGACGGGAGTTTCTGCAGAACATGCAAAATATGTGGGTATGCAGATTCAGATCTGTATTCGCTGCGAGTGTGAGATGCAGGATATTTTTAATATTTTAACGGAGAATGGAGTGATTTTGCCGGATGAAAAATCGGTAAATGGTCTGGTGGTATGCATCAATGATCTTTGGAATAATACAAGGATGCTGCTGAATCGGGGATTTACGCCTCTTGAATTGTCCAAAGGACAGAATCCGAAACCGGTTCAAATGAAAGATGAGAATAAGATTATTGATTTCCGGTCGGCAAAGAAAAATAAGATTTATCCGAATGATCCGTGTCCGTGCGGAAGTGGGAAGAAGTATAAACATTGCTGTGGGAGAAAAAATAAATGTTAATTTAAGTTGGTTAAGGTAATAAAGTTACTTTGTAGAATGGGCTGTCTATGGACGGCCCATTTTGTGTATAAATAATATTTAAAGCAGCTCAGTTCGCTGAATATCAGTAAACTGAGCTGCTTTGATACAAATAATCAGGAGTTATTCCAGCCCTTCCAGAGCCATTTTTTCCAGAAGATCGGATTTGATCTTATAAAGCTTATCGGACAGATCCACATATACTTCATGTGGATTCACAAGACGCAGCGTTTCATCCCAGAGCGTTTCTTTCTCTTTGGTGCAATAATCCCGAATCGCCATAACAGACGGTGACTGGTATACGCACTGACCCTTAAGGAAGACGGGCTGAAGCAGTTCGCGCAGCCTATAGGTGCCCCCGTGGATTTTGGTCTTTTTCCAGGTCTCAATCGGATCAAAAATGATCATATCCTGACTTTCGTCAAAAGTTTCATCTGCCAGACAGATCAGGTCGGCACGAATCTTACCGGTTTCTTTATCGTAGATACGGTAGATGGTCTTGTTGCCCGGATTTGTGATCTTTTCTGTGTTTTCGGACAGTTTGATCTTTGGAACATAGGTGTCATCACTTTTCTCTTTAATGGCGGCCAGCTTATAGACGCCTCCGAATGCCGGGTTGTCTTTTGCGGTGATCAGATTGGTACCCACGCCCCAGGAATTGATTTTTGCACCCTGAGCCTTCAGGGAGTCAATCAGGTATTCATCCAGATCGCTGGATGCGGAGATCACAGCATCTTCAAAACCGGCTGCAGCCAGCATCCCATATACTTTTTTGGACAGATAAGCAAGATCGCCGCTGTCGAGACGAACGCCGTATTTTTTCGGCTTAATGCCGCGTGCGCGCAGCTCCTGAAAAACGCGGATGGCATTTGGAACACCGGATTTCAGTGTATCATAAGTATCTACCAGTAAGATGCAGGCGTCGGGATACATATTGGCATATGTTTTGAATGCGGTGTATTCATCCGGGAAGCTCATGATCCAGCTGTGTGCATGGGTGCCGGATATCGGCACATCAAACATGGCACCGGCCAGAACGTTGGAGGTTCCGACACAGCCGGCGATCATAGCCGCACGGGCACCGTAGATACCGGCATCAGGGCCCTGTGCACGGCGCAGACCAAACTCCATGATTCCGTCTCCCCTGGCCGCATGTACCACTCTGGAAGCCTTTGTGGCAATCAGAGACTGGTGGTTGATAATATTTAAAATGGCTGTTTCGATCAGCTGTGCCTCCATGATGGGGGCAATTACTTTCAGAAGCGGTTCCCGGGGGAAGACAACGGTGCCTTCCGGAATGGCAAAAATATCACCTGTGAAATGAAAACTGCGCAGGTATTCCAGAAAATCAGTGTCAAAGATATTCAGGCTTTTCAGATATTCGATGTCTTCGTATGAAAAATGAAGTCCTTTGATGTAATCGATTACCTGATCAAGTCCGGCTGCTATGGCATAGCCGCCGCTGCAGGGGTTCTTGCGGTAAAACATATCGAAGACTACGACCTGATCCGTCGGGTTTTTGAAATAACCCTGCATCATGGTCAACTGGTACAAATCGGTTAATAAGGTAAGATTCATTGCTCTCATATGGTTCACTATCCTTCCCGGGCAGTTTCCTGTCCTTTGCCCGAATATCGATCAAGTATGCAGTAATTATAGCATCTTGTGAAAGTGAAGTAAAATATAAAATTGCGTTGACGGAAAGATGGAAAGTGATTAGTATAAATAGAAGGAACTTTCATACAGTTTTTCTATATAATGGTAAGAATATAAAAAGCAGGTGCAAATCAGTTATGACAGAATTTTTAGTAAAAAAATTGATAAAAAACAGTGAAAATGTACAGGATGCGCAGGTGCGTACCCGGTACGGGGTTGTGGCGAGCACGGTTGGAATTTTATGCAATCTTTTGCTTTTTACAGGAAAATTTCTGGCGGGCGTGGTGATGCAGAGCATTGCGGTCACGGCGGATGCGTTCAACAATCTGTCCGATGCGGCGTCTTCGATCATCAGTTTTGTGGGGATGAAGATGGCAAGTAAACCGGCCGATAAAGAACATCCCTTCGGACATGGGCGAATCGAATATATTGCCGCTTTTATCGTGGCGTTTCTTGTTATAGAGGTAGGATTTACTTTTTTCAAAAGCAGTATTCAGAAAATCATGCATCCGGAAGCGGTGGTTTTTGAACTGGCTTCTTTTGTGATTCTTGGTGTGTCGGTTCTGGTGAAAATCTGGCTTGGAATGTTTAACAAAAAGCTGGGCAAAAAGATTAATTCCAAGGTGCTGGAAGCCACGGCAGCGGACTGCATCGGTGATGTGGCGGTTACTTCTGCAACTATGGCGGCAATTCTGATTGGATATTTTTTCAATATGAATATTGATGGTATTGCCGGGCTGCTGGTGTCGATGGTGGTTATGTGGGCCGGTATCAATATTGCAAAAGATACGCTGGAGCCGTTGATTGGCGAGGCGACGGATCCGGAACTGTGTGAGCAGATCGTTGGCATGGTTGAAGCTTACGACGGTGTTGTGGGTACGCATGATCTGATCGTACATAATTATGGGCCCAATAAAAGTATGGCATCCATCCATGCGGAGGTGCCAAGGAATGTGGATATAGAAATTTCCCATGAGATCATTGACCGGATTGAGCGGGAAGTCAGCCGGGAACTTGGAATTTTTCTGGTGATCCATATGGATCCGATCGAGACGGATGACCAGGAACTGTTAAAGGTGAAAAGTCAGGTAAAACATGTGATAGAGGCTGTTGACGGACAGGTGTCTTTCCATGATTTCCGCATGGTAAATGGAGAGAATCAGGTGAATCTGATTTTTGATCTGGTAGTGCCGTATGATTATAATGATTCCAAACAGGAAGAAATGCTGCAGCAGATCAGGGGAATGATGAAGCAGATCGATTCCAGGTATGTATGTGTCATTACGGTAGATAAGAGTTTCGTGGGACAGAAATAGGATGTAAGTGCCATTGGAAAATGCAGGTATAACAAGCAGAATTTGAGGCAAAAACAGGGGAGTACAAAAAAATTTGAAAAAAATTAAAAAAATTTGAAAAAAGTACTTGCATTTTTATATGGCTTAGTCTATAATACATCTTGTCGCGAAAATAGGGCTATCGCCAAACGGTAAGGCAACGGACTCTGACTCCGTCATTTCAAGGTTCGAATCCTTGTAGCCCTGCTGAGAAAATCCTGAGCATATGCTCAGGATTTTTTTCGTCTGTGGAAAAAGAAAAAACTATTTCTTTTTCATGGTTCATGCTATAATGCTCATGATGGGTTTTTGTACCCATCATGAGCATTTTTTGAATGGACAGCATATCTGCCAGCTATGGATCACAGTATTTTGGCGGATCGTTCGACAGAAGTTTTGGAGGAAATACATGTATAGTTTTAAAAGCAAAATTCGCTACAGCGAAGTGGATCAGAACTGTTTTCTGACATTGGATAAATTGATTGATTATTTTCAGGACTGCAGCATTTTTCATTCGGAATCAATCGGGCTGGGTGTTGACAATCTGATGGAAACAAAACACTGCTGGATGCTGACTGCCTGGCAGATCGTGATTGACCGTATGCCCAGGCTGACCGAAGAGGTGCTGATCAGTACCTGGCCATATTCTTTTCGGGGATTCAACGGCGGACGTAATTTCCAGATGACCGACGAAGACGGCAATTTTATTGCCCGCGCGGATTCCCAATGGGTGTTCGTGGATGCGATGACCGGTCATCCCACCAGATGCACGGACGATCAGATAAATGGATATAAACTGGAAGAAAAAATGGAACTGCCCTGTGACGCAAAGCGTATCCGCATGCCGGAAGACTGTGACGACCGGCCTTCATTCTTTGTAAGAAAAGACCAGATTGATACGAACCATCATGTGAACAACGGACAGTATGTAAAAATGGCACTGGAAGAGCTTCCGGAGAATATTGAAGTCCATCAGCTGCGGGCGGAATACCGCAGACAGGCCGTTCTGGGAGATGAGATCTTTCCGAAAGTGAAACATGAGGACGGCGTATGGACGGTTTTTCTGTGCAATGAAGAAGGAAAGCCTTATTCTACGGTAGAGATTCAGTAAAAATCTCATTATCATGAAAAACAGGCTAAATAAGATAAAGATTTGTTTCGAATAAAAAGCAGGATTAACCGGCTATTCCATTGCCGGGTAATCCGCAATTAGAATATTTCAAAAGCAGAAAGGAATAGCGCATGCTGGAATTAGGAAAAAAACAGAGTTTGATAATCGTAAAGACGGTGGATTTCGGTGTTTATCTTGCGGAAAAAGCAGATGCCGATGAACGCAGCCGTGTGCTTTTGCCTGCAAAGCAGGTGCCGGAGGGGGCGAAAGAGGGAGATAAGGTGGATGTTTTCTTATATAAGGACTCTATGGATCGTCCCATTGCCACTACAAGAGAACCACTGATCCAGCTGGGACAGATCGCAAAATTGAAAGTGGCGCAGACCAGCGGTATCGGTGCGTTTTTGGACTGGGGGCTGGAAAAAGATCTGATGCTTCCGTTCAAGGAGCAGACGAAGAAAGTACATCCGGGTGAAGAAGTGCTGGTTGCATTGTATCTGGATAAGAGCAGCCGTCTGTGTGCAACCATGAAAGTATACCATTATCTGAAAAAAAATTCTCCATATCAGGTTGGCGATATGGTAGAGGGCTATATCTATGAGATCAGTGAAAACTTTGGTGTGTTCGTGGCTGTTGACTGGAAGTATACCGGGTTGATTCCCAAAAAAGAAGCCCAGGGCAGTTATAAAGTGGGACAGACCCTTTCGCTTCGTGTCACAGAAGTAAAAGAAGATGGAAAACTGAACTTAAGTGCGAAACAGAAAGCATATCTTCAGATGAACGAGGATGCGGAAAATGTGCTGCTGACCATTCGTGAAGATTTTGGCGGAGTGCTTCCGTTTGATGATAAAGCGGACAAAGAAGTGATTCAGCGTGAATTTGGCCTCAGCAAAAATGCTTTTAAACGGGCGGTTGGACATCTGTATAAAGAAAAGAAAGTCAAACTGGAAAATGGAAAGATTTTTGACATTGAATAATATTAGAAATTTTTTCAAAAAAGCCCAATTGGATGTTAAAGAATGGAACATCGGGCATTCAATCTGAGCTGCGGAACGGACCGGGGATCAGACACGCAAGAAAGGAGAAAACAGTATGGGAACAGCAGAAATGATGGAAACCCTGCAAATGCTGCAGGAAATAATGGATAAAATCCGCATGATTCTTACCGGTATATCGATAATTGCTGCTGTATTTTCGCTTTTTGGGGGCTATCGGCTGCTGAAGTTCTGGGTCACGCTGGCAGGATTTGTGATCGGAGCCATATTGGGCGTGATCGCCGGTGTGCTTTTGGGTGCGGAGACAAAAATGCTGATCGGTGTAGTGGTGGCGGCCGGTTTTATATTTGCCTGTCTGGCTTATTCCTTCTTTAAAGCAGGGATTTTTCTGTTTGTGGGAGTAATTGGTTATGTGGCAGCGACGAATCTGCTCGGAAGCCTGACTGGCGGAGAAACTGCCTGGTGGCTGATTGCCGCAGGGGTGGCAGCCGGTTTGCTTGCAGGTGTTGCGGCAGTGTCTTTTGTGCGTCCGGTTGTTATTATTGTTACTTCTTTTAGCGGTGCTTCTACGTTGGTTTCGACGATCTGTCCGCTTTTGGGATTTGAAAGTTTCAGCATTATAATGATTGCGACGATTGTGCTGGGTTTATTTGGAATGATATGGCAGTTTGTCACTACAACATCAGAAAAGAAAAAGGAAGAGACGAAATAGTTTCGCTTTTCTTCAGCAACAGATGGGCATAAATGTTCTATCTGTATGGATACGGACTAAAAATTGATGGAAATACGGAGGATTCAAATTGAATTTTACACATCTTCACACCCATACGGAGTACAGTCTTCTGGACGGCTCCAACAAAATAAAAGAATATGTGGCGAGAGTCAGGGAACTGGGCATGGACAGCGCGGCGATCACAGACCACGGTGTTATGTATGGTGTTATTGATTTTTATCGTGCTGCAAAAGAAGCCGGTATCAATCCGATTCTGGGGTGCGAAGTGTATGTGGCACCGAATTCCCGTTTTGATAAAGAAACCGGCGCCGGGGAAGACCGTTATTATCATCTGGTGCTTCTGGCGGAAAACAACCAGGGGTATCAGAATCTGATGAAAATAGTCTCTGCCGGATTTGTGGAAGGCTATTATTATAAGCCCCGGGTGGATCTGGAAGTGCTGCGGGAACATCATGAGGGAATTATTGCCTTAAGTGCCTGTCTGGCAGGGGAGGTATCCCGTTATCTGACCAGAAGTCTGTACGAAGAGGCAAAAGAGGCGGCCCTTCGTTATCGGGAAATATTCGGGGAAAACAACTTTTTCCTGGAACTGCAGGATCACGGCATACCGGAGCAGAAGATGGTAAACAGTCAGCTTCTGCGCATGAGTCAGGAACTGAATATCCCGCTGGTTGCCACCAACGACGTGCATTACACCTATGCGGAAGACGAGGCTTCCCATGATATTCTGCTGTGTATCCAGACCGGTAAAAAGGTGGAAGATACGGATCGTATGCGGTATGAAGGCGGTCAGTATTATGTAAAATCACCGGAAGAGATGGCACAGCTTTTCCCATATGCCCTGGAGGCCCTGGAAAATACCCATAAAATTGCTCAGCGCTGTCATGTGGAAATAGAATTTGGGGTGTACAAACTGCCCCGGTACGATGTGCCGGATGGGTACACAGCCAGAGAATATCTGGGTAAATTGTGTGAACAAGGGCTGGCAGAGCGATATGATCCAGTGACACAGGAATTAAAAGAAAGACTTGCTTATGAGCTGGATACCATTACCAGTATGGGCTTTGTGGATTATTTTCTGATCGTATGGGATTTTATCAAATATGCCAGAGACAACGGCATCAGCGTGGGACCGGGCCGAGGCAGTGCGGCGGGCAGTCTGGTGGCTTATACGCTGGGAATTACAAAACTGGATCCGATCCGTTATAATCTGCTGTTTGAGCGTTTCCTGAACCCGGAACGAGTGTCCATGCCCGATATTGATATTGACTTCTGTTTTGAACGAAGACAGGAAGTTATTGATTATGTCGTGAGAAAATATGGAAAAGACCGTGTGGTTCAGATCGTAACGTTTGGTACCATGGCGGCGCGCGGTGTGATCCGTGACGTGGGACGTGTGCTGGATATGCCATATGCGGCAGTCGATGTGATCGCAAAAGCAGTGCCCAATGAACTGAACATTACAATAGAAAAAGCACTTGATATGAATCCGGAGCTGCGTCGGATGTACAATGAGGATCCTCAGATCAAGTATTTGATCGATATGGCAAAGCGACTGGAAGGTCTGCCGCGCCATACCTCTATGCATGCGGCCGGTGTTGTGATCAGTCAAAAGCCAATTGATGAGTATGTACCGCTGTCACGGGGGTCGGACGGTTCCATCACAACTCAGTTTACCATGGTCACACTGGAAGAACTGGGACTTTTGAAGATGGATTTCCTGGGACTGCGCACCCTTACAGTAATTCAGAACGCGGTTCGTATGGTGGAAAAAACCACCGGTATTGCGCTTGATATGGATACCATCGATTACAACGATGCAAAAGTGCTGGAGATGATCGGAAAAGGAAAAACGGAGGGTGTGTTCCAGTTGGAAAGCGGCGGTATGAAGAGTTTCATGAAGGAACTGAAGCCGCAGAGTATGGAAGATATTATCGCCGGTATTTCCCTGTACCGTCCGGGGCCGATGGATTTTATTCCCCAATATATTAAAGGAAAAAACAATCCGGGAAGTGTCACATATGACTGTCCGCAGCTGGAGCATATTCTGGAGCCCACGTACGGCTGTATCGTATATCAGGAACAGGTTATGCAGATCGTGCGTGATCTGGGCGGATATACCCTGGGCCGAAGCGACCTGGTGCGCCGTGCCATGTCAAAGAAAAAGGCTTCTGTCATGGCAAAAGAGCGTCAGAATTTTGTCTACGGCAATACGGAAGAGAACGTTCCCGGCTGTATCAATAACGGAATCGACGAGAAGACGGCCAATAAAATCTATGATGATATGACCGATTTTGCAAAATATGCCTTTAATAAGTCCCATGCAGCAGCATACGCGGTTGTGGCATATCAGACAGCCTATCTGAAATATTATTATCCGGTGCAATTTATGGCGGCACTTATGACATCCGTTATCGATAACCCGGGAAAAGTGGCGGAATATATTCTTCACTGCCGCCAGATGGGTATTGCAATTCTGCCGCCGGATGTAAACACCAGCGAAGGCAGCTTTTCCGTGGAAGGAAACAGCATCCGTTACGGGTTAAATGCCATTAAAAATGTGGGTGCACCGGCCATCGAAGTGATTGTAAAAAAACGGCAGGAAGGCGGCGTTTACACATCGCTCCGTGATTTTATCGACCGCACCTGGGGAACGGAAATCAACAAGCGAAGCATCGAAAACTTTATCAAAGCCGGTGCCCTGGACGGGCTTGGCGGAACCAGAAAACAGTTCATGATGATCTATATTCAGATCATGGACGATGTGTCCCGCTCGAAAAAATCATCCATGACCGGACAGATGTCGCTTTTTGATATGTTCAGCGACGATGAGCGAAAAGAATATGAAATCAAACTGCCGGATGTGGGGGAATATTCCAGGGAAATGAAGCTGGCTTTTGAAAAAGAAGTCCTTGGCGTGTATATCAGCGGCCATCCGTTGGAAGAATATGAGACAAGGTGGCGTAAAAATATTTCCGCAGTTACCACAGACTTTTTGCCGGATGAAGAGACCGGACAGCCAAAGGTGATCGACGGTGCAAAAGAGATCGTGGGCGGTATGATCGTGGAGAAAACCATTAAATATACCAAGAACAACAAAGTGATGGCATTTTTAAGCCTGGAAGATCTGGTGGGCACGGTAGAAGTGGTGATCTTCCCGCGGGATTATGAAAAAAGCGCAGCGCTTCTGGAGGAAGATAAAAAGATTTTTATTCAGGGCCGTGTGTCTGCGGAAGATGACAAACAAAGCAAGCTGATCTGTGAAAAAGTGTGGGAGTTTGAAAGTGTAAGCAGAGAGCTCTGGATCCAGTTCGAATCCAAGGATGAATATAATGCAAAAGAGATGAATTTATATGCAGATCTGGCGGAATCGGACGGAAATGACCAGGTTGTCATCTATGTGAAGAATCCAAAGGCGATCAAGCGTCTGCCCGCGAACAAAAATGTCAAAATTAACGATGAATTGTTGGAAAAATTATACAAAACATATGGTAATTCTAATGTGAAAGTCGTTGAAAAGAGTATTGAAAAACAAAATAAAATGCATTAAAATGTAGATAAAAATGCGATAAGATGATTAGCAGATGTTTGAAATCTGTATAGACTGGAGGAGGCAAACAACTATGGCTGAAAAAAAGGAGATTAAGACAATTGGTGTACTTACCAGCGGCGGTGATGCACCGGGTATGAACGCTGCAATCCGTGCAGTAGTCCGCAGAGGTCTTGCACGCGGAGTAACGATGAAGGGTATTCAGAGAGGCTATGAAGGACTGCTCAACGAGGAAATCTTTGATATGTGTGCAAAAGACGTTTCCGACATTATTGAACGCGGTGGTACGATCCTTGGAACAGCCCGTTGTTCTGAAATGCGTACGGAAGAAGGTCAGAAAAAAGCAGCAGATATCTGCAGAAAACACAATATTGATGCGCTGGTTGTTATCGGCGGTGACGGCTCTTTTGCCGGTGCACAGAAACTGGCTAATCTTGGAATTAACTGTATCGGTATTCCGGGAACCATCGACCTGGATATCGCATGTACCGAGTATACCATCGGTTTTGACACGGCGGTAAATACAGCAATGGAAGCAATCGATAAAGTCCGTGATACTTCTACTTCTCATGAAAGATGCAGCGTTATCGAGGTTATGGGACGTAATGCAGGATATATTGCACTGTGGTGCGGTATCGCAAACGGTGCGGAAGACATTCTCCTTCCGGAAAAATATGATTACGATGAACAGAAGATTATCGATAATATCATTGAGAACAGAAAACGTGGTAAAAAACATCACATCATCATCAATGCAGAGGGTATCGGCTACTCCGTAAGTATGGCACGCCGTATTGAAGCGGCTACCGGTATGGAGACACGTGCGACTATCCTTGGCCATATGCAGCGAGGCGGAAGCCCAAGCTGCCGCGACCGTGTGTATGCTTCTACCATGGGATGTATGGCAGTGGATCTGCTTCTGGAAGGCAAGAATAAACGTGTCGTAGGTTACCAGAACGGAGAATTCCGTGATTTTGATATCAACGAAGCGCTGGCAATGAACAAGGGCATCTCCGAATATCAGTACGAAATTGCCCGTTCTCTGTCACAGAATTACAGTAAATCCTGAGTAATCTGTAGGTATCAGGGAGTCAAAATACCTTTTGACCCCAACATCATATAATAGAATAAATCAAAGGGCTGGTGTATAAAATATACCGGCCCTAAGTGCTATATGGAGCGAAAAATGAAGCTTTTTAAAAAGTTGAACGGATCCCGGATCCTGGCACTTGGATTTGCAGCTGCCATTCTGATCGGTGCACTTTTGCTGTGGCTGCCCGTATCTGCGGCAGAGGGAGAGACCACCGGTTTTGTGGATGCTCTGTTTACAGCCACCACTTCGATCTGTGTGACCGGGCTGGTTACGGTGCCCACGTTCAGTCACTGGAGTCTGTTCGGTCAGGCGGTGATACTTTGCCTGATCCAGCTGGGCGGGTTAGGCGTTGTGACCTGCAGTATGATCGCATTTATGATCATTGGAAAAAAACTCACCATAAAGAACCGAAGACTGATTCAGGAATCTTACAACATGGATAATCTGTCCGGCATGGCGAAACTGGTGCGCCGGGTGGTATTTGGAACTTTAAGTGCGGAAGCCATCGGTGCGCTTGTTTATATGGTTCAGTTTGTGCCGGAGTTTGGTGTAAAAGGTGTCTGGATATCCGTATTTAATTCTGTATCGGCTTTTTGCAATGCGGGAATCGATATTATCGGACCGGAAAGTCTTCGGCCATATGTGACAAATCCTCTGGTCAACATCACAACCATGTGCCTGATCGTGGTTTCCGGTATTGGATTTGTCGTGTGGTGGGACTTGAAAAAAGTATGTTCTGATCTGATTCACAGAAAAATTCATTTCCGTCAATGTTGGAATAAGCTCCAGCTGCACAGTAAGATCGCGGTATTTACTACGGCAATCCTGATTTTTAGCGGAGCGGCACTGATTTTTGTTTTTGACTTTAATAATGGGGATACCATTGGAAATATGAGCCTTGGTAATAAAATCATGGCAAGTCTGTTTCAGTCCGTTACCACTAGAACAGCCGGATTTGAGACCATTGCCCAGGATCTGTTTACAGATTCATCCAGTATTATCAGTATGCTGCTTATGTTTGTGGGCGGCTCGCCCATGGGTACGGCCGGCGGTGTGAAAACAACCACGGTTGCAGTTCTGGTTTTGACTGCAATGGCCTATTTTCGTGGAAAGAGAAATACGGATGTATTTCACAGAAAGATCTGTGATGACAATCGAAGGACCGCCATCGTAGTAGTGATGACCATGGTGACAGGACTTTTTGCCATGATCATTCTGCTGTCTGCGGTAACTGAATTTTCGTATCTGGATGTTTCTTATGAGATTACATCCGCCATTGCGACGGCAGGACTGACAAGGGGGATCACCGCCAGTCTTCCGGCGGCGGGAAAACTGATCGTCATATTTACCATGTATATCGGAAGAATCGGTCCGATTACGCTGGCAACTGCAGTGGCCAGACGCTCCAAAGAGGCCAATATCTCCATTGAACGTCCGGAAAAGCGTATTATAATAGGTTAAGGGGATTATTATGACAAAGAGACAATTTGCTGTGTTGGGAATGGGGAAATTTGGCCTGAGTATTGCAAAAACCCTGTCAGAAGCAGGCTATGAAGTGATCGCCGTAGACAATGACGAGGAACTGGTTCAGGAAGTGGCGGATATTGTCACATACGCTTTGAAAGCGGACGTGACAGAGCCCGGGGTTCTGAAAAACATCGGCATCCGGAATGTGGATGCAGTCGTGGTGGCAATCTCGGATAATATGGAGAGCAGTATCATGGCAACCATTCTGGCAAAAGAGGCGGGCGCTCCCTATGTGTTATCCAAAGCGGGAACGGAACTGCATGGCCAGATCCTGAAAAAAATCGGTGCAGATGAGGTGATCTATCCGGAACAGGCCATGGGCGCCCGTACTGCGAAAAAACTGATTTCCGGAAATTTTCTGGATCTGTATGAACTGTCCAGATCTTTTAGCATGGTGGAGGTCATGGTGCCCAAAGATTGGGCGGGAAAGAGCCTGAAACAGCTGAATCTCCGCAAAAAGGGCATCAATGTCATCGGAACACTGGATGGTGATTCCATTGAGATGAACATCGATCCGGATATGCCCCTTCCGGCGGACGAACCGCTTCTGATCGTGGCAAAAAATGATATTTTATCGAAAATCGTGTAATTTGACAAAAGACACAGGAAAATGAAGGGATGCATCCGGATGACCCGTGTTCGAGTGACAGACAATAAGGCCCAAGAGCTGTGAAAACCGGGCAGGAAAAAAGACCAGATAGGAAAGTGTAAAAATATGATAACAAGCAGCAGTAATCCACAGATGAAAAATATCGTACAGTTGAATAAAAAGGCGAAGGCACGAAGAGAACAGGGGCTCTATGTGGTGGAAGGATACAAGATGTATCTGGAAGCGCCGGAAGAACAAATTGAGAAAATCTATGGGGCCAGTCACTTTCTGGAAAAACACCCGGAGATAAGACAGAAACATCCAGATCTGGAAGAAGTGGATGACCGTGTGTTTGCGGCGGTTTCGGACACTCAGACGCCCCAGGGGATCCTCTGCCTGATGCGCCGGCCGCGCTGGGATATAAAAAGGATGCTGGAAAAAGAAAATCCGTTTTTGATGGTGCTGGAAGATCTGCAGGATCCCGGCAATGTGGGAACCATATTCCGCACAGCGGAGGGCGCCGGTGTGGATGGAATTATTCTGACAAAAAATTGTGTGGATATCTATAATCCGAAGACCATTCGTTCTACTATGGGTTCCATTTACCGTGTGCCGTTTTTTTATACGGATAAAATAGAAGAAGTGCTGGGTGAACTGATGGTTCATGATGTGCGGACATTTGCCGCGCACCTGAACGGAGAGCGTGATTATGACCGGGAAGATTATAAAAGAGGCACAGCTTTTTTCATTGGAAATGAGGGAAATGGCCTGACGGATGATCTGGCAAATATGGCGGACCGCCTTGTGAAAATCCCTATGTGCGGCCAGTTGGAATCGCTGAACGCGGCCATGGCAGCCGGCATATTGATGTATGAGGCTGCAAGACAGAGGCGCATGTGATTTTGTTAATAAATTTTAAGTATATACAGGAGGATGATGAACATGAACTTAAAAGGACGTAATTTTTTAACACTGAAAGACTATACACCGGAAGAAATTCTGTATCTGCTTGACCTGGCAGCAGATCTGAAGGACAAAAAGAAAAAAGGGATTCCGGTGGACTATTACAGAGGAAAAAATATCGCACTTATTTTTGAAAAGACCAGCACTAGAACAAGATGTTCTTTTGAAGTGGCAGCACATGACCTTGGTATGGGCTGCACCTACCTTGATCCGAGCGGATCTCAGATCGGCAAAAAAGAGAGCATTGCAGATACGGCACGGGTACTTGGCAGAATGTTTGAAGGAATCGAATACCGCGGATTTGAACAGGAAATCGTGGAAAACCTTGCAGAGCATGCAGGGGTTCCGGTATGGAACGGCCTGACCAATGAATACCATCCGACTCAGATGCTGGCGGATATGCTGACGATCCGTGAGCATTTTGGTGATCTGAAAGGCAGAAAACTGGTATACATGGGCGATGCCCGTTACAATATGGGCAATTCCCTGATGATCGTCTGTGCAAAACTGGGTCTTGATTTTGTTGCATGTACCACAAAGAAATATTTCCCGAATGAGGAACTGGTTGCTCAGTGTATGGAATATGCAAAAGAAAGCGGATCTACCATTACGCTGACTGAAAATGTGGAAGAGGGAACAAAAGGTGCAGATGTTATCTACACTGACGTATGGGTATCCATGGGTGAACCGGATGAAGTATGGGAAGAGCGTATCCGTGAACTGACACCATATAAAGTAACAAAAGCGGTTATGGAAAATGCAGGACCGGATGCAATCTTTTTACACTGTCTGCCGGCATTCCATGATCTGAAAACCAAGATCGGCAAAACCATGGGCGAGCGTTTCAATCTGACCGATATGGAAGTAACCGATGAAGTATTCGAATCTGAGCAGTCAAAAGTATTTGATGAGGCAGAAAACCGTATGCATACCATCAAAGCTGTGATGGTGGCTACACTTGGAGAGCAGTAAGTCCATGAAGGCAAAGATTTTGTCCATTCTTCGTCAGGCGCAGGGGTATGTATCCGGACAGGAGCTGTGCGAACGTCTGGGGGTATCCAGGACTGCTGTCTGGAAAAGTATGAAAAAGCTGGAAGAAGAGGGGTATGTCATAGACGGCGTGAACCGGAAAGGATATCGCCTGATGGAGAGCCCGGATGCCATTACCGCCCAGGAGATAGAATCTTATCTGCTTTGTGACCGGGCTTTCCGGTGCGATTTTTACCAAACAGAAAATTGTACCGGAACAGAGGTGCAGGATGAAAAAGACATGTTTTCAGAAAAGCAGGAGTCTGTGAATCCCGGACTGCAGTTTAAGGTGAAATATGCGCCGGAAGTGGATTCTACCAACACATGGGCAAAGCGGGAAGCGGAAAACGGTGCGCCGGAAGGAACGGTTCTGGTGGCCGATATGCAGACGGCCGGAAAAGGCAGGCGGGGCCGCAGCTGGTCCAGCCCCTCCGGTCATTCAATCTATATGAGCCTGATTCTGCGCCCGGATATTATGCCGGATCGGGCCTCTATGCTGACATTGGTGGCCGGGCTGTCCGCTGCCCAGGCGGTACGCGGGCTGACCGGACTGGAAGCATGGATCAAGTGGCCAAACGATCTGGTGATTTCGGATAAAAAGATCTGCGGGATTTTAACGGAAATGAGTCTTCAGATGGAATGCATCAATTATGTGGTCGTCGGAATCGGCATCAACGTAAATATGACAGAGTTTCCGGAAGAGATTGCGGACAAAGCCACTTCTTTGCGTCTGGAAAAGGGACAGACTGTGCGCCGGGCGGAAGTGATAGCGGAAGTGCTGTCACATTTTGAAAAAAATTATTACAGGTTTCTGAAGACAGGAGATTTGTCGGGATTGGCTGACGATTATAACAAAGTGCTGGTCAATCGTAACCGGGAAATCCGCGTGATGGAACCAGGAAATGAATATATGGGAACCACCGGAGGCATTAACGAAAAAGGTGAGCTGATGGTGACAAAAGAAGACGGAACGGAAGTGGCCGTCTATGCGGGAGAAGTATCGGTAAGGGGATTATACGGTTATGTCTAGAGAGACTTTATGCGGAGCAAGTTATTACGAACAGAAATATTATTTTAACCCGGATTTTGCAAAACTTCCGGAGAGCATCAAGCAGGATCTGCAGATACTCTGCGTCACATTTACGGAAAAAGTGGGCGGCGTGTTCACCATGTTTTTCGAGGAGGACGGGACGCTGAATTTTGAAGTGCAGAGTCTGGACGGCGACGGCCGGTTTGATGAGATCGGAAGTGAACTGGAGATAAAGAAGATTCAGAGAGAACAGGTGGAATTGCTGGAATCTCTGGAATTGTTCTATCGGACATTTGTGCTGAATGAGTGATAGGAGATGAAGTATGCTGTTAGTTATTGATGTGGGTAATACCAATATTACCCTGGGTGTTTTTGAAAAAGAAAATCTTCTGGCAACGTTTCGTATGACCACAAAGCAGGCCAGAACGTCGGATGAATTTGGGATTCTTATGCGTCTGATGATTCAGGAGCGGGGACTTAACAAGGATGAAGTCCAGGACGTGATCATCAGTTCCGTTGTGCCGGATGTGATGTATTCTCTGAACAGTGCTATTGTGAAATATTTTGGAACGAAACCGCTGATCGTGGGACCCGGTGTTAAGACTGGCATCCGTATTGCGACGGACAATCCCAAGGAAATCGGTGCGGACCGTATTGTAGACGCAGTGGCCGGATATACCCTGTATGGCGGACCGGTTCTGGTGATTGATTACGGCACTGGTACAACGTATGATCTGGTGGATGAAAAAGGTGCCTTTCAGGCGGGTATCACCTCTCCGGGCATTGAAATCAGTGCCAAAGCTCTGTGGGAGGGAGCTGCAAAGCTGCCGAAGATCGCCATTGAGAAACCAAAATCCATTCTGGCAAAAGAAACCATTACCAGCATGCAGGCCGGTCTGGTTTACGGTTATATCGGCCAGACAGAATACATTATAGATAAGGTAAGAGAAGAGTCCGGATACGAAAACCTGAAGGTGGTTGCTACGGGCGGTCTGGGCAAGATTATCGCGGATGAGACAGATAAGATAGATGTCTATGATAATATGCTTACTTTAAAAGGACTTCGGATTATATATGAGAAAAATCGGTAATGTAACAATTGAAAATCCTTTTGTGCTGGCACCTATGGCGGGGGTGACCGATCTGCCTTTCCGGGTGCTGTGTAAGGAGCAGGGAGCGGGTCTGATCTGCATGGAGATGGTCAGTGCAAAAGCGATTCAGTTTAACAATAAAAATACTTTTGAACTGATGGAAACGGATGAGAGAGAACATCCCGTATCGCTTCAGCTTTTCGGCTCAGATCCGGATGTGATCAGTGAGATGGCAAAACGGATCGAGGATCGGCCCTTTGATATCCTTGATATCAATATGGGATGTCCCGTGCCGAAGGTGGCCGGCAACGGTGAAGGGTCCGCTCTGATGAAAAATCCGAAGCTCATCGGGGAAATCGTGGAAAAGACGGTAAAGGCAATAAAGAAGCCTGTGACGGTCAAGATTCGGAAGGGCTTTGATGAAGACCATGTAAATGCGGTGGAAGTGGCAAAGATTATCGAACAGTCCGGTGCGGCGGCAGTGGCAGTCCACGGAAGAACCCGTGAGCAGTATTATTCGGGCAAAGCGGACTGGGATATTATCCGTCAGGTAAAAGAGGCGGTTCAGATACCGGTGATGGGAAACGGCGATGTGACCAGTCCGGAATCGGCCAGGGAAATGATGGAGCAGACTGGCTGTGATTTTGTCATGATCGGCCGTGCCGTGCGTGGAAATCCGTGGATTTTTGCCGACATGAATCACTATTTTGCAGAAGGAACCCATTTGGAAAGACCATCCCGGGCAGAGGTCAGGGAAATGATGCTGCGCCATGCGCGCATGGAGATAGAACTGCGGGGAGAATATACAGGAATCCGGGAAATGAGAAAACATGTGGCCTGGTATACGACGGGTATGCCCCATTCGGCAAAACTGCGGAAAAATCTGGGCGAGATGAACTCATATGAGGATCTTGTGGAAGGAACGAAAGTGTTTGTCTGAGAAAACGGTTTAAAAGTGCAGTGAAAAAGCAGGATAATGTTGGAAAATAAGCATTATTTTTGGGATGATCGGGAAATGAATCACGGTGGCAAGAAAAAGCGGAAAACAGGGACAGTTTATCCTGGTTTTCCGCTTTTTATGTTCGCTTATTTTTCCTTTTGTTTATTCATTTTTTCCGCTTTTCGCATGGCGGTGTATTCATTCAGCGATTGGATTGCCTGTCCGGACATGGGAAGTATGGCAATCATATTAAATATGGTCATCAAACCCACGCCGATATCGCCCAGATCCCATACAAAAGTATAGGCGGCAAGTCCACCGATGAACAGCATGATAAGGGCAAGGACCTTATAAGCTGTCTGAGATGCCCAGTTGTCACCGAACAGGTAGGATACATTGGAACGTGCATAGTACAGAATTCCAATAAAAGTGGAAAAACTGAACAGCCACAGTGTGACAGCGATAAATACGGACCCTGCGTAACCAAAGTGGTGGGTCATGGCTGTCTGGAGCAGTTCCATACCGGAAAGGCCTTCCAGCAGTTCCGCCGGAGCCAGAAGCATGATCATAGCGGTACAGGTACAGATAACCAGCGTGTCAATAAATACGCCAAATGCCTGAAACAGACCGGATTTTACCGGATGGCTGACATCGGCGGCAGCGGCTGCGCAGGGAGCGGAACCGGAACCTGCTTCATTGGAAAAAAGTCCTCTTTTTACCCCGTTCATGAGAGCGGCACCGAAACCGCCAGCGGCAACCTGTCTCAGACCGAAGGCTTCTTCAAAAATACGTTTGAAAACGGATGGGAGCAGACCAAAGTTGTTAATAATAACAAAAATCGTGATCAGGAAGTAGAACACAGCCATAAAGGGAACGATCACATCCAGAACTTTTACCGATGCATTTTTTCGAAGGACAATAACCGCCGCCAGTGCAACCAGAATCACGGTGGACACCAGCGGTGAGATTCCGAATGCATTTTCAAAAGCGGATGAGACGGAATTGCCGATTACCTGACTGACACCGCACCAGCAGAGCAGACCGGATAACGCAAATAATAAGGCAATAACACTTTTCTTTTTTCCTCTTGCAAAGAAATTGTGAATGTAATAAGCCGGGCCGCCCCGGTATCCCCCGTAAAGCGGGTCTTTTTCTTTGTGCAGCTGAGCCAGGGTTGCTTCAATAAAGGCGGTGGAAGAGCCGATCAGGGCGGTTACCCACATCCAGAATACGGCACCGGCTCCGCCGGCAGAGATGGCGGCAACAACGCCCACCATGTTTCCCATACCTACGCGGGTTGCAGTGGATACGATCAGCGCCTGAAAACCGGAAATTGCACCGCTTTTTTCATTGGAGCGCTTTTCCACTGTGATGCGCAGCATTTCCGGGAAACAGCGGACCGGAAGAAATTTTGTGCGCACCGTAAAAAAGATTCCTGCGGGAATCAGAATCAGTATCAGAAGAGAAATGCCGATGGAAGAGCCGCCCGGCAGCGGAATGGTAAACAGATCACCCCACAGGAAGTTGTAAACTGCCTGGATGATGTTCATAAAAATGCTCATAAATGAATGCTCCTTTGAATTTTTTTACATTAAAAATATGCAGCAGACCCCAGTGTTTGCAAGCTGCAGGGTTTATCAAGATGCGTGTTTGCACCTTCTGAACAGTTACAAACCTTTGATGGAGTTATAGCCACTATCATAACACAGGTTGCGGAGATTCGGAAATACATTTTATATTATTATGATACGTGTATGTCACTGCAGGCACGGACTGCTAACTGGTGTTTGTTAGAAATATTGCCGGATTGACAGAAAAAAGATATACGGTAATATTAGGTGTAGGAAAATAATTAAAGCAAACAGATGGAGGAACTTGACATGCGACATGAAACCATAAAAATTCAGGTTCCCGGCTACAAACAAAACGGGAAATTATACACATATCTGCAAAATTACTCGGCATCTATGCCTGCCAGTGAAAAACGCCCGCTGATTCTGATCTGTCCTGGCGGCGGCTATTACAAAGTATCCGGCCGGGAAGGAGAACCGGTTGCCATGCAGTACCTGGCCATGGGATATCATGCGGCAATTCTGGATTACAGTGTGGCACCGGAGGCAGAATATCCTGTGGCACTGCTGCAGCTTGCCGGTGCAGTCAAATATCTGAAAGAACATGCAGAAGAATATCATATTGATCCGGAACAGATTTTTGTGCAGGGATTTTCAGCAGGGGCACATCTGGCAGCGAATCTGGGTGTGTTTTGGAATCAGGATTTTATAAGGGAAACGTTTGATGGGCCAGGTGAAATGTTTCGCCCTGCAGGCATGATTCTCAGTTATCCGGTCATTACATCCGGAGAATATGCGCATCATGATTCTTTTAAAAATCTTCTGGGCAGCCGCTATGAGACCATGAAAGACGAACTTTCTCTGGAAAAACAGGTTACGAAGGATACGGTTCCGGCATTTATCTGGCACACGGCGTCGGATAATCTGGTGCCGGTTGAGAATTCGCTGCTGTTTTTTACTGCATTGAAAAAGAATGGCGTTCCGGCAGAACTGCATATTTACCCGAATGGAACCCACGGCCTTTCACTGGCAAATGAGAATACGGATGATGAAGAGCACAATAAAGTGGAGGAAGCGTGCCAAAGCTGGATTTCTCTTGCAAAGACGTGGCTGAAAGGCAGATGCGAGGTCAGATAATATGAATTTTTAACAGGGGAAAAAGACAGATGGGTATTTAGAAAAGAAACCCATTCAAATGCCCTGAAAATATCCGGTTTTACTTGACAATCCGGGGGGCAAACGAGTATTATAATACTTTGAATTATAAGATTATAAAGGGGTGCATTGCCATGGAAGAAAAGAAAAACTTATTAACCTATGCAGGCCTGAAAAAACTGGAAGATGAATTACATGATCTTAAGGTCGTTCGCAGGAAAGAAGTTTCACTGAAGATAAAAGAAGCAAGAGAACAGGGTGACTTATCTGAAAATGCAGAATACGATGCAGCAAAAGACGAGCAGCGTGACATTGAGGCACGTATCGAGCAGATTGAGAAAATCCTGAAAAACGCAGAAGTTGTAGTAGAAGACGAAGTTGATTCCGAAAAAATCAATGTAGGCTGTAAAGTTCTTGTTTACGATATGGAATTTGACGAGGAGATGGAACTGAAGATCGTTGGATCCACCGAGGCCAGCAGCCTTCAGGGAAAAATCTCCAACGAATCTCCGGTGGGAAAAGCCCTCATCGGTGCAAAAGTAAATGATGTAGTAGACGTAGAACTGCCCAACGGAACCATTCAGTATAAAGTATTAAAAATCGAAAGAAATATTTAAGAGGTGGCAAAATGGCAGAACAGCAGAAAAAAGGCCAGCAGGCACAGGAACCTGATTTAAATCAGTTGAGAAAGGTCCGCAGAGAAAAACTGAAAGAACTGCAGGATGCAGGCAAGGACCCTTTCGTTGTTACCAAATATGATGTGACGCACCACAGCACAGAGATTAAAGAAAACTTTGAAGCTCTGGAAGAAAAAGAAGTAACCATTGCCGGACGTATGATGTCCAAACGTGTAATGGGAAAAGCTTCTTTCTGTAACGTACAGGACAAGCCGGGCTCCATCCAGTGCTATGTGGCAAGAGACAATGTAGGCGAAGAATCCTACAAAGAATTCAAAAAAATGGATATCGGTGATCTGGTTGGTATCAAAGGTACTGTTTTCAAAACAAAAACAGGCGAGATTTCCATCCATGTGACACAGGTTGATCTGCTTGCGAAGAGTCTGCAGATTCTGCCGGAAAAATTCCACGGACTGACAAACACAGACCTGCGTTATCGTCAGAGATACGTGGATCTGATCATGAATCCGGAAGTAAAAGATACTTTTATCAAACGTTCCCAGATCATCAGCACCATTCGTAAATATCTGGACGGACAGGGATTCATCGAAGTAGAGACTCCGATGCTGGTGGCAAATGCCGGCGGTGCGGCAGCAAGACCATTTATCACACATTCCAATGCACTGGGCGAAGACTTTAAGCTCCGTATCTCTCTTGAACTGTACCTGAAGAGACTGATCGTAGGCGGTCTGGAAAGAGTATACGAGATCGGCCGCGTGTTCCGTAATGAGGGCGTTGATACCCGCCACAATCCGGAATTCACTCTGATGGAGCTGTATCAGGCATACACAGACTATCACGGCATGATGGATCTGACAGAAAATATGTATCGTTACGTGGCTCAGGAAGTTCTTGGAACAACCAAAATCGTATACAACGGAATTGAGATGGATCTGGGCAAACCATTTGAAAGAATCACAATGGTTGATGCCGTGAAGAAATATGCCGGTGTAGATTTCAACGAAATTCATACACTGGAAGAAGCAAGAGCAGCAGCAAAAGAACATCACGTAGAATACGAAGAAAGACATAAAAAAGGTGATATTCTGAATCTGTTCTTCGAAGAATATGTAGAGGATCATTTGATCCAGCCTACCTTTGTAATGGATCACCCGATTGAAATTTCTCCATTGACAAAGAAAAAACCGGAGAATCCGGAATATGTAGAACGTTTTGAATTCTTTATGAATGGCTGGGAGATGGCAAATGCTTACTCTGAGCTGAATGACCCGATTGATCAGAGAGAACGTTTCAAGGATCAGGAAGAGCAGCTTGCGCAGGGAAATGATGAGGCAAATACTACGGATGAAGATTTCATGAATGCGCTGGAAATCGGTATGCCGCCGACAGGTGGTATTGGATTCGGTATTGACCGTATGTGTATGCTGCTGACGGATTCACAGGCAATCAGAGATGTACTTCTGTTCCCGACGATGAAGAGTTTGAATTAGTGTACGGATTTATGGAGCTTTATGGAAATCCATAGAAGTCCAATCGTATCCAATCATGCCACGGAAATACGACAAATCTTAAGGATTTGGATGGATTTCAATGGAGCATAATGGATTCCAATAAAATACTCAACTTACCTCTATGGATTGTCAACGACGTGGCAAAATGAGGTATAGCCGGTTCAATTTTTGAATTTTAGGCACTCGTATTTAGTAGAAATACTGAATATGGGTGCCTTTTTTGCGTCGTAGATTTGTATATTTCAAAATGTATACGAATTTTCCGTGAAAATATACGACACGTATACGAATCTAAATTACATCTCGTATCGGAAAGGAGGCTAATATGCCAAAAACAAAAGCACCGCCGGTAAATCTGGACAAGTACTTGGAAGGAAGAAATCACAAGTACATGACGTATGAAAAAGCTTCAAGATTATATGGGATTCCGTATTGGGCATTTGTGTCTGTTGCAAAGATGGCTCAGGCAACTTGGAAGCTTAGGAAGACAGCGATGGTAGATATTGTCGTATTTGAAAAATATCTTGAAGAGCACTGTTTGGTAACCGAAGACGAAGATGTTAATTATGAAATGGAGGATTATGTTATGCCAAGAACAAGAAAAGAAGTAGAGAACTTAGAGGAATTAGTAAAGTCAAGAAAGAAAAAGTATGTGAGATATGCTGAGGGAGCAGAGTTGTTTTCTATGGGGCTTCATAGCTTTCAGTCTTTAGCAAAGGATGCAGGAGCTATTAGAAAGGTTAAGGGCTGTGTATTAGTTAATTTAGAGAAGGTTGAAGCGTTTGTTGAGTCATTTGCAGAGGAGTAAATGTGAAAAATCCATATACGGAAGATTTTTCACATACGAATTTGTGGAGCACAAATTCGAGAATACGGAAGGAGATTAAGAGAATGAATAATAAAGAGAATAAATGTAGAGTTATCGCCGTTGCTAATCAGAAAGGTGGCGTAGGAAAGACAGTAACATGTGTGAATTTGGGTATTGGACTTGCAAGAGAAGGAAAGAAAGTATTGTTGATTGATGCGGACCCACAGGGTTCGCTGACAATCAGCTTAGGTTATTCGGAGCCTGACCAGATGGAGTATTCACTTGCAACGGCTATGATGAAGATTATCAATGATGAGCAGGTGGATGTGAAGAGGGGAATTTTGCATCATGAGGAAGGTGTAGATATTCTACCGGGCAATATTGAATTATCAGGTTTGGAGATTTCTTTGATTGGAGTTATCAGTAGGGAGACCATTCTCAGGGAGTACATCAGCTATGCCAGAGAGAATTATGATTACATTATTATCGACTGTATGCCGTCGCTTGGAATGCTTACAATAAATGCACTTGCATCTGCTGACTCAGTGTTGATACCGGTGCAGGCTGCTTATCTTCCGGTAAAAGGTCTGCAACAGCTTATAAAGACCATTGGTAGAGTGAAGCGTCAGTTGAACCCGGGACTTCAAATCGAGGGTATTCTGCTCACTATGGTAGATAACCGAACCAATTATGCAAAGGATATTTCCATGCAGGTGTATGAGGCGTATTCGTCCAGTATCAATGTATTTGCAGTGGAGATACCGCTTTCTGTAAGAGCTGCTGAAATCAGTGCAGAGGGAAGCAGTATCTATGAATATGACCCGAAGGGAAAAGCGGCATTTGCTTATACAGCGTTAATTAAGGAGGTAATTGGCAATGGCAGGTAGAGCAGGACAGAAAATCAAGTTGACAAGTATTGATGAGCTATTATGCGTTCCTGAGACCGAAGGAACTGTGGATATAGATGTAAGAGCAATTTATCCTTTCGAGAATCATCCATTCAAGGTACTAGATGATGAGAAGATGGATGAGCTGGTGGAGAGTATTAAGGCGAATGGTGTTCTGACACCTGTGCTGTTGCGTCCGGATGATGAAGGTACTTATGAGATGATATCCGGTCATAGGCGATTGCATGCAGCTAAGAGAGCTGGATTGTTTCGAATACCGGCGATTGTAAAGGAAATGACGAATGATGAAGCTACTATAGCGATGGTAGATGCCAATGTTCAAAGGGAAGAGGTTTTGCCTAGTGAAAAAGCTTTTGCATTTAAAATGAAATTTGAGGCTATACGTCATCAAGGAAAAGGTACGGATACAACTTTGTTTCCTGAAGGAACAAAGTCAAATTCAGGGGACATAGTAGGACAGAGTGAAGGATTAACAAGAACGCAAGTGTATAGATATATTCGTCTCACAGAACTTATACCAAAGTTATTAGATATGGTAGATGAAAAGCGACTGGCATTATCTGTGGCGGTGGAGCTTTCCTACATGAATAAGAACGTCCAGCAATGGATATATGAATTTATCCGTGAGAATGGAATGATAAAGCAGGAACAGCTTATGGAGCTTCGCAAGTATCGTGATGATAACAATATGACGCAGGACCAGTTGATTAACATTTTAATTGGCAGTGCATCTTCTGCACCAATATCCAAAAAGATTACTTTGAATGAGCGTAAGCTTCATAAGTTCTTTCCGGCGTATTATTCCAAGACAGAAATGGAGCAAGTGATATTCGGGTTATTGGCACAGTGGAAGCAGGAACAGGAGAATAAGGAGAAATGAGAAATATGAAGACAAATTATTTTTACGGGGTACAGGCAGACCAGTATAGCTTTATTCGGATTCCGAAGGAATTAGTGGTGGGGGAAGCATTTACTTCACTCTCCGTTCAGGCAAAGATTTTATATGGGATGCTTTTGGATAGGATGGGAATGTCATATAAAAACAAGTGGTTGGATGAAGAGAACCGGGTGTACATTGTATATTCGTTGGATGAGATACAGTCGGATATGAATGTATCGAAACATAAGGCTGTAGATTGCTTGGCAGAGCTTGAAGATGTAGGGCTGATTGTGAAAAGAAAAAGAGGGAAGGGATTACCCAATCAGATATACGTAAAAAACTTCGCTAAGATGCAAGTGGCAGCTTCGGTATAGAAGTGCAAAAAATGCACTTCAAGAAGGATTGGAAGGAGGATGCAAAAGTGAGCGAGAAGATAACCTTTTCTTACTTTTACGGACAAGAGGCGGATATGCTAAGCTTTTATAGAATACCGAAGCTACTCTTTACGAATGATTATTTTCGTGAGTTGTCTACAGATGCCAAGGTGTTATATGGTCTGATGCTTGATAGAATGTCGCTTTCTATCAAAAACAAGTGGTTTGATGCCGAGAAAAGGGCTTATATTTTCTTCTCTGTGGAGGATACCATGGAGATGCTTAACTGTAAGAAGAACAAAGCCTTGGATACCATAAAAGCATTAGAGGACTATTCACTGATTGAGCGTAAGCGTCAGGGACAAGGAAAGCCTGCGATTATTTATGTGAAATCATTTATGGAGCAGGTAGAAGAACAGGTCCAGAGGTTGGAAAAACCAACTTCTGAACAGGAAAAAGATGTTTCAGAGGTTGGAAAAATAAACCTCTTGAGGTTGGAAAAACAAACTTCTGGAGGTTTGAAAAATAAACCTTTAGAAGTTGGAAAAACAAACCCTAATAATACTGATATAAATAATACAGAGTATAGTAATCCTAATCTAATCATATCGACAGATGATGATGGATTAGATGAGTATCATGCATACGCTGAAATGATTCGTGAAAATATGGAACTTGATATTTTGTACCAGCAATATCCGTATGATAGGGAGTTGCTAGATGGGATATTTGATTTGATACTGGAAACAGTGCTTTGTAAAAATGGTACCGTATTTATTGCAAGCAATGAGTATCCGGTAGAATTGGTTAAGGGTAAATTTTTGAAGCTGAACAGTTCGCACATTCAGTATGTAATGGACTGCCTGAAAGAGACGACATCTAAGGTGCGAAATATCAAGAAGTATTTGCTGGCCGCTTTGTTTAATGCACCGTCAACGATGAAGAGTTATTATCAGCAGGAAGTGAATCATGATTTTCCGCAATTTGCAGTAGCTCGGTAGGTCTCAAATCTCTGCAAACTTCTTCTGAAAGTGAGAACACACAAAAAAGTGCTTGCAAAAATCCATAGAGCGTTATAGAATATACATAGAAAGTGTGAACACAAAAACAAGTGCGATACAAGGAGGCGTTCTTATGGATATTAGATATTTAGAGTTACGTGCAGCTAATAAAGAGTGTCAGGAGAAGTTTTCAGAGATTGCAAAGCAGAAGTATAATGGTGTGCCTATCTTTGAACATGCCTGCAACTATGTAAATAATAGTGCCAGTTACAAGAGAACCGGCAGACGATTAGAGATTGTTGAGATAAGTGAATATTCTATCGTAGTGAAACTGAGTAGCGAAAGCAAACTGGAAATGGCTTCAAAGTCTATTGCAGGATTTTCAAGGGAACTGCTTCGTGTGGACCAAGAACTGCATCCGGATGAAGGGAACAGATTGTTCCGTATGTTCATTTATAACAGCACTCTTTTTAGAAATACACAAATAGAAGTGGAAGAGTTTGTAAGAGAGGAAAGCAGAGAACTTTCAGATGTAGATGCACTCAAAAAGTGTGTAGAGATATTCTGTAGTGGTATGACCGGTAGCAAGGAGGAAGCAGCTGCACTTGCAAATGCAAAGCATAAGATTAAAGATATTTTGCATGAATATGAACAATTTCAGAGGTTGAATGGCTATGCGAAGAAGATGAGGGGGTAAGGTGTATGGTAGTAGTAAAGTTTTTGGTTAAGTTGGTAGCAAAGATATTGGTGTTACCGTTGATTTTATTCTTGAACTTTGTGTTGTTGGTATATAATACGGTGGAAGGAATTGTGGGGGTATTAGCTGGCATTCTGAATATCTTATTTGTTCTTGTGGCATTCTTTACATACATGGATGAGGGTACACTGTTTTATGCAAAGCAAGCAATTGTATTTATTGCTATAGAGAGCGTGCTACTTGGAATACCACAGTTATGTGCGGGGCTAGTAATGTGTTTACAGGAGCGTTTGATGGAATTTTTGGTAGCATAATTTAGAATAGGTTTAGAAGGTCTGTAGCCAGAGATGCCTACAGATTATTTGTTTATAAGGGATAGAATTGGGGCGATTAGAAGTAATTGAGAAATCATGTATTTGGTGGTATAATTTCAGGAGCAAATAACAACGGAAGGTAACGATATGCAGACTTTTAGACTGGAAGGGGACAGTAAACATCTCTATTTCAGAAATTTAGAGAGAAGAAGCGATAGAGAAGAATTGGCGGAGATAATGCAGATTCTGACTGCTAACGGATTTGAGATTAAAGATAAGTTGACGGGGCCAGATTGTGATTTATATACTTGTCATGGGAATGGATTACGCTTTGCAGTATGCGCAAATATTGTAGGAGATGGAAGTACAATTTGTGTGGAAGATGAGTATACGCTGGAGTGTTTAGAGTATATTTTTGAAAAGGGGATATAGTAAAATGAAATTGAAAGATATTACACCTTTAGACCGGTATATATACAGTTTGGCAATGTCATTAGAGCAACCATTTTCACCAGAGGAATTATTACAGGCAATTCATGATGAAGAGCGTGAGTGGAAAATCGAATTCATTAAGTATAGGTGTAAGAAGTATAAGCAACAAAAATGCTTAAGAGGATTGGCTTATTTCGTAATGTAAAATATATTTGTCTCGTATCACAAGAGGATATGGACCAAGCTACTTATGAATATTCGCCAGTAATAAATGTGCATAATAGCTCGTTTTTTTGCGGAATGTAAGGGCTGTGAAATTTGAAGTTTCTGCTGAGTTTTATATGAAGTATTTCGTTATTTTACAGGGATTCCACCCATATTCTACTTACAAGGGATTTTATTTCATTGATGAAAGAAGTACCTTTATATCATCAAATGAATGGAGGAATACATATGAACCAATTAGTTACAGGAAAATTTATAGCATTAAAGAGAAAACAGAAAAATTTAACACAGGAACAATTAGCAGAGAAGCTTGGTGTTTCCAATAAGACTATTTCAAAGTGGGAAACCGGTAAGTGTATGCCGGACTATTCCGTTGTAAAGAACTTATGCGAAGAACTTGAAGTTACAGTGGCAGAACTGATGGATGGTGAAATATCCGAAGAAAAAAGTGTTCGTACTTATGATGATGAACAGATTATAGATTTACTAAGAAGAACACAAGAGTTAGAAAAGCAAAAAAATATGTTATATGGAATTATGCTTATTGTAATGGGGATTGCATTACAGGCTCTTTCATATGCAATTGGCGGTTCGGATTTTAAGGACTTTATTTCTGGCTTACTATTAGGATTGTCAATTGGAGAAATGTTGGTTGGAGTTTATGTTGTTGGAAAATCCTTGGCTGGAAGATAACTTTCAGTAAGACGGAGTGTTTAACTGAGAGACGAATTTGAAGTTTAACATTTGCATAATAGTTAAAATCTATTAAAAACGAGAGTGTTATGGAACATAACGCTGATGTTTTGCTATGAAACTTGATTTACATATAATCCAGGCTGTAAAATTTGATTGTAAAATCAATTTAATTTGAATGGAGGAATATTATGTTATCAGAAAAATTAAAACAATTAAGGAAGGAATCAGGATTAACACAGGAACAGGTTGCGGAAAAATTACATTGTACACGTTCTGCTATTGCGAGATGGGAAACAGATAAAGGTATTCCCGATATATCAAATCTTATTGCAATTAGTGAGTTATACAATATTACTATAGATGAACTTATTAAGGATAATGAGAATGTTGAACAAAAAGTTAAGGCGGATTCAAAGGCAAAAAAATGGCATCTATTAGTAATAATATATTTGATTGCTATTGTTGCATATATTGCTTATTTTCTAATTGCACATAGAATTTTTATGGTAGGTTTTCTTGTTGCAACTTTATTTATGTTGGGAATAGAACTTTGGGTGTTGATTAGAAAAAGAGCATGATTATACACTCGAAACTTTCAGGCTTCTGGTGAGTCTGAAAGCATGCAAGAATTTGAAGTTGGTGATGATATGAAGAAATTATATTTGGTAGGTGGGACAATGGGAGTTGGCAAGACAACCATTTGCCAGCAACTAAAATCGGAATTGAGCAATAGTGTCTTTCTTGACGGGGATTGGTGTTGGGATGCGAGTCCTTTTCATGTAACAGAGGAAACAAAAGTAATGGTGGTGGATAACATTTGCCACCTTCTCAACAACTTCCT
>JAXJSH010000021.1:0-8638 GCA_036310185.1 Lachnospiraceae bacterium | reverse complement strand
GTACGCGATTCCATCATTATGCGTCATACATATATAGGAAAAAATGCAGTCATTGACAAAGCAATTATTGCAGAAAACGTTACCATCGGAGACGAAAGTGTGATCGGTACCGGTGAGGAAGCACCAAATGTATATAAACCGGCAGTATATGGCTTTGGAATTGCCACAATCGGTGAAAAGAGTGTGGTTCCGGGACACGTGACGGTGGGCAGAAACACGGCGATTATCGGCGAGACTGTTCCGGAGGATTATCCGGATGGCGTACTGCCAAGCGGCGGCGTGATCATTAAGGAAAAGGCAGGTGACGAGGCATGAGAGCACTTGGTATCATATTAGCCGGCGGCAATAACTACATGATGAAAGAACTGTCCAGAAAAAGAGCGATTGCGGCCATGCCGGTTGCAGGAAGCTACAGAGCGATCGATTTTGCGCTCAGCAGCATGACGAATTCCCATATTCAGACGGTAGCTGTACTGACCCAGTACAATGCCCGTTCCCTAAATGAACATCTGAGTTCTTCAAAATGGTGGGATTTCGGCCGGAAACAGGGCGGTATGTTCGTGTTTACACCGACGATCACACCGGACAACAGTTTCTGGTACCGGGGTACTGCAGATGCCATTTATCAGAATCTGGACTTTTTGAAACAGCGTCATGAGCCGTATGTGGTAATTGCTTCCGGTGACGGTGTTTATAAAATGGATTTTAATAAGGTTCTGGAATATCACATCGCAAAACGTGCCGATGTGACCATCGTCTGCACCGAGAGCCGTGAATCCGATATCAGCCGGTTCGGTGTGCTGAAGATGAACGAGGACGGCAGAATTGAAGAATTTGAAGAAAAACCCATGATTTCCAGTTCAAATCTGATTTCCACGGGAATCTACGTGGTGCGCAGGCGCCAGCTGATCGAAATGATCGAAAAGTGCGGTGAAGAAGGCCGCCATGATTTTGTAAAAGATGTTCTGATCCGCTATAAAAATCTGAAACGGATCTATGGATACCGGATGGATACCTACTGGAGCAATATTTCAACGGTGGATTCCTATTATAAAACCAATATGGAATTCCTGAAACCGGAGGTGAGGGATTACTTTTTCCGCCAGTATCCGGGTATCTATTCAAGGATCGATGATCTTCCGCCTGCCAAGTATAATCCTGGCTCCAGTGTCAGAAACAGCCTGGTTTCCAGCGGATGTATCATAAACGGACAGGTTGAAAATTCCGTCCTGTTTAAAAAAGTATATGTGGGAAATAACTGTGTGATCAAAAATTCCATTATTCTGAATGATGTGTATATTGGAGATAATACACATATTGAGAATTGTATTGTAGAAAGCCGCGACACCATTCGTGCAAACTCCTGCCACTGCGGTGAAGATGGAATTAAAATTGTAATCGAGAAAAGCAATCGATATGTGATCTGATCCGATGAAAAAACGGACATGCCGATCCGTTTTATCATACAGCCTGTCTGCGTCATGTCAGAGGGCAGCCCAAAGGGCATTTTTACCGTATGCAGAACATGCATACAAATCATAAAAATATTAGGTCTGTGAGAAAGGGGACTCAATATGAACATTACCGATGTAAGAGTAAGAAAAGTGGCAAAGGAAGGAAAAATGAAAGCGGTTGTTTCAATTACGATTGATGACGAATTTGTAGTACACGACATCAAGGTGATTGAAGGCGAAAAAGGACTTTTTATCGCTATGCCAAGCAGAAAAGCAACGGATGGGGAGTATCGCGATATTGCACATCCGATCAATTCCGCTACCAGAGAGAGTATTCAGAACATTATTCTGAACAAGTATGAAGAAGTGATGGTTCAGGAAGAAGCTGAGATGGATCTGGCCGCTGAAGAATAGTGACTACTGACAAAAGATGAGCGTTTGTAGCAGAAAAAAGTGTTACAGCGCTCTTTTTTTGGCGAAAAATTCAACAGAAAAGGCACTATATATTGTGGAAAAATATGGAAATATTACTAGATGTTACATAAATGTTACAAAAATTAAAAAAGTGCTTTTTTTATTTAACATTCTGTGTTATACTGTGTAAGTATTTAAGAAAAGGAGACTTATTATGAGCAAAAGAGTAACGAGTATTCTGCTTATGATTGTGATGAGTCTTACTGCAGTACTGGATGTAAAAGCCAGCACACAGGACAGAATTAATAATGTACAGGCTGAACAGGATGCTGCAGAATCCGATCTGGCAGATACTCAGAATAAAATTACTGATCTGGAATCAAAAAAGTCTGAACTTGAAACGTATCTCGATGAACTGAATGTACAGCTGACAGAGCTGGCGGCCAGCCTGGATTTGCTTCAGCAGCAGGTCAGTGAGAAGGAAGTGGAACTGGAGATGCTGCAGGCGGCCCTTGGACGTGCCAAAGAACAGGAATCACAGCAGTATCAGGATATGAAGATCCGGATTCGTTATATGTATGAGAATGCGAATACCAGTCTTCTGATCACGCTGCTGCAGTCCAAGAGTATTACAGAATTTCTGAATCGGGCTGAGGCAATTTCACAGTTAACAGAATATGACAGGGAACAGCTCAATACATACAAGGAAACAAAAGAAAGTATTGAAAAACAGGAAAAACAGATCAGCGAAGAAAAAACGGAACTGGAAGACCTGAAAGCGGAAAGCGAACAGAAGCAGGCAGAGCTTGCGGAAATCGCAGCCACCACAGATGAAAAAATAGGTGAATATACATCTATGATCAGCCAGGAAGAGCTGAATGCATCCAATCTTCAGACAAAGATTGCACAGCAGCAGGCTCAGCTGGAAAGTCTGGTGGCACAGGCAGAGGCAGAGCGTAAGGCGGCAGCAGAAAAGGCTGCAGCGGAAGCAGAAGCAGCGCGTCTGGCCGAACAGAAAGCGGCAGAGGAGGCGGCGAAAAAAGAGGCTGCTTCAGCAGGCAGCGGGACAAGCAGTCAGGTTAGTTCAGGCAATACAACAAGCGGAAGTTCTGCAGGGGAGAGCGTAAGCAATTCTTCCACCAGCAGTACAGCAGGAAAATATCTTGGAAGATTTAAGTTAACTGCGTACTGTGCGTGTTCAAAATGCTGCGGCCAGTGGTCAAACGGCATCACGGCCAGCGGTACTACAGCGACACAGGGAAGAACAGTTGCGATGGCAGGTGTGCCGTTTGGAACAAAGTTACTGATTAATGGTAATATTTACATAGTTGAGGACCGCGGAACACCGTATGGTCATGTGGATGTATTTTTCAGCAGCCACAGTGCGGCACTTGGTTTCGGACTTCAGTATGCAGATGTGTACCAGTTGAATTAAGTTACAGAACGAGGATGAAGGGTAAATGCTTCATCCTCGTATTTTTTTGCCCGAAAGCAGGGCCCACTTTACCTGCTAAATAATAAATGAAAGCGAGAACGGTATGAGAAAGGTGAGCAGATTAAAAAAACGATGGTTAAAAGGTATCAGTATCGCTCTGATTTTGTCGCTTCTTTTTTCTGTTGAGGCAGCAGCTTCCGAACTGTCCTCAGGAAGAATAAATCTGGGAGACGAAATTGTGCTGGCAAAACAGGCCTACATGGAAAATTCGGCTGCGGTACAGAGTGAAAATCAGGAAACAGATGACCCTTCGGAGGGTGAAGAAGAAATACCTTCGAAAAACCTGCCCATTTGCCAAAGAAAAGCAAGTTTGGTCCGAATGGTAAAAGCAACGATAGCGGAAAAAGAATGGAAAAATATTGATGGTGACCGCTATCTGATGTGGAACGGAAGGTATCTGACCGGCTGGCAGCGAATGAACGGGAAATGGTATTACCTGGATGTGGATGGGGTAATGCTCAGCGGCTGGCAGCGGATCGGCGGATGCTGGTATTATCTTGGGGATGCCAGTGATGGCGCCAGAAAAACAGGTTGGCAGCAGATTGACGGAAAATGGTACTACATGGATTCTGATGGAATCATGCAGACCGGCTGGCAGCAGATCGATGGAAAATGGTACTATCTGAAAAGTGACGGAAGCAGGGCTGAGAATGCATTTGTGGATGGCCGCTGGGTGGATGAATCCGGTGTGTGGAATGGCACCTCGGATCCGGGTTTTTCGTTAAAAGGAAATGCAAAGCTGACATTCTATGACTGTAGTTCAGAAAGCAATGGCATTTATGCCGGAAGAAATTCATCCGGAGCAAACGGCGGCAATCTGGCGCTTGGTCAGGTGGCCTGCAGCCGTTCTTATATTGCACCGCACACGATTATTTACATAAAGACATCCAATACGACCGGAGAGGGATCTTATGCAAATGGGAAGTTTTTCTATGTGGCGGATACTGGTGTATCAGGGGCGCATGTAGATATATGTGTTCCGGCTGCAAGTTATTATTCGCCTAATTACGCACTTGGGAGTGCGCCATACGGTTCAGGAAGAGGCGACGTATATATAGTAAAAGAAAATGCTGCATGGGAAGAATATATGGAGGTGTTCTTCCCGCAGTGTGACTGGTAAAATAAAGGGAGTTTTATATAAAACAAAAGAAAGAAGATGCAGTAAAGAGTACTTTGCTGTATCTTCTTTTTTAATAAAAAGATTATAAAAAGAAAAAATATAGAAAGAAATTGCAATTGCCATCTGTTGTGCAATTAGATGAAAAAAGAAGAAAAATGCAAAAAAAATATGTTGAAAATGATGGAAAAATCCGCGATGTGGTGTATGATAGAAATTGTAGTAAAAACATTGCCTGCTGAGCGGAAAATATATGAAACAGAATATATGAGCAGGTGAAAATTTATTTTTAGGAGGGATGATATGAAGAAGAGAAGAGCTTTATCACTGGTGCTTGCATTGTCTATGGTCATGACACTTGTGAGTCCGACTATCGTTTCTGCAACAGAGACAGCAGAATCAAGAGTAGAAACGATTATCGACAGCATGACGTTAGAACAGAAAATCACCCAGACATTTATGATGGACTTCAGAACATGGGGCGGATCAGATTTTACAGTCATGAACGATGACGTCTATGAAATCGTAAAAAATTATGATTTCGGCGGATTTATCTATTTTGCAAACAACATTAAACAGACAGAACAGTCTTATGATTTGACCATGGCACTGCAGGCTGCTGCTACAGAAGTGGATGAATCCAAAGCGGTTGACGGTATCGCAATGCTGATCTGTGCTGACCAGGAAGGCGGATCTGTATATCGTTTAGGTTCCGGTACTGCTCTTCCAGGTAATATGGCGTTAGGAGCAACCGGCGATACAGAATATGCGTATGAAGCAGGTAAGATTATCGGCAGCGAATTAAGTGTTTTAGGTATTAACACAAACCTGGCTCCGGTAGTTGACGTTAACAACAACGCAAATAATCCGGTTATCGGCTTAAGATCCTATGGTGATGATGCTACAGCGGTTGGTGAAATGGCATCTGCAACAATTGCAGGTATGGCTGAATACGATGTAATCGGTTGTGCAAAACACTTCCCGGGACATGGTGATACTGCTACTGATTCACACTATGGATTACCGGTCGTTGATAAATCCTACGCAGAATTATTAGAGTGCGAATTGGCTCCGTATGCAGTTGCTATTGATCAGGGTATTGAAATGATCATGACTGCTCACATTTTGTATCCGCAGCTGGATGATTCCAAATTATACTCAGAATTAACAGGTCAGGAAGAAAGCAGACCGGCAACTTTGTCAAAAGCAATTATCACGGATCTGTTAAAAGGTGAGATGGGATTTGAAGGTGTTGTATCTACCGACGGTATGAACATGGCTGGTATTGTCAGCACATACGGCGAAGTACAGGCTGCAGTTGAAGCACTTGCAGCAGGCGTAGATATGCTGTGTATGCCGGCTACCGGAATTACCAGTGTAGAACAGATGTCAAGAATCGATGCTATTATTGAGGCTGTGAAAGACGCTGTTGAAACAGGATACATCACAGAAGAAAGATTAGATGATGCCTGCAGAAGAATCTTAACCTTAAAAGAAAGCAAAGGAATTTTAGATTACGATGCATCGGAATATTCATTAGAGACAGCGCTTGCAACCGTAGGTTCGGATGAAAACAGAGCAGCTGAAAGAGAAATCGCAGCAGCAGCAGCAACCGTTGTTAAGAATGAATATAGTACATTACCGTTAGACACAACGGAAACAAGCAAAGTCCTGTTGTTATGTCCGTATACAAATGAAAGATCACAGATGCTCTGGGGTGTTGCACGTGCAAAAGAAGCAGGTGTTGTTCCGGAAGGTGCAGAAGTAATGGTAGCAAGATTTAATTCTGCCAGCCTGGATGTATCCGTTACCGCTGTTGATGAAGACGGAGCTTCAAGTACCTGGGTAATGAAGGACCTGCTTGACTGGTGTGATTCCGTAATTATTAACTCTGAAATTTCCTCTACTTCAAGTGGAAGAATGTCTTATGGTCACTGGTTATCAGCGGCTCCAAATGCATTCATAGATTATATTGAAACAAACAGCGCAGAAAAAGCTACCGTTATCATGTCCGTTGATAAACCGTATGATGTTCAGCTGTATCCGAATGCAGATGCAGTTGTTGCAGTATATGGATGTAAAGGTTCTTCCGTAGACCCGACCGAAGCGTTGATTGGCGGAGCTACTGGCGATACTGCTGCAAGCGGACCGAATATTGTAGCTGGTGTTGAAGTGATTTTAGGTACATTTGATGCTCAGGGTACATTACCGGTAAATATTCCGAAATATGACAGCGAAGCTGGTGCATACACAGATGAAATCGTATATGAACGCGGTTATGGCCTTGTATATGTGGATATGACTGAACTGGCTGGACTTTTGGATGAGGCAGCTGGATTAAATGAAGAAGACTATACCGAAGAAGATTGGGAAACAATAACAGACATTATTGCAGCAGCTGAAGAAGTTTATGCCCATGGCGTTCAGAGCGTGGATGAATATGAAGTAATAATAGCATTAATGGAAGCTGTTATGGAAATGGGAGAGCTGCCATACACAGACGTTGAAGAAACGGATTGGTATTATGAATATGCAAAAGATGTTTATCAGAAAGGTCTGATGACTGGCCTGAATGAAACAACTTTTGGACCGGCAGAGATTCTTTCCCGAGCACAGTTTGCAGTAATTCTTTATCGTATGGAAGGCGAACCGGAAGTAACTTACAGTGAAAAATTCCCGGATGTTGCAGAGGGACAGTTCTACACAGATGCAGTACTTTGGGCAGCAGAAAACGGAATTGTAACAGGATATGATGAGGGCTACTTCGGACCGGGCGATGAAATTACCCGCGAACAGATGGCTACGATGATGTATCGCTATGCTAAGTACAAAGAATTAGATGTTACTGCAACAGCAGATATCTCTGCTTATCCGGATACGGCGAGCGTAAGTGCATTCGCACAGGAAGCAATGAAATGGTGTGTTGCTGAAGAAATTATCACTGGCGACAGTGGATCATTAAAACCGCAGGGTGTTACCGTAAGAGCGGTTTGTGCAACAATCGTCAGCCGTTTTACAGAAATTTAAATATTTAAAAACAGAAACAGCGCCCCTGATTGACGGGGCGCTGTTTTGCGGTATAAACAAAATTCTGGAGAGGGTCAAAATACAGATAGTGACTGGAAATTAGTCGAACAATATCCTTGTCTGTGCAAAAAAAGAGTTCGTTTCCACGAACTCTCCAAATCGATGCGACAGGATTTGAACCTGCGACCTCTGCGTCCCGAACGCAGCGCTCTACCAAACTGAGCCACGCATCGTCACAACAATATGTATTATACATATGTTCATATGAATTGTCAACATCTTTTTTATATTTTTTAAATTTGCTATTTTGAAATTTACTATTTTCATTCGGCAAATTGGATTTTTCTCATATGCTGACTTTAAAAGTCTATTACTATTTATTGGAAATGTCAAGTCTTTTTTGAATTGATATGGAATGAAAAATTTTTTTAATTGAAAAAATTTTTCAAAATTTCATCGCACGTTCAAGGCTGATGTGGAAAGTTTATTTACACTTTAAAAAGAAAGTAGATTTTAGCCTTTCATTATTTTTGAAGTAATATGACGAAACAGAGGATAAGCTTTTGATGTGTGACACCGTGGATGGAATCATGTATTAGTCATGCCTGCACGTATTTTTGCATAAGAATTATGGAATGCGACTGCGGAGGATTAAACATATGGCATCTTATCGTCGGTTTGTTGCTTATGTATACAGATACCGGAATAATCGGAAGGGGGATAACTGCGGGTTTATTAAAGTAGAAGCCAGAAATGGTTTGTGTACTTTTTTTCTGAGAATGCAGGGTATTGATATTCCGGGGATGGCTCAGATATTTCTATTTGTGCGTAAGGAGATCGGGGCTGATTTCCTGTTGCTTGGGCAGACTGAAGTTAAGAATGGTGTGCTGCATCAACGGATAGATTCCGACCGGCTGCATATGGGTGGCAGCGGATATACGCTGGAACAGTGCGGCGGCATGATTATTTTGGGAGACGAAGGGACATATTACGGAACCGTATGGGATGATCAGGATGAAATACCGGCATGGAAAAAAGATATAGCGAATCCCAAAATACAGGGTGAAGAGGGAAAAAAACCGGATCCTACAGGAAATTTTGGAGCGACAGATGAAAATGAAACTGTAACTC
>JAXJSH010000020.1:0-33488 GCA_036310185.1 Lachnospiraceae bacterium | reverse complement strand
GTATGTGCAATTCTTTGCCTGCTGGCAATTGCAGTTGCAGCCGGTATTTTCTATTATTATCGGACTGCTTCGGAAACACCGGAAGAAATGCAGGGAGGAACATTGGTATATGAGCGAAACATTGTACATTCAGACCGAGCAGAATGTTGAAATCCATGATCCGCATGTGTATCTTGGTGACATTGCAAAACTGTCGGGCAGCAATGAAAAGACATTGAGTCAGAGCCGGGGAATTCATATTATGACGATCCCGAAGAATGAGCCGGGCCGATATGTGGTGTCAGCTATGGATATCATTGAAAAAATCCAGAGACAGATGACAAATGTGGATGTAGTACATCTGGGAGAAGTAAATTTTATCCTGACCTATGAAAAAGAAAAGCGTCAGCATAAGGTATGGAACTGGGTTAAGGCTGCGTTTATCTGTATTGTGACTTTTTTTGGCTCAGGTTTTTCGATTATGACATTTAATACGGATGTGGATACGTCCGGTCTTTTTACAAAGGTATACGAGCAGTTCACCGGTGAACCTTCCGATGGATTCACAGAACTGGAGCTGATGTATTCCATCGGAATCGGAATTGGTGTTGTATTCTTCTTTAATCACTTTGGTACATGGAAAATCACCCAGGATCCGACCCCCATGGAGGTACAGATGCGTGTGTATGAAGAGGATGTAAACCGGACCGTCATGGAAAAATACAGCCGGGAAGGGAGACAGGAAAATGGGGATTAGTCACTGGTTTGTGGGCATGGTCGGGCTCTTTGGCGGTATTATCATAGCCAGCGGTCTGGTGGCACTGCTTATCGGCCTGAATATTATACCCCGGTATGCCGGTATCACACACACGGCAAATCATATGCTTTTGTATGAAAACTGTGCTATGGCCGGGGCTGTCATGGGAAATCTGTTTACCCTGTATGAGTGGAAACTGCCCCTTGGAAATCTCAGACTGGCCCTGGGAAGTATGAATTTTTCCATTGGATCACTTGCAGCAGGGGTCTACGGTCTGTTTGGAGGCATTTTTCTTGGAAGCTGGATTATCGCACTGACGGAAATTCTGGATATTGTGCCGATTATGGCAAGAAGAGCGGGTCTGGTAAAAGGCATTGCAGCTCTGGTTGTCAGTACCGCTGTTGGAAAAGCGCTTTGGTCAATATTATATTATTATAAAGGATGGTAAATTATGGACGATATACAACAGAAAGAATATGAATCCTATGTAAAAAGCGTAACGCCGGTGCATAGTCTGCCAAAAAATATGGCAAAAGCATTTCTGGTGGGCGGCCTGATCTGTGTGCTGGGGCAGGTCATCTTAAATGTGGCCGCAGGAATGGGAATGGATCAGACGGAAGCCGGTTCCTGGTGCTCCATGATTCTGGTGGGACTCAGTGTGCTGCTGACAGGACTGAATATTTACCCATGTCTGGCAAAGTTCGGCGGTGCAGGAACGCTGGTTCCGATCACGGGATTTGCCAATTCGGTGGCAGCGCCGGCCATTGAATTCCAGAAAGAAGGACAGGTATTTGGTATTGGATGCAAAATATTTTCCATCTGCGGACCGGTGATCCTATATGGTATTTTCAGTTCCTGGCTGCTGGGACTGATCTACTGGGCAGGGAAGATGTTTGGATTTTTTTAGAATGATGAGGTGCGGGAATGGAACATTCAGAAAATAAGTGGAATATCGGTCAGGGCGGTGATCTGCCAATCGGTTTTGGTCTGTCTCTGGCGGCAAATGAAAAATCGATGGAAGCTTTTGCGGATATGAGCGATATGGAAAAGGAAGCAGTTGTGGAAAAAAGCAGACAGATGCATACAAGAGAAGATATGGAGGTGTTTGTAAATGATCTGGGAGAAAATCAGGAACATATTCAATAAGATTTTTGGAAAAAAGCAGAAATAAAACAGGAGCGGATGCGCTATCAAATCAGAAGAGTGAGGTCAGAAATATGAGTCAGATGATGGGTGCACAGAGTGTCTGCTTTGAGAATCCGGTCAGTATTCTCGGAGCGGCGGCTGTGGTAGGACAAAAAGAGGGGGAAGGACCATTGGGAACTTATTTTGATATGGTCTGTCAGGATCCCATGATGGGATGCAAAAGCTGGGAAGAGGCGGAAAGTACCCTGCAGAAAGAGGCGGCGCAGCTGGCTATGGCAAAGGCGAATCTGGACAAACAGCGTATCCGCATGATTTTTGCAGGAGATCTGCTGGCCCAGTCCATCGCTTCCTCGTTCGGAATCATGGATTTTCGGATTCCTGTGTATGGTCTCTATGGTGCCTGTTCCACCATGGGAGAAGCGCTGTCGCTTGGGGCTATGGCGGTGGCAGGCGGTTACGGTGATTATGTCCTGAGCCTGACTTCCAGTCATTTTGCCAGCGCGGAAAAAGAATTTCGTTTTCCGCTGGCCTATGGAAATCAGCGCCCGCTGTCAGCATCCTGGACCGTCACCGGAAGCGGGGCGTGTGTGCTGGGAAAGGATGGGGGAAAAGCGGAGATCACCGGAGTAACCACCGGAAAGATCATAGACAATGGTCTGAAAGATTCTATGAATATGGGGGCCTGTATGGCCACCGCAGCCAGTGATACGATTTATCACAACCTTATGGACTTTCAGCGGACCCCAAAGGAGTACGATAAAATTATAACCGGAGATCTTGGGAGCATTGGACAAAAGATTTTGTGGGATGTTCTGGGAGAACGTGGTATCGATATCAGCGACTGCCATATGGACTGCGGAATCGAGATATTTGACGAGGAAAAACAGGATACCCATGCAGGCGGAAGCGGATGCGGCTGTGCAGCCAGTGTGTTTGCTGCTTATATCCTGCCGAAAATCGAGAGCGGAGAGTGGAAACGGGTACTGTTTGTTCCCACCGGAGCGCTGCTTTCGAAAGTCAGCTTTTCAGAGGGAAACAGTGTTCCCGGAATCGCACATGCAGTCGTGGTGGAAGCAAAAGGAGGCGCAAAATGATGGATTATATCAATGCATTTTGGGTAGGCGGTCTGATCTGTGCGCTGGTTCAGATCCTGCTGGACCGTACCAAACTGATGCCGGGCAGGATTATGGTATTGCTGGTTTGTCTGGGGGCACTGCTTGGAGCTGTGGGTGTGTATGAGCCTTTTCAGGCGTTTGCCGGTGCCGGTGCCAGCGTTCCGCTGACCGGGTTTGGAAATGTTCTATGGAAGGGGATAAAAAAAGCGGTGGATGAAGATGGATTTATCGGAATCTTTATGGGCGGATTTACTTCCAGCGCGGTTGGAATCTCGGCGGCATTGATTTTTTCTTACATTGCCAGCTGGATTTTCAGACCTAAAATGAAAAAGTAATGATAGGAAAATCAGATTCATACTGTTAGAATGGGCGGCAGGTCCGGTGACTGCCGCCCTGAATTTTTATTTGTCCTCAATGACCCCGGAATCCGCAGGAGCGGTTTCTTCCGGAATGTATTTTTTGAATACGCGATGAAATATATAGCTGTTGATGCATGCAATCAGGCTGAATCCGATCACAAGCATCAGTGGCAGTACATATGAAAACAGATAATTAAGATTGATCGCAGAAACGATAATCGGTACTGCATTGATGAGCACGATCAATAAAGTCCACGGGAAATGGGCAATGCTCATCATCAGGGAATTTTTAATCGTATTGATCACGGTGTTGTCAAATTTGCTCAGAAGCGGAAAAACATAACTGAGCATCATTGCATAAAGCGCAGCGAATACCAGAAAAATATAGTACAGAGCATTCATAAGCGGCATATCAAGGTTGATCGTCAGGTAAAGATCCACACCGAGAAAAACACCGAGGAACAGCATGATCAGCCAGATCAGGGTTGCCTGTTTGAAATTAGCTCGGAATGCTTTAAAAAAACCTCTGAATATGTAGGATTCTTCATTTTTAGCCAGTTTCAGCGTTACCGTATACAGGGCCGAATAAGAGGCTCCGATTGTTACAACTGGAATACAGCAGATAATGAAAAGAATATTCAGAATAACCATATCGGCCACTTTTCCCATTGTACGCCAGAATGGATTGTCCATGTTAAAAAGACTGTCAAACATAAAAATCTCCTTGCAATAAAATAACATTTTGTGTATCAATTTGTTCTGGAATCTAGTATAATGCATAAAGGAATGGAATGCAAACGGGAAATGTGTTAAAATAACATGAACTATAGGATATAAAACGCGGAATCAAAGAAAGGGAAATGTATGCTGCACGAATATTCCAGAACGGAATTACTGATCGGAGAAGAGTCCATGGATCGGCTCGCAAAAGCAAGAATAGCGGTTTTCGGCATAGGAGGCGTTGGCTCCTATGTGGTGGAGGCACTGGCCAGATGCGGTGTTGGAAGTCTGACACTGGTGGATAACGATACGGTGGCCATAACAAATCTGAACCGGCAGCTGATTGCCCTTCGCTCCACACTGGGCAAACCGAAGACACAGGTGGCGAAAGAGCGGATCCGTGATATCAATCCGGATATTCTGGTGCATACTTATGAGACCTTTTACGGCCCCCAGACAAAAGATCTGTTCAATATGGCCGATTATGATTATGTGGTGGATGCCATTGATACGGTATCCTCAAAACTGCTGCTGATCGAAGAGGCAAAGAAGGAACAGACGCCGATTATCTCCTGTATGGGAACCGGAAATAAACTGGATCCGGGCCGCTTTGAAATAACCGATATCAGCAAGACCACAGTGTGTCCGCTGGCCAAAGTGATGCGGACAGAACTGAAAAAAAGAGGAATAAAAAAGGTAAAAGTGCTGTATTCAAAGGAACTTCCGATTAAAGGGAAGAAGGAAAAGGATGGTACGAAAAATACCGTGCAGTCGGAGAAACCGGAAGAGACAAAAGGAAATACAGGCAGACCGGTGCCGGGCAGCATATCTTTTGTGCCCAGCGTGGCCGGACTTATGATTGCAGGTGAAGTAATAAGAGATTTACTGGGAGGAAAGTAAGTGAAAGAGGATTTGTTAAATCAGTTTTGCAGCGTGCTTGGAAGCGATAATGTGATGATGGATGAACCCATGTCAAAGCACACCACATTTCGGGTAGGAGGACCGGCGGATTTTTATCTGAATCCCCATTCCACAGAAGAACTGAAGCGGGCACTCTGTATTTGTAAAGAGGAAAACATTCCTTATTTTATCATAGGAAACGGCAGTAATCTGCTGGTAAGTGATGAGGGATACCGGGGCGTGGTGATTCAGATCTACCGCAATATGAGTGAGACGGAAGTCCAGGGTGAAACAAAGATTCGTGCAAAAGCCGGTGCGCTTCTGTCCGCAGTTGCGAAAACAGCACTGAATCACAGTCTGACCGGTATGGAGTTTGCGTCTGGAATACCGGGAACCATTGGCGGCGCAGTCGTGATGAATGCAGGGGCATATGGCGGAGAGATGAAAGATATTCTGGAAGAAGTCACGGTCCTTACAAAAGAGGGTGAAGTCAAAACCCTTGCGGCATCGGAACTGGAGCTGGGTTATCGTACCAGTATTGTAATGAAAGAAGGCTATATTGTCCTTGAGGCAGTTCTAAAACTGGAAAAGGGTGATGCACAGAAGATCGGGCATCGAATGAATGAACTGAAAGAGCAGCGCGTCAGCAAACAGCCGCTGGAATTCCCGAGCGCCGGAAGTACATTCAAGAGACCGGAGGGCTATTTTGCAGGAAAACTGATCATGGATGCGGGCCTTGCAGGCTATCAGGTGGGCGGTGCCCAGGTATCTGCAAAGCACTGCGGTTTTGTGATCAACGCAGGCGGTGCTGCTGCAGGGGATGTGTACCGGCTGATCCGCCAGGTGCAGAAAATCGTATACGATAAGTTTCAGGTGAAACTGGAGACAGAAGTGAAAATGCTCGGAGTATTTAAAGACGGGGAATAACATATGCGTTTTGTAATAGTGACAGGAATGTCAGGAGCAGGAAAAAGTACAGCGCTGAAGATGCTGGAGGATGCGGAATATTTTTGCGTGGACAATCTTCCGATCCCATTGATTGAAAAATTTGCCCAGATATCCGTGGACGGATCTTATTCTGAAATACAGAAAGTGGCAATCGGTGTGGATATCCGCAGCAGAAATGCGCTGGGCCAGCTGGAAAGCGTCCTGGAAGACATGAAAAAGGCCAAGATCAAATATGAGATTCTGTACCTGGAGGCTCAGGATCCGGTATTGATCAAACGCTATAAAGAGACGAGAAGAAGACATCCGCTTGCGGCTCACGGACGGGTGGAAGACGGTATCAGAAAAGAACGGGAAAAACTGGACTTTTTAAAAAAACAGGCGGATTATATTATTGATACCAGTCATTTGCTGACCAGAGAACTGAAGACAGAGCTGGATAAAATTTTTGTCAAAAATAAGGAATATAAAAATCTGTTTATATCCATCCTTTCCTTTGGGTTCAAATATGGAATACCGACCGATTCGGATCTGGTGTTTGACGTGCGCTTTTTGTCGAATCCCTACTATGTGGAGGGACTGCGTCCTTTGACCGGAAATGACAGAGAAGTATTTGATTTTGTGATGGATTGTGAGAATTCGCAGATATTTTTGAATAAACTGGAAGATATGGTGCGTTTCCTGATTCCCAATTACATTTCAGAGGGGAAAAATCAGCTGGTGATCAGCATTGGCTGTACGGGAGGAAAGCATCGTTCCGTTACGTTGGCAAATGCCCTGTATCAGCGGCTTTCCGGTGAGGAAGAATACGGGATCCGCGTGGAGCACAGGGATGTGCTGAAAGATGCAGTGCGGAAGAAATAAAAAGAGGTACCCATATGTCGTTTTCAAGTGATGTAAAAGAAGAGTTAGCAAATCAGTTCAGCACCGCCAGGCATTGTCAGATTGCAGAGATAGCGGCGATCATAACCATGTGCGGTGAAGTGCACACAGATGACAATCAGCGGTTCCAGGTTTCGGTGCGTACTGAAAATGTAATTCTTGCAAGAAAATACTTTACATTATTGAAAAAAACCTTTAAGATAAGCGTAGACATTAACACTCGTGAACATCCTGGAATGAAAAAGAACCATGTATACGTGGTGGAGATTACCGATGCAGATGATGCGATTCGCGTATTAAAGGCCACAAATCATGGTGTGATGCTGCAGAAAAGCTGCTGTAAGAGGGCTTATTTAAGAGGATGCTTTCTTGCGTCCGGTTCAATCAGCGCTCCGGAAAAATTTTATCATCTGGAAATCACCTGTAACACAGCAGAAAAAGCAGAACGGATACGCTTCCTGTTCCAGACCTTTGACATTGATGCAAAAATTGTCATACGAAAGAAAATGTATGTGGTCTACATCAAGGAAGGTGCTCAGATTGTAGATGCACTTGCGGTGATGGAGGCAAATATTGCACTGATGGAGCTGGAAAACATCCGGATTCTGAAGGAAATGAGGAACAGTGTGAACCGCAAGGTGAACTGTGAAGCGGCGAATCTGAATAAGACGATCATGGCGGCGGTGAAGCAGATACAGGATATCGAGTATATTGAGCGAACGATAGGTTTCGGAAGTCTGACACCTGCCCTCAGACAGATGGCGGAAGTGCGTCTGGAATATCCGGAAGCCAGTCTGACGGAACTGGGCAAGATGATGAACCCTCCAGTGGGAAAATCCGGTGTGAATCACAGATTAAGAAAGCTATGTGAGATCGCGAAAGAGTTGCAGGGAAACAAGGAGGAGAATTATTATGATTAAGAAACCGGTAACCATTCAGTTACAGAGCGGTCTGGAGACACGTCCGGCGGCACTTTTAGTACAGGTGGCAAGTCAGTACAAAAGTGAGGTATATCTGGAAGTTGGAAGTCAGAAACGCGTAAATGCAAAAAGTATCATGGGTATGATGACTTTGGGACTGGATTCCGGAGATCAGGTTGTAGTAACTGCCAATGGCGACGATGAAGAAGACGCAATTCGAGAGATTGAGGCATATTTAACAAATGTAAAATAAGAAAAGGCTGCGCAAAAAGCGCAGCTTTTCGTTTGTCTGCCCGATGCTGGACGAATGTTTGAAAAAAAGTTCCGGTCCGGACTATTTTACCCGGAACCAGTAGGTGTAAAGTTTTCGAAAACCGGCTTTTCGATAGAGTGAGATAGCCGGCTGATTTCCGGACACTACCTGCAGATAGGCACGGGTCGCACCGTTTTTGCGTCCTTCGGAAAGCAGGTTATGTATAAGGGCTGTGGCATAATGGCGGCCCCGGTAAGCCTCATCCACGTGGATGGCATAAATTCCAATATAATCCCGGTCAAGAATACCAAGTCCTGTGGCGATGATGCGGCCGCCGTCGCAGATTGAAACGGAAACCACGTCTTTTGGAATGGCGGCGTACATGGATGGTACTATTTTGCGGTGAATCGGATCGGTTGTGTTTTTTAAATCGAACAGCCCCTGAATCCAGCTGTCGCTGATACGGTACTGAACCTGTACCGGAATGGAACGGGTTTCTTCTATATTAATAGGATTGTCAAGATCGAGGATCATAACATCTGTTTTGTGTTCTGTGTGATACCCCCTGTCAATGAGAAGAGATTCCAGCGACGGATCGCTGAGGGGAGTGATCTTGAAAATGCATGGAGATTTCCAGCGCTCATAAATCTGCTCGCAGTAAGCTATTTTTTCCGGGAACGGGATTATGGACGGACCGATCTGCTCCACGGAATTGGTTCTGTGTGTGTAAAAATAAGAAAAACGCAAAAGCCAGCCGTCGTAGACCTGAATCTGATGAGAAGGCCACGCGTTCAGAGAAAGATCTTCAATTGTTTTAATATCGAATGTCATAAACACCTCCTGTTATATAGACACATTATGAGATACCGGGGTCAAATGATCACATGTTTCATGCCTGCATGAAAAAGTGTGACTTTGAGACCTCCGTAGGTATCAGGGGGGCAAAATACCTTTTGACTCCAACAGCATTATAAAAGAAAAGCGTATAATAAGCAAAAGGAAAAGAAGAAAAAACATAAATTTTTGTGTACATATTTAAAATAAGATGATAAAATAAAAAGATAAGAGACAAAAAAGAGTGAGGAGAAGTTAACTATGTCGAAATTTTTAAAGTTTATTGTTAATTTGTTCCTGATTGGTGCAATCTTGATCGGCGCCGCCATTCTTGTTCCGCCCCTTGCGGGCATATCAACAACCGTGATCGATTCCTCTTCTATGACTACGAACCTTCCGGTTGGTTCTGTTACTTATGCAAAAGATGTGGATGTGACAGAAATTGAAGCAGGAGATAAGGTATTAGACGACAGCGATGGAAAGATTTACCTGTATGTAATAGAAGAAGGAAGTGCTGGTACAGGAAGATTTCTTGGAACCGATGCAAACAGTGCATCTGGAGAACAGAAGGAACTTGTTCTGAGAAATGATGTGTCAAAAGTTATAATTACCGTTCCTTTTATTGGTTACATTATGATGGCTATGCATAGTGTGGAAGGATTGATCATCATAGGTCTGGTTGTTCTCTTCATTATTATTCTGTTCATACTTTCGGAACTCTGGAAAAAACCGGATGAAGACGAAGATGAAGAGGAAGAAGACGAGGAAGAAGGCAAGGACAAAGAGAAAGAAAGCACGAAGGCAGCAGAAGCCTCAAAGCCGGAAAAAACAGAGCCGGAAGAAGGGACTCCGAATGCCATGACAGAGGAAGAAGCATTGGCACTTGCAAAAGATGAACTGATGCGGGTGCTTGCGGAAGATCAGGACGGCGAAAAAGCTGCTTCGGCTGAAGCGGAAGTGCCAGCATCGGAACAGGATATTACAGAAGAACTGATTTCGCAGGAGGAAAAAGCGGAGGAAGTGACAGAGGTTCAGATGGAAGAAACAGAACCGGAAGAACCGTCTGCTGAGCTTCCGGAGGAGGAAGTGATCGATGAGGATCCCAGCTCCTTTGTGCCGGTGACGAGAATGTCCAGAGAAGAATTGCTGAAGAAAGCAGAGGCAGCAGGTGAGGAGCCGGTTGTCACAAAAGATGAGGAACTGGGTGTTACAATCCTGGATTATTCAAAGCTTATCTAGTGAACAAAATAAAGAAAAATTGTATTAAAAAAAATACAAAAAAAAACAAAAACCCCTTGCATATGCGAGGGGTTTCGTGTATACTAAAACACGTTGTGACATGATAGCAATGAAACGCGAGGTTGCTGCCTGAGAGAAGGCAGGTTTTCCGTGGAGCGAATGTCAAGTTAGAAAACTGGCGACAAGTCACTGTACAAGTAAACAGGTCTGTCATTGGGACAGAAACACGTGTGTTAAGCATTAGGACACACACGGAGATGTGTACAGTCACCGCTTGTCGTACTATTAATAAGTGCGAAAAGGAGGCGGCTTTTTTTATGGCAAGTCAAGTAATGAGAATCATCCTGAAAGCTTACGATCATCAGTTAGTAGATGCATCTGCAAGCAAAATTATCGAAACTGTAAAAAAGAACGGAGCAACTGTGAGTGGACCGGTACCTCTTCCGACAAAAAAGGAAGTTGTAACAATCTTAAGAGCGGTACACAAATACAAAGATTCCAGAGAACAGTTCGAACAGAGAACACACAAGAGACTCATTGATATTATGGCTCCGACCCAGAAAACGGTTGATGCTTTATCTCGTTTAGAGATGCCGGCTGGTGTTGATATCGACATCAAAATGAAAACCAAATAATAATCAAAGATCTGAATTCGAAGCACCCGAAAGGGCGCGACGGGATGTCCGGAAAAATACGGACAGCAAAATGTGAAAGTAATCCTGAAGGACTTATATAGAAGTAATGCATAGCATTCCACTTATATAACTGTTCTAGAATGATTACCGTACAACGGCAATCCGCTGTAGAAAAACAGGAGGTAAAAAGGAATGAAGAAAGCAATCTTAGCTACAAAAGTCGGAATGACTCAAATCTTCAACGAAGACGGTTCTTTAACACCGGTAACTGTATTACAGGCAGGACCTTGTTTTGTAACACAGGTTAAAACTGTAGAAAACGATGGATACAGCGCAGTTCAGGTTGGTTATGCTGACAAGAGAGAAAAACTTGTTAACAAACCGATGAAAGGTCAGTTTGACAAAGCAGGCGTATCCTGCAAGAGATTCGTTCGCGAATTCAAATTTGAAAATGCTGAAGAATATCAGCTGGGCCAGGAAATCAAAGCAGACATCTTTGCAGCAGGCGATAAAGTTGATGCAACTGCTATTTCAAAAGGTAAAGGTTTCCAGGGCGCAATCAAGAGATTTAACCAGCACAGAGGACCGATGGCTCATGGTTCCAAATATCATCGTCATGCAGGTTCCAATGGTGCATGTTCTGATCCGAGTAAGGTATTCAAAGGAAAAGGAATGCCGGGTCACATGGGACACAAGAAAGTTACCATCCAGAACCTTGAGGTTGTTCGCGTAGATGCAGAAAACAATCTGATTCTGGTTAAGGGATCTGTTCCGGGACCAAAGAAATCAATGATTACAATTAAAGAAACCGTGAAAACGGTTAAATAATATTCGTCGGAAGGAGGAACACACAGATGGCTAACGTATCTGTTTACAATATGGAAGGCAATGTAGTTGGAACAATGGAACTTAACGATGCTGTTTTCGGCGTAGAAGTTAAGGAAAATTTAGTACATCAGGCAGTTGTTCAGCAGCTGGCAAACAATCGTCAGGGAACACAGAAAGCAAAAACACGTTCTGAAGTTTCCGGTGGCGGAAGAAAACCGTGGAGACAGAAAGGAACCGGTCATGCAAGACAGGGTTCAACAAGAGCTCCGCAGTGGACAGGCGGCGGAATTGTATTCGCTCCGGTACCAAGAGATTACTCTTTCAAAATGAATAAGAAAGAGAAGAGAGCAGCACTCAAATCTGTTCTTACAAGCAAAGTTCAGGAAGAAAAACTTATCGTTTTAGATGAACTGAAATTTGGCGAAATCAAAACAAAAAATATGCAGAACGTACTGAACAACTTAAAAGTTGAGAAGGCACTGGTAGTAATGAACGACAACGATCAGAACGTTGTTATGTCTGCAAAAAACATGCCGAACGTACAGACTGCTTCCACAAGCACAATTAACGTATACGACGTTCTGAAGTATACAACACTGATCCTGACCAAGGATGCAGTTGCATCAATCGAGGAGGTGTACGCATAATGGCAAACGTTCAGTATTATGATGTAATCCTGAAACCGGTGGTTACAGAAAAAAGCATGAATGCAATGGCTGAAAAGAAATATACTTTCTTAGTTCATCCGGAAGCAAACAAATCCATGATCAAAGAAGCAGTTGAAAAAATGTTCGAAGGAACAAAAGTAAAAAGCGTAAACACCATGAACTGCGACGGAAAAGAAAAAAGACGCGGAATGGTTGTTGGAAAAACTGCTAAAACAAAGAAAGCAATCGTTACACTGACCGAGGAAAGCAAAGACATCGAAATCTTCGAGGGACTTTAATTCCTGGCAAACTAAGTACATGTAAAGTACGATAATAAAACAAACCGAAAGGAGTAAAAAAATGGGAATTAAGACATATAACCCATATACACCTTCCAGACGTCACATGACAGGTTCTGATTTCTCTGAGATCACAAAAGCTACTCCGGAGAAATCACTGGTAACCTCTTTAAATAAAAACGCTGGACGTAACAATCAGGGAAAAATCACAGTTAGACACCGCGGCGGCGGAAGCAGAAGAAAATACAGAATTATCGATTTCAAGAGAAATCACAAAGATGGTATTCCGGCAAATGTTGTTGCTATCGAGTACGATCCGAACAGAACAGCTAATATCGCACTGATCTGCTATGCAGACGGCGAGAAAGCATACATTCTTGCTCCGGCAGGATTAAAAGTTGGAATGAAAGTTATGAGCGGTGCAGAAGCCGAAGTTCGTGTTGGTAACTGCCTGCCGTTATCTGAAATTCCGGTTGGTACTATGGTTCATAACGTTGAGATGCATCCGGGCAAAGGCGGACAGCTGGTTCGTTCCGCTGGTAACGGCGCTCAGCTGATGGCTAAAGAAGGTAAATACGCTACACTGCGTCTGCCTTCAGGTGAAATGAGAATGGTTCCGATTGTTTGCAGAGCAACTGTTGGTGTTGTTGGAAACGGCGACCACAACCTGATCAACATCGGTAAAGCAGGACGTAAACGTCACATGGGTATCAGACCGACTGTTCGTGGTTCTGTAATGAACCCGAATGACCATCCGCATGGTGGTGGTGAAGGTAAGTGTGGTATCGGACGTCCGGGTCCGTGCACACCGTGGGGCAAACCTGCTCTGGGTCTGAAGACCAGAAAGAAAAACAAACAGTCTAACAAGATGATCGTAAGAAGAAGAGATGGAAAAGCGTTAACTAAATAAAGGAGGTTAGAACCAAATGGCTCGTTCACTGAAAAAAGGTCCGTTCGCAGATGAGAGTTTATTAAAGAAAGTAGACGCTCTTAACGCTGCTAACGAAAAAACAGTTATCAAAACCTGGTCACGTCGTTCTACAATCTTCCCGAGCTTCGTAGGACACACAATCGCTGTTCACGATGGAAGAAAACATGTGCCGGTATATGTTACCGAAGATATGGTTGGTCATAAACTTGGTGAGTTCGTTGCTACAAGAACTTACAGAGGACATGGCAAAGACGATAAGAAATCAGGAAGAAAATAATAAATGAACCGCAGCACCCCTTAACGGGGGTGTGTCAACGGTCCTGGAGAATTAGGACTTAGATTAAGGAAACACCCGGGAGGGTGTACATTGAAAGGAGTAAATTGTCATGGCAAAAGGACATAGATCTCAAATTAAGAGAGCAAGAAATGCCAATAAAGATACAAGACCGTCTGCTAAGTTATCTTACGCAAGAATGTCTGTACAGAAAGCATGTTTTGTACTCGATGCTATCCGTGGTAAAGACGTACAGACTGCACTTGGTATTCTGGCATACAGCCCGAGATATGCTTCAAGTGTAATCAAAAAACTTTTAGAATCTGCAATCGCAAACGCTGAGAACAACAATGGTATGAGCGCTGAAAACTTATATGTAGCAGAGTGCTACGCAAACAAAGCACCGACCATGAAGAGAATCAGACCGAGAGCACAGGGTAGAGCATATAGAATTGAAAAACGTACAAGTCATATCTCTATCGTGTTAGATGAAAGATAAGGAGGGCGAACATGGGACAGAAAGTTAATCCACACGGCCTTAGAGTCGGTGTTATTAAAGACTGGGATTCCAGATGGTATGCAGAAGATAACTTCGCTGATTATTTAGTAGAAGATTATAATATCAGAACATTCCTGAAAAAGAAATTATACAGCGCAGGCGTTGCTAAAATCGAGATCGAGAGAGCATCTGACCGCGTAAAAGTAATCATTTTCACCGCTAAACCGGGTATCGTAATCGGTAAAGGCGGAGCAGAAATCGAAAAAGTAAAAGCAGAACTTCAGAAATATACCGACAAAAAAGTGATCGTTGATATCAAAGAAGTTAAGAGACCTGACAGAGATGCTCAGCTGGTTGCAGAAAACATCGCACTTCAGCTTGAAAACCGTATTTCTTTCCGTCGTGCAATGAAATCTACCATGTCAAGAACAATGAGAGCCGGCGCTCTTGGTATCAAGACTTCCGTATCCGGACGTCTGGGCGGCGCAGATATGGCTCGTACCGAGTTCTACAGCGAAGGAACGATTCCGCTGCAGACACTTCGTGCAGACATTGACTATGGTTTCGCTGAAGCAGACACAACTTACGGCAAAGTTGGCGTAAAAGCTTGGGTCTACAATGGTGAGGTACTTCCGACTAAAGCATCCAAGGAAGGGAGCGATAAATAATTATGTTAATGCCAAAGAGAGTAAAACGTCGTAAACAGTTCCGTGGAACTATGAAAGGTAAAGCCTTAAGAGGCAATGTAATCAATTACGGTGAATTTGGTCTTGTAGCTACAGAGCCGTGCTGGATCAGATCAAACCAGATCGAAGCAGCCCGTGTTGCTATGACCCGTTACATCAAACGTGGTGGTAAAGTTTGGATCAAAATTTTCCCGGATAAACCAGTAACAGCAAAACCGGCTGAAACTCGTATGGGTTCTGGTAAAGGTGCTCTGGAGTACTGGGTAGCAGTTGTTAAACCAGGACGTGTCATGTTCGAAATCGCAGGTGTACCTGAAGAAGTAGCACGTGAAGCATTACGTCTTGCTATGCACAAGTTACCATGTAAATGTAAAATCGTTTCTCGTGCACAATTAGAAGGCGGTGATAACAGTGAAAATTAATAAATATGTAGAAGATTTAAAAGCAAAATCAGCTGCAGAATTGAATGAAGAATTAGTAGCTGCTAAAAAGGAATTATTTAACTTGAGATTTCAGAATGCAACAAACCAGTTGGAAAACACCAGCAGAATCAAAGATGTTCGTAAGAACATTGCCAGAATTCAGACAGTGATTGCTCAGAAAGCAAACGCTGCAAAGGAGGCGTAATCAATGGAAAGAAATCTTAGAAAAACCCGTCAGGGAAAAGTAGTCAGCAATAAAATGGATAAAACAATCGTGGTTGCAATCGAAGATCACGTAAAACATCCGCTTTACAAAAAAATTGTAAAGAAAACCTATAAATTAAAAGCCCATGATGAGCACAACGAGTGCAACATCGGTGATATCGTAAAAGTTATGGAGACAAGACCGTTATCAAAAGATAAGAGATGGAGACTTGTCGAAGTTGTTGAGAAGGTTAAATAATTAGGAGGATACAAGAATGATTCAGCAGGAAAGTAGACTTAGAGTCGCTGACAATACTGGTGCAAAAGAGATCCTTTGTATCCGTGTATTAGGTGGTTCTACCAGAAGATATGCCAATATCGGCGATGTTATCGTTGCTACCGTTAAAGATGCAACACCAGGCGGCGTTGTTAAAAAAGGTGATGTAGTAAAAGCTGTTGTAGTTCGTACAGTAAAAGGCGCTCGTCGTAAAGATGGTTCTTACATCCGTTTCGACGAAAACGCTGCAGTTATCATCAAAGATGACAAAACCCCAAAAGGAACCCGTATCTTTGGACCAGTAGCCAGAGAGCTTCGTGAGAAACAGTTCATGAAAATTGTTTCCTTAGCTCCGGAAGTATTATAGGAGGTACGACATGTCTGCAATGAAAATCAAAAAAGGCGACACTGTAAAAGTTATCGCTGGAAAAGATAAAGACAAAGAAGGCAAAGTGCTTGCAGTTAACAAAAAAGACAACACTGTTATTGTTGAAGGCGCTAACATGATGACAAAACATGCAAAACCGTCAGCAGCAAATCAGCAGGGTGGTATTGTTACAAAAGAAGCACCGATTCATGTTTCTAACGTAATGTATGTTCATAAAGGAAAAGCTACAAGAGTAGGTTTCACTATGGACGGAGATAAAAAAGTTCGTGTTGCAAAATCAACAGGCGAAAAAATTGATTAATTGAGAGAGGAGGCAAATTACTGTGAGTAGACTTAGAGAGATTTACGAAAACGAAATCGTAGATGCAATGATCAAAAAGTTTGAATACAAAAACATTATGGAAGTGCCAAAACTCGACAAAATTGTAATCAATATGGGTGTTGGTGAAGCAAAAGACAATGCAAAACTTCTGGATGCAGCGATCAGCGATATGGAACTGATCACAGGTCAGAAAGCTGTTAAGACAAGAGCAAAAAATTCCGTTGCTAACTTCAAAATCAGAGAAGGTATGCCGATCGGATGTAAAGTAACATTAAGAGGCGAGAAGATGTATGAGTTCGCTGATCGTCTGATCAACCTGGCTCTTCCGCGTGTACGTGACTTCCGCGGCGTTAACCCGAACGCTTTTGACGGCAGAGGAAACTACGCTCTTGGTATCAAAGAGCAGTTAATTTTCCCGGAAATCGAGTATGATAAAGTTGACAAAGTAAGAGGTATGGACATCATCTTCGTAACCACAGCTAAGACTGACGAAGAAGCCCGTGAATTACTGAAACAGTTCAACATGCCGTTTGCTAAGTAGAAGGAGGAAACTTTTCATGGCTAAAACATCTATGAAAATTAAACAGCAGCGTAAACAGAAATTCTCCACAAGAGAATACAATCGTTGCAGAATTTGTGGTCGTCCGCATGCATATTTAAGAAAATACGGTATCTGCCGTATCTGTTTCCGTGAATTAGCATACAAAGGACAGATCCCGGGCGTTAAGAAAGCTTCCTGGTAAGCCGCCCGCATTATATATAAGGAGGAAAACTGCGAAATGACAATGAGTGATCCGATTGCAGATATGCTTACAAGAATCCGTAACGCAAATACTGCTAAACATGATACAGTTGATGTTCCGGCATCTAAAATGAAAATTGCGATTGCAAACATCCTTGTTGACGAAGGTTATATTGCAAAATATGATCTGATCGAAGACGGTGTTTTCAAAACAATCCGCATTACCCTGAAATACGGTGCTGATAAAAACGAAAAAATCATTACCGGTCTTAAGAGAATCTCTAAACCGGGTCTGCGTATCTACGCAAATGCAGCTGATATGCCGAAAGTACTCGGCGGACTTGGCATCGCTATCGTATCCACCAACAAAGGTGTGATTACAGATAAAGAAGCAAGAAAACTTGGCGTTGGCGGCGAAGTACTTGCATATGTGTGGTAATTTCCGCACAGGAAAACATTTTAGCAACTGAAAACAGAAGGGAACCACATAAGCGTCCCTTCCGAAAATTTAAGTTAGGAGGAAAATACAGATGTCACGTATAGGTAGACTTCCTGTAGCTGTACCGGCTGGTGTAACAGTTGAGGTAGCAGAAGGCAATTTAGTAACTGTTAAAGGACCGAAAGGAACTTTGGTTCAGCAGTTAGCAAAAGAAATGGATATCAAAGTAGAAGATGGTTCTGTAGTTGTTACAAGACCGAACGATTTAAAGAAAATGAAATCCTTACATGGTTTAACCAGAACTCTGATCAACAACATGGTTGTTGGTGTAACAGAGGGTTATGCTAAGAAACTTGAAATTAACGGTGTAGGTTACAGATGTCAGAAACAGGGCAACAAACTTGTTTTAGCTCTGGGTTACTCCCATCCGGTAGAAATGATCGACCCGGAAGGTGTTGAATCTGTAGTGGAAGGTAACACAATTACCGTTAAAGGTATTAACAAAGAAAAAGTTGGCCAATACGCAGCTGAAATCAGAGATAAGAGAAGACCTGAACCGTATAAAGGAAAAGGTATCAAATATGCTGATGAAGTTATCAGACGTAAAGTTGGTAAGACTGGTAAGAAATAAGTAAGGAGAGTGTGAAAATGGTTAGTAAGGTATCAAGAGCGAAAGTTCGTCAGAAAAAACATAGAAGATTACGTAATCATATCAGCGGTACTGCTCAGAAACCGAGATTAGCAGTATTCCGCAGCAATAACCATATGTATGCGCAGATCATCGACGATACAGTTGGACATACACTTGTTTCCGCTTCTACTCTTCAGGCAGATGTGAAAGCAGATTTAGAGAAAACCAACAACGTTGAAGCAGCAGCAAAACTTGGAACTGTTATCGGTAAAAAGGCAGTTGATGCAGGTATCAAGGAAGTAGTCTTCGATCGAGGCGGCTTTATATATCAGGGTAAAATCCAGGCATTAGCAGATGCAGCCAGAGAAGCTGGCTTAGAATTCTAGAAAGGGAGAAGAACACATGAAACATACGATTATTGATACAAGCGCTATGGAATTACAAGAAAAAGTAGTCGCTATCAAACGTGTAACCAAGGTTGTTAAAGGTGGTCGTAACATGCGTTTCACAGCCCTGGTTGTAGTTGGTGACGGAAAAGGTCACGTTGGAGCAGGTCTGGGAAAAGCAACAGAAATCCCGGAAGCTATCCGCAAAGGTAAAGAAGATGCTACAAAGAAACTTGTTTCTGTAGCACTCGATGAAAATAACAGTATCACACATGATTTTGTAGGTAAATTCGGCAGCGCTTCCGTATTGCTGAGAAGAGCTCCGGAAGGTACCGGTGTTATCGCTGGTGGTCCGGCACGTGCCGTAATCGAGCTGGCAGGTATCAAAAACATCCGTACAAAATCATTAGGTTCCAACAATAAGCAGAACGTAGTTCTGGCTACCATCGAAGGTTTAAAACAGTTAAAGACTCCGGAAGAAGTAGCAAGACTCCGTGGAAAATCTGTTGATGAGATTCTTGCTTAAGGAGGATTAGAAAATGGCAGATAAATTAAAAATCACATTAGTAAAATCCACAATTGGTGCAATTCCGAAACACAAAGCAACTGTTGCAGCTCTTGGATTAAAGAAACTGAACAAAACTGTAGAGATGCCGGACAATGCAGCCATTCGTGGTATGTGCAAACAGGTACAGCATCTGGTAAAAGTTGAAGAAGTATAAGAGACAATAGATAGAAGGAGGTGCCATAATGGATTTATCAAATTTAAGCCCGGCAGAGGGTTCCAGACAGAATGATAACTTCAGAAGAGGCCGTGGACATGGTTCAGGTAATGGCAAAACAGCCGGTAAAGGTCACAAAGGTCAGAAAGCACGTTCTGGTGCAACAAGACCAGGCTTTGAAGGTGGTCAGATGCCTTTATACAGACGTATTCCGAAAAGAGGTTTCACAAATAGAAATACGAAAGACATCGTTGCAATCAACGTAAGCGTTCTGAATCGCTTTGAAGACGGCGCTGAAGTTACCGTAGAGAGCCTTTTAGCAAGCGGAGCAATCTCCCGCGCTGGTGACGGCGTTAAGATTCTCGGCAACGGAGAAATCTCCAAAAAACTGACTGTAAAAGTCAATGCTGTTAGCGAAAGCGCTAAAGCTAAAATTGAGGCTGCAGGTGGATCAGTAGAGGTAATCTAATGTTTAAAACATTTATTGATGCATTAAAAATCAAAGAAATCCGCAGAAAAATCGGTTATGTGTTGATGATGTTGGTTGTTATCAGAATCGGTTCCCAGATCCCAGTTCCGGGAACCGACAATGCATCACTTCAGGCCTTTTTTGCGTCTCAGACAAATGGTGCATTCAATTTCCTGGATGCATTTACCGGTGGTTCCCTTTCCAGTTTTTCAATTCTGGCATTGAGCATTACACCGTATATCACATCCTCCATCATCGTACAGCTTCTCACCATTGCCATTCCGGCTCTGGAGGAGATGCAGAAAGATGGTGAAGATGGAAGAAAGAAACTTCAGAACATTACCCGTTATGTAACGGTAGGTCTTGCATTGATCGAATCAATTGCCATGGCGATCGGATTTGGCAATCAGGGACTTCTTGCTGAAGTTAATTTTGTAAACGTGTCAATCGTTACCGTATGCTTGACTGCTGGTTCTGCATTCCTTATGTGGATAGGCGAGCAGATTACAGAAAAAGGTGTTGGAAACGGTATTTCTATCGTTCTTCTGATCAACATCGTGTCCAGAATTCCCAGTGACTTTGTTCTTCTGTACGAACAGTTCATCAAAGGAAAAAGTCTGGCAAAAGGCGGTCTTGCAGCAATCATTATCCTTGCAGTTGTAATCGGTCTGGTTGTTCTCGTTCTGATCCTGAACGGAGCAGAAAGAAAAATTCCGGTACAGTATTCCAAAAAAATGCAGGGAAGAAAAATGGTTGGCGGTCAGTCCAGCCATATTCCGCTGAAGGTAAACACCGCTGGTGTTATCCCGGTAATTTTTGCTTCCTCTCTTATGTCCTTACCGAGCATTATCATGCAGTTTGCAGGTAAGAGTGCCGGTTCAGGCTGGGGCAGCAAGATTATCAATATGCTGAATTCAAACAACTGGTTTAAGATCAGCGATCCATTATCCAGTGTCGGACTTATCCTTTACATTGTACTGGTTGTCTTTTTCGCATATTTCTACACCTCCATCACATTCAATCCGTTGGAGATTGCAGACAATATGAAGAAACAGGGTGGTTTTATCCCGGGTATTCGTCCTGGAAAGCCAACGTCCGATTATCTGACAAAGATTCTGAACTACATCATCTTTATTGGTGCAGCAGGTCTTTGTATTGTTGCTGTAATTCCGTTTATCTTTAACGGTCTTTTCAGCGCAAGCGTATCCTTCGCGGGTACATCTATTATCATTATCGTAGGTGTTATTCTGGAAACGGTAAAACAGATTGAATCTATGATGCTGGTACGTAATTACAAGGGATTTTTAAATGACTAATGATAGCTTGGGGACAGTGATTTTTCATCTGTCCCTACTGCTGTTTATTCAAAGTACGGACAATGTGAAGTGAGTCAGGGGTGACTCTTGCATTGTGCAATTAAAAACAGGAGGACGCATATATGAGAATTATCATGTTAGGAGCACCAGGCGCAGGAAAAGGAACACAGGCAAAACAGATTGCAGGAAAATTCAATATTCCGCACATTTCCACAGGTGATATTTTCCGTGCAAACATCAAGGGCGGTACAGAACTGGGCAAAAAAGCAAAAGCATACATGGATCAGGGCGCACTGGTGCCGGATGAACTGGTTGTAGATCTGGTTGCTGACCGTATCAAACAGGATGACTGCAAAGACGGTTATGTATTTGACGGTTTCCCAAGAACCATCCCGCAGGCAGAAGCCCTGGACAAAGCGCTGGAAGAAATGGGAAGCAAAATCGATTTTGCAATTGATATTGATGTTCCGGACGAAAATATTGTAAATCGTATGTCCGGAAGAAGAGCATGCCTTGCATGCGGCGCTACATACCATGTTCAGTTCAATGCACCGAAGGCAGAAGGTATCTGCGACGTTTGTGGAAAAGAACTGGTATTGAGAGACGATGACAAACCGGAAACCGTTAAGACTCGTCTTGATGTTTATCATACACAGACACAGCCATTGATTGACTACTATACAGAAAAAGGCGTTCTGAAATCCGTAGACGGAACACAGGATGTGGCAGATGTATTCCAGTCAATTCTTGATGTATTAGGAGCGTAAGCATGTCAGTATCTATTAAGACAGCAAGAGAAATCGAACTGATGCGTAAAGCCGGCCATCTTCTCGAGCAGGTTCATAATGAACTTGCCGGGATGATCCGTCCGGGTATTTCTACGCTTGACATTGACAAAGCGGGTGAGAAACTGATCCGCCAGATGGGATGTATCCCGAACTTTCTTAATTATAATGGCTATCCGGCATCCATTTGCGTATCGGTAAATGAGGAAGTCGTACACGGCATTCCGAGCAGACACAGAATTTTGCAGGAAGGCGATATTGTCAGTCTGGATGCAGGTCTGATCTATCAGGGCTATCACTCCGATGCAGCGAGAACCCATGCAGTTGGTCAGATCAGCCCGGAAGCACAGAAATTAATTGACGTTACGCGACAGAGCTTTTTCGAAGGGATCAAATTCGCGAAGGCAGGCCACCATTTACACGAGATATCCGCTGCAATCGGAAATTATGCGGAGAGCTTTGGATACGGCGTGGTCACCGATCTGGTGGGCCACGGCATTGGTACCAGTCTCCATGAAGATCCGCAGATTCCAAATTTTCCGCAGAAGAGAAGAGGAATCCGTCTGGTGCCGGGAATGACCCTGGCAATTGAGCCCATGATTACAATGGGAAGACCCGATGTGGCATGGCTGGATGATGACTGGACTGTTGTGACAGAAGATGACTCCTGGGCTGCACATTATGAAAACACAGTATTGATCACAGAAGGAGAGCCGGAGTTTCTGACTCTGACCAACTGGAAATAGGGAGGTTTTCATGCAGTATAAACCGGGTATGATGGCAAGGTCCCTGGCCGGACATGACCAGAATCAGGTATATGTGATTTTAAAAGAAGAAGGCACATACGTATATCTGGCAGATGGAAAGATCCGGACCGTGGACCGGCCCAAAAAGAAAAAGAAAAAACATGTTCAATTAATAAGTACGATTCCCATGGAACTTGCTTATAAGTTCGAGAGTGGGGAGGCCATTAGAAACGAAGAGATTAAACGAGTGATAGGAGGGATTGCCCATGTCTAAAGCAGATGTAATTGAAGTAGAAGGAACCGTATTGGAAAAACTGCCCAATGCCATGTTCAAAGTAGAGCTGGAAAACAAACACGTTGTTCTGGCACATATCAGCGGAAAACTGAGAATGAATTTTATTCGTATTCTTCCGGGAGATAAAGTAACGATCGAGCTTTCTCCGTACGATCTGTCAAAGGGAAGAATTATCTGGAGAGATAAGTAAAAAAGGTGAAAATTATTCGGAAATAAGGGAAAAAAATCCTTGCATTTCAGTATGGCCGGTGCTATACTATCAAAAGAGCTTTCGCGTGAAGTCTTTTTTTTGTGCGCGCAAAAGCTTTTTAGATGAAACACCCGGCTGGGTGTACACAATGTCCTGTGATGACGGGGACAAATTAGTGAAACACCTTTCAGGTGTACCATTATGTCCAGAGAATATGGACGAACAAAGGAAAGGAGGGTTTCCTGATGAAGGTCAGATCATCTGTTAAACCTATTTGCGAAAAATGCAAAGTCATTAAAAGAAAAGGATCCATCAGAATCATCTGTGAGAATCCGAAACACAAACAGCGTCAGGGTTAATTTTTGACAAAGAATATCCCGAAAGTTTGTGACATGAATTAGGCGGCTGTAGTTGTGCGTTTAGCCCGCATGACTATTTATATATGATGCAGTTACACGAGCATGTAAATTGTGCGGAAATAACGCGTCTGTACAAGATTTTGCTGCATTATATTGCTTAATACCGGTGTGTCATTTCACCGGAAAGGTCTTGCCATGGCGGCAGGGCTGGACGTTCATACCGGCGTCCCAATTAAGATAGTATGTGGTAACCGTAAGATCAGGCGGAACACAGGAGTGATCGATGAGGCACAGCCAAAATCGGTATGCGTGATCGGGAGAGTTACTGAAAAAGTGTGAATTTTAAGAAAAATGGAGGAAAAATCACATGGCTCGTATAGCTGGAGTAGATTTACCAAGAGAAAAACGTGTAGAAATCGGTTTAACTTACATTTATGGTATCGGACGCGCAAGCGCTGACCGTATCTTAAAAGAAGCAAACGTTAACCCGGATACACGTGTCAGAGATTTAACTGACGAAGAAGTAGCAAGAATTAAAGACGTTATTGATGAGACTCAGACTGTAGAAGGTGATCTTCGTCGTGAGATCGCGATGAACATTAAGAGACTGCAGGAAATCGGATGCTACAGAGGTATCCGTCACAGAAAAGGACTTCCGGTTCGTGGTCAGAAAACAAAGACCAACGCAAGAACACGTAAAGGTCCGAAGAGAACAGTAGCGAACAAGAAGAAATAATAACAGAAAACAGGAGAAAGTAGGTTAGTTTTTTATGGCAAAGCAGGTTAAGAAAACGACAAAACGTCGTGTAAAGAAAAACGTTGAACGCGGACAGGCACATATTCAGTCATCATTTAACAATACCATTGTTACTCTGACCGATGCTGAAGGAAACGCTTTATCATGGGCTAGTGCTGGTGGTCTTGGATTTAGAGGTTCAAAGAAATCTACTCCTTACGCAGCTCAGATGGCAGCTGAGACAGCTGCAAAGGCAGCAATCGTTCATGGTTTAAAATATGTAGATGTTATGGTTAAAGGTCCTGGTTCAGGAAGAGAAGCAGCAATCCGTGCACTTAGCGCATGTGGTATCGAAGTAACCAGCATCCGTGACGTAACTCCGGTTCCGCACAACGGTTGTCGCCCACCAAAACGTAGAAGAGTCTAATTAGGAGGTCCGAATACAATGGCAGTTAATAGAGTACCGGTTCTTAAAAGATGCAGATCCCTTGGTATGGATCCGATTTATTTAGGAATTGATAAAAAATCCACAAGAGAATTAAGAAGAGCAAACAGAAAAATGTCCGAGTACGGACTTCAGCTTCGTGAAAAACAGAAAGCAAAATTCATCTATGGCGTATTAGAAAAACCTTTCCGTAACTACTACGAGAAAGCAGATAAAATGCCGGGCATGACAGGTGCTAACCTGATGCAGATGTTAGAGCTGAGACTGGATAACGTAATCTTCCGTCTTGGTTTTGCAAGAACAAGAAAAGAAGCAAGACAGATCGTTGACCACAAACATGTACTGGTTAACGGAAAACAGGTAAACATTCCTTCTTACCAGGTTAAAGCTGGTGATACAGTAGAAATCAAAGAGAACAAAAAGAGTTCTGAAAGATACAAAGGTATTTTAGAAGTAACCGGCGGAAGACTGGTTCCGGAATGGCTTGAATCCGATCAGGAAAACCTGAAAGGTGTAGTAAAAGAAGTTCCGGCAAGAGAAGTTATCGATGTTCCGGTTAACGAGATGCTTATCGTCGAGTTGTATTCTAAATAATTTGTGACAGGTCACCCTCAACAATAAGATAACCCAGAAGGAGGGAAGTTTAGTGTTTGATTTTAACAAACCGAAGATTGAAATTACAGAAATATCTGAAGATAGAAAATACGGTCGTTTTGTAGTGGAACCGCTGGAAAGAGGTTACGGTACAACACTTGGTAACTCGCTGAGAAGGATTATGCTTTCTTCTCTGCCGGGTGCAGCCGTAAGTCAGGTTAAAATCGAAGGCGTGCTTCATGAGTTCAGTTCCATCCCAGGCGTAAAAGAGGATGTAACAGAGATTATCATGAACCTGAAAAGTCTTGCAATTCGCAATAACAGCGAGTCAGACGAGCCGAAAGTAGCTTACATCGAGTACGAAGGTGCCGGTGTGGTAAGAGCATCTGATATTCAGGTGGATCAGGATATTGAGATCATGAACCCGGATCAGGTAATCGCTACTTTAAGCGGCGGCGCAGACTGCAAACTGTACATGGAACTTACCATTACAAAAGGCCGCGGTTATGTGAGTGCAGACAAGGGCAAATCCGACGATATGCCGATTGGTGTCATTGCAGTAGATTCTATCTATACACCGGTAGAACGTGTAAATATGACCGTTGAGAACACTCGTGTTGGTCAGGTTACAGACTATGACAAACTGACTCTGGATGTATATACCAAAGGTACACTGGATCCGGAAGAAGCTGTCAGCCTTGCTGCAAAAGTATTAAGCGAACACCTGAAACTCTTTATCGACCTTACTGAGACTGCTAAGTCCACCGAAGTAATGATCGAAAAAGAAGACAACGAAAAAGAAAAAGCACTTGAAATGAACATTGATGAACTGGAATTATCCGTTCGTTCTTACAACTGCTTGAAGAGAGCCGGTATCAACACCGTAGAAGAGCTGTGTGACAGAACTTCTGATGATATGATGAAAGTTCGTAACCTGGGCCGCAAGTCCCTGGAAGAAGTACTGGCTAAACTGAAAGAACTGGGACTGCAGCTGCGTCCGAGTGATGAATAAGAATAATTTGTAGAGAAAAAGCGACTGTCCAGTAAGTCCGAAGAAGCGTGCTCAGTCGTTCCACAAATGGAGGAGAAATAACAATGGCAGGATATAGAAAACTTAGCAGAACCGCTAGCCAGAGAAAAGCATTACTGAGAAACCAGGTAACAAATCTGTTATACCATGGTAAAATCATTACTACAGAAGCAAAAGCAAAAGAAATCCGCAAAATCGCTGAAAGTCTTGTAGCTCTTGCAATCAAAGAAAAAGACAACTACGAAACCGTTAAAGTTACCGCTAAAGTAGCTCGCAAAGATGCTGACGGCAAACGTGTAAAAGAAGTTGTTGACGGAAAGAAAGTTACTGTATACGATGAAGTAGAGAAAGAGATCAAAAAAGATATGCCTTCCAGACTTCATGCAAGAAGACAGATGAACAAAGTATTCTACGCAGTAACAGAAGTTCCGAAAGAGAACAAAGGTAAAAAAGCTAATACAAAGAAAATCGACATGGCACAGAAAATGTTCGACGAAATCGCTCCGAAATATGAAGGACGTAACGGTGGTTACACAAGAATCGTCAAAATCGCTCAGCGTAAAGGCGATGGTGCTATGAAAGTACTTATCGAGTTAGTTTAATTATTACGGGTGGTGTACAGTGGTGCGCCACCCTACTTTTATTTCAGACAGAGGAGACCTTATTATGGCAATTTTAGTTACCGGCGGAGCCGGCTTTATTGGAAGTCATACCTGTGTAGAACTGATCAACGCAGGATATGAAGTAGTTATTGCAGATAATCTTTATAATGCAAGTGAAGTGGTTTTGGAACGGATTGAGAAAATTACGGGTACGAAACCAAAGTTTTATAAAGCGGACATTCTTGACCGTGAGGCCATGAATCAGGTTTTTGAACAGGAAAAAATTGATTCTGTAATACATTTTGCAGGTTATAAGGCAGTTGGAGAATCTGTGCAGAAACCAATCGAGTATTATTATAATAATGTAGCCGGTACACTGGTATTATGTGATGTAATGCGCAGTCATGGCGTGAAAAAGATTGTATTCAGTTCTTCTGCAACGGTCTATGGTGATCCTGCTTTCATTCCGATTACCGAGGAATGTCCGAAGGGAATTACAACCAATCCGTATGGTGAGACAAAGTCCATGCTGGAACGTGTTTTGACGGATATCTGGAAAAGTGACAATGAGTGGCAGGTAACACTGCTTCGCTATTTCAATCCCATTGGCGCACATAAGTCAGGTCTGATCGGTGAAGATCCCAAGGGAATTCCAAATAACCTGGTTCCGTATGTGGCACAGGTGGCAGTCGGCAAAAGACCGCATGTAAACGTATTCGGCAACGATTATGATACACCGGATGGAACCGGAGTGCGTGATTATATCCATGTAGTAGATCTGGCGATTGGTCATGTAAAGGCCATTGAGGCAATGGAGCGCACCAAAGGAGTCAATATTTATAATCTGGGAACCGGTAACGGATACAGCGTTCTGGATATTATCAAAGCATTTTCAAAAGCCTGTGGAAAAGAGCTGCCGTATGAGATTCAGGGCAGACGTGCCGGCGATATCGCGACCTGCTATGCAGATCCGGCAAAGGCAAAAGCGGAGCTTGGCTGGGTGGCAGAGCGCAATCTGGAAGAAATGTGTGAAGATTCCTGGAGATGGCAGTCACAGAATCCGGACGGATACCGCAGCTGATTTTGCAGTACATGGGCATTCATAGCTGACAACAGCGCCATGAACAAAATGACCGGATAAAATGTTTTGCTTTGGTGAATATGTATATTCCGGCATTATGTGAATGGCACCTTGTGAATAGTTGTTAGAATTTTATAGAAAAATAAAATTACATATTGAAATCAGGGTAAGAAAAGTATTATTATAATACGGTGTTATGAAATAAAAAATTCAATAGAGAAAGATATGTCAATGGGGACTGTCTCCGGTGGCAAAAGCTGATGGACAAATCGGTTTTTGCCGGGGAGAAGTCCCCATTTTTGATTATGGAAATATTTTCGTGGAAAAAATCCATAATAATGGCAGATCTCACATCAGATGAAATTGTTTTAAGAATAAGCACAGTTTTGAGCAGGAGGAAGAGAGATGGCAGTAAAGTATGTATTTGTGACAGGCGGAGTAGTTTCGGGACTTGGAAAAGGTATTACGGCGGCATCTTTGGGACGTCTTTTAAAAGCAAGGGGCTATAAGGTGACCATGCAGAAATTTGACCCATATATAAATATTGACCCGGGTACCATGAATCCCATTCAGCACGGTGAGGTGTTTGTAACCGATGACGGGGCAGAGACAGACCTGGATCTGGGACATTATGAGCGTTTTATCGATGAAAGTCTGACTCAGAATTCCAATGTAACCACCGGCAAGATCTACTGGTCCGTGCTTCATAAGGAGCGTCGGGGCGATTACGGCGGAGGAACGGTACAGGTAATTCCGCATATTACAAATGAGATTAAATCCAGATTTTACCGCAATGAAGCAGAAGAAGATATGAGAATTGCCATTATTGAAGTTGGCGGAACGGTTGGAGACATCGAAAGTCAGCCCTTTCTGGAATCCATCCGTCAGTTCCAGCATGATGTGGGTCATGAAAATGCGATTCTGATACATGTCACACTGATCCCGTATCTGCGTGCTTCCGGGGAAATGAAGACAAAACCGACGCAGGCCAGTGTAAAGGAACTGCAGGGAATGGGAATACAGCCGGATATCATCGTATGCCGTTCGGAACTGCCGCTGGATCAGCAGATTAAAGATAAGATTGCGCTTTTTTGCAATGTACCGAGCAATCATGTGCTGCAGAACCTGGATGTGGAGTATCTGTACGAGGCGCCCATTGCCATGGAAAAAGAAAAACTGGCCGATGTTGTCTGTGAGTCTCTGCATATAGACTGTCCGAAACCGGATCTGACGGATTGGACGGAGATGATCGACGCTCTGCGCAATCCGACCAGAGACGTGACCGTGGCGTTGGTTGGAAAATACATCCAGCTTCACGATGCTTACATCAGTGTGGTGGAAGCGCTGAAACATGGTGGAATCGGAAATAAGTCAACGGTACAGATCAAATGGATTGATTCAGAAAAGGTGACCGGAGAAAATGTGGGAGAACTGCTTGGAGATGTGGATGGAATTTTAGTTCCGGGCGGTTTTGGTGACCGTGGAATCGATGGTAAGATCTATGCCATTCATTATGCACGTGAAAATAAGATTCCGTTCCTTGGACTTTGCCTTGGCATGCAGTTATCCATCGTGGAATATGCAAGAAATGTGCTTGGATATGCAGATGCCCACAGCATCGAATTGAATCCGGAGACAACCCATCCGGTCATTGACCTGATGCCGGATCAGAATGGAGTTACGGATATTGGAGGGACTTTAAGACTTGGTTCCTATCCGTGTGTACTGAAAAAAGACAGCAAAGCCTATGAACTGTATGGAAAAGAAACCATTCAGGAACGCCATAGACACCGTTATGAAGTAAACAATGAATACAGAGATGAGCTGGAAGAAAAAGGAATGGTGCTGTCCGGTATTTCGCCGGATGGAAGAATTGTAGAAATGATCGAGCTGAAAGATCATCCGTTCTTTGTGGCGACACAGGCCCATCCGGAATTGAAATCAAGACCGAACCGTCCCCATCCCCTGTTCAGAGGATTTGTTGCGGCGGCATTGGAGCATAAAGAAAAAAGATAAAACGAAGAGCGGGTATCATTTGGAAATATAATCAAAATAAAGGTAAGAAGACATATGTGATTGGAGGAGAGTCACATATGTCTTCTTATTTTTGAAAAAATGAAAACATGGAAAGAAAATCTGAAATTATAATATGCAAATTATAGATTGACATTTTCACAATGATATGATAATTTTTTTATAAGCATTACATTTCTAATATTCTTTGGGCTGTGTCCCATCCTATTTCATTCTAAAAATCATATCTTAGAAATTTTCAATGCTTATTCCACAAAATATGCAGAGAGGATTCTGAGAATAAGATCCTCTCAGAACAGGAGGACAAATGATTGAAGAATATCACGAAAGTGAGAACATATAGCCAATCAATGCCTCTGGCAGAAGCGGTAGAAAAAGCGATTAAGGAATGTATTCAGGAAGGTGTGTTATCAGAATTATTAAGGAGGAATCAGGCAGAAGTGTATATGAGCAGTTTATTTGAATATGATGAAGAAAAGCAGAGAATGCAGGAAAATCCGGATTTGTCCGATGAAAAACTTGCAAAAGAATACATATTTATAAAAAGCTAAAGCAGCAATTACGTGGAACAGGATTGACGATCAGGGGAATGAAACTCCGATGATTGTCAATCCTTTTTAGTAGAATATTTTCTATGTGTTTCTGAAATTTTTCCGCAATTAATAGCTTGCGTCCGGTAAATTCAGTCGATATACTGGAATTATAGAAGACAGACGCAGTCAAGGTAAAATTTTACAGTCGCATTTTTTCATGCAGGCATGAAACATGTGACCCTTTGACTCTGGTATCATTAAAATTGTACGGTGCAGGTATGAAATTTTTTGACGGTGATTCAAAAGAACAGATGAGGATGGAGATGAATATGGATAAATTCAATTTTTTAAGAGAACAGAATGTGGACCCGGGTCTGATCGAAGCTCTGGAGGTCTGCCAGAACCAGTATCCGGTAGATGAGGCAGTCACACACCGTGTGGTGCGCCCTCAGATCCCCTTTTTTGGAAGAGAAGTACTGGAAATGGGAATTGCAGCACTTCTGAAAGGTGAAAATCTGCTGCTGACCGGTGCGAAAGCGACAGGGAAAAATGTGCTGGCGGAGAATCTGGCTTATCTATTTGGACGTCCGGTTTTCAACGTATCCTTTCACGTGAATATAAACAGCGGTGACCTGATTGGTACAGATACCTTTGTGGATAATCAGGTACAGCTTCGCAGGGGAAGTATTTACCAGTGCGCCCAGTACGGCGGTTTTGGTATACTGGATGAGGTCAATATGGCAAAAAACGATGCGGTTTCCGTGCTGCACGCCACACTGGATTACCGCAGAAGCATAGATGTGCCGGGGTATGACAAAATCGATCTGCATCCGGCGGCCCGTTTTATTGGAACGATGAACTATGGTTATGCGGGAACAAAAGAACTGAATGAGGCACTGGTTTCCCGATTTCTGGTGATTGATATGCCGGCGCAGAATGAGGAAACGCTGGAGATGATCCTGACAACTACATTTCCGAAGCTGAAGAAAGAGTCCAGAGAGCAGTTTGTGGGAGTATTTCTGGATCTGCAGACAAAAGCCGGAAACGGTGAGATTTCCACAAAGGCGCTGGATCTTCGTGGATTAATTGCGGCAATTCGTACCATGGAGTGTGGATTAAATCCTTATTTGGCGGTTAAAATGGGAATTGTAAATAAAAGTTTTGACATATTCGAGAAAGAAATCGTGGAAGATGTGGTCATGACCCGGATTCCGAAGGAATGGAAGGCTTCGGACGTGTGGGAAGTTTGAGCATTAAACTGTGCAGAGAAAGCGATTTTCGGATAATATGCGGAAAAATAGAAGACATTAGATACCGGGAAAGCAGAAGTTATTAAAATGTAAAGAGAGCGGATGTTGCTATGCGTGAAAATACAAACTCTGTGAATATAGAAGAAAGACAGCTGGAAATTGAAAATCGGATACGAAACCTGATGTGGACCGTCAGCGGAGACTATACGCTGGATACAAAAGTGAATGTGGAAGCATTTGCCCGGTCAAAATATATTGCGTTGTATGACGGTATTAAACAGGGGGCATTTGCGCGCTATTTTGACAAAGAAGAAATGGGCATGTATCTGGTGAAAAAGGTGTTTTTGCAGGCGGATGAGCCCATGCTCATGTCCATCGCCCAGATGTGTGTTGAAGAGGCAATCTGTGAAAAGATTGTGCAGGAGCGAAAAGGGGTAGCCTCCATAAGAAAGCAGGCTTTTGCAGACATTCTGGAACTGGATTTTGAACCGATGAGCAAAACGCTGCCCGGCAGAGTTAAGATAGCCATGTTAAAAGAAGGGCTGCAGGGCGAATACAAAACCGATAAGATTACCAGTGATTATATGGCGGAGCTGCATGAACTGCGAAATGCCGCGGAAACCATGGAACTGATCCGGAAAGTAGACAGTCTTTATAATCGAATGTTCGATCCGTATTTTGAAAAACGGGCAGGCGGGCTGGAAAAGGTTCTGGCAGTGACCCTGGACGAACTGACGGAATATGACTGGAAAGACTTCCTTTCAGAGGAGATGTACCAGGAAAATTTCGAAAATTATCTGGAGCGGATGACGGAACAGATGATGGACAAAATGACAGATACCCAGACTGTTTCCGAACAGAAGGAAGAAGAGCCAAAGCCGGGGCAGAAACGCATTCTTCTGGTGGATGAGGAATCGCTGAAAAAAGTTTACTCCTATATTGAACTTAATTATGGAAAAACATGGCTCACGCCGGTGGAGGAAAAACGGGTCAATTATCGATACTGCAAAGGCATTCATGGCGATTGTGGTCTGTATTTTACAGAGGGAATCCTGAAAAATCCGGTCCGCAGAAATTATCAGTATGAATATGCCCGAAAACAGCGGGATAAAAACCGTTTTGCCTATTATGATAATCACCGGGCGGTTAAGAAAAATATTGCAGAACTGACAGAAACCCTGAAAAAATCGCTGACTTTGCGGAATGAGGTACAGGAAGTGATCTCCGACCGTGGAAAACTGGCGCCATCCAGACTGTGGCGGGTGGGAAGAACCCGGGATGCAAAAATTTTTACCCGTGAACTGAAAAATCACAACATGGATCTGGTGGTGGATGTGCTGATCGACGCCAGCGGTTCACAGATGGCAAGACAGAGCCAGGTGGCGCTGCAGGGATATATTTTAAGCGAAGCCCTGAGTAATGTAAATATTCCTCATCGGGTCATGAGTTTCTGTACGTTCTGGGATTACACAATCATGCACAGGTTCCGCTCCTATGACGATGGCCGGGAGGCCAATAACAATATTTTCGAATACAGTACTTCTTCCAACAACCGGGATGGTCTGGCCATTCAGGCAGCGGCGGATGCACTTCTGGAGCGGGAGGAGGAGAATAAGATCATGATCATCCTCAGTGACGGGCG
>JAXJSH010000019.1:0-6830 GCA_036310185.1 Lachnospiraceae bacterium | reverse complement strand
TCGAATATCTGCTGCATCTGAAAAAAGGAACAGAAGGTCTTCATCTGGCAGAAAAAGTAGAGGAGATTGTGGCAAGGGCACACGAGAATCTGGATAAATAATAAGAGGTGTACATATGAATAAATTCTATATAATTGCCAATACGGATAAAGATAAAGACGGATCCGTAAGCCGGGATATCGCAGAATATATTCAGAAAAACGGAAGAGAATGTCTCATAAAAGGCCGGCACGAGCTGACTTCGGATGTGGATTGTGTGCTGGTGCTTGGCGGCGATGGTACCCTTCTTCGGGCAGCCAGAGAAGTGGTGGATACAGAGATTCCGCTGATCGGAATCAACCTTGGAACCATGGGTTATCTGGCAGAAATTGACAAAATATCCATATATCCGGCTTTGGACAGCCTTTTTGCAGATGAGTATTTTATTGAGTCCCGTATGATGCTTCGTGGTACCATTTATCACGAAGGGCAGAAAGTTTATTCGGATATAGCATTGAATGAGATTGCGATTTCGAGAGACGGTCCGCTTCGCGTTGTGCGTTTTAAAAATTATGTAAATGGTGAATTTTTAAACCAGTATAAGGCCGATGGCATACTGGTGTCCACACCGACCGGTTCCACCGGATACAGCTTATCTGCAGGCGGACCCATCGTGTCGCCCCAGGCATCTCTTATGGTAATGACAGCCCTTGCACCGCATACTTTGAATACGAGAAGTATTATTTTCCCGGCCGAGGATGAAATTATAGTAGAAATCGGACAGGGGCGGTGCGAAAAATCGGATGTGGCCTGTGTATATTATGACGGTACAGCCAGTCATCCCATGGAAACCGGAGATCTTATTGTTGTTCAGCGTGCAGAACAGGATATTCGACTGGTAAAGATCAATAACGTCAGTTTTCTGGAAGTACTGCGCAGGAAAATGAGCGATGAATAGCAGGAGGATAAAAATTTGAAAAATGCCAGACAAACACAGATCATTCGACTGATCGAAAAATATCATATTGAGACCCAGGAAGAACTGGCGGATCGATTGAATGAGTCCGGATTTCAGGTTACTCAGGCTACCGTTTCCAGAGACATTCGAGAACTCCACCTGATCAAGGTGTCCGACGGACAGGGGAAATCCCGTTACAGTATTATCCAGAATGACGTGGGGCATTTGAGCAAAAAATACAGCAGAGTATTAAAAGATGCTTATGTGTCCATGGACACAGCGGGAAATCTGCTGGTTATGAAAACCGTGCCGGGTATGGCCATGGCAGCGGCGGCAGCGCTGGATTCGCTGGGCTGGCCGGAAATACTGGGATGCATTGCCGGAGATGATACGATCATGTGTGCAATCCATTCCCCTCAGGATGCCAAAGTGGTGATGGGCAAACTGATGAAGATCATAGAGGGTTAATCAGGGAAATGTGGAAAAGGCAGGGCATTGCCCTGGCCGGAGAAATGAAGAGGAATAAAAATGTTACGTAACTTACATGTGAAAAATCTGGCACTGATTCAGGAAGTGGATGTGGATTTTTCGGAGGGCCTGAATATCCTTACGGGAGAGACGGGAGCCGGCAAATCCATTATTATCGATTCCATTACACTTGCCCTTGGCGGAAAAATGTCCAGAGATATGATTCGTGAACAGGCACCTTTTGCACTGGTGGAACTGCTCTTTGAGATCGATAATCCATCGATTGAGCGAAAACTGAAAGAGCTGGATATTTATCCGGAGGACGGTGTGGTTCTGATTTCAAGAAAAATTACGGAAGGCCGCAGTGTCAGCAAGATAAACGGTGAGACATGCACCGTTTCCCAGGTGCGTAAAGCGGCAGGTCTGCTTCTTGATATTCACGGGCAGCATGAGCATCAGTCCCTGCTTCACAACGAAAAACAGCTGGATATTCTGGATGAATACGGAAAAGAAGAGATTGCTCCGCTGAAGAAATCCACAGCGGAAGCCTATGAAGCCTATGAAAAGCTTCGCCGTCAGCTGAAAGAAGGTGCGATGGATGAAGAAGAACGAAAGCGCCGGATGGATTTTCTGGCATATGAGATCAATGAAATCGAGCAGGCTTCCCTTCGGGAAGGGGAAGACGAGGAACTGGAACAGCAGTACCGCAAACTGGTAAACAGCAAAAAAATTGCAGAAAATATGCAGGAAGTCCATGGACTGACCGGATATGAAGGCGGCAGCGGAGCCGGTGAACAGATTGGCCGGGCCCTCCGGGCGATTGCAGCGGTCGAAGAATATGATCCGGAAATCGCAGGTTTCTCTTCCACGCTGGCTGATATCGACAACCTGTTAAATGATTTTAACCGGGAAGTCAGTGCGTATCTGTCTGATCTTACTTTTTCAGAGGAAGATTTTGCTAAGACAGAGAGCCGCCTTGATGAGCTCAACCGTCTGAAGGCGAAATACGGAAAAACACTGGAACAGGTGCTTTCCTATCAGAGCGCCCGTCAAAAAGAACTGGAAGAACTGGTAGATTATGAAAATACCCGTCATCAGATGGAAGAAGAATTCCGGAAAAAGGAAGAAATTCTGATTCACTGGTGTGAAAAATTATCGGAAAAACGGTTACAATACAGTAAAACATTGTCTGCTGAGATTGCAGCGCAGCTGGCAGATCTGAACTTTATGCATATGGATTTTGCCATCGAACTGACAAAAGCAGAACATTATTCCGGAAACGGAACAGATCAGGCCGAATTTATGATCTCCACCAATCCGGGTGAAGCCCGAAGACCGCTGAACCGGGTGGTTTCCGGCGGTGAGCTGTCCAGGATCATGCTGGCCATCAAAACCCTTCTGGCGCAGCAGGATGAGACACCGACCCTGATTTTTGATGAGATCGATACGGGAATCAGCGGCCGCACGGCGCAGAAAGTTTCAGAAAAGATGTCACTGGTAGGCCGCCATCATCAGGTTATGTGTATCACACATCTGCCTCAGATCGCAGCCATGGCGGATGTACATTATGGTATCGAAAAAATGGTAAAAGATGGAAATACCATCACCACAATCGAACCGCTGAACGAACAGGAAACCATCACAGAACTGGCGCGTATGCTGGGCGGAGCCCAGATTACAGACCGTACACTGGAAAGTGCACGCGAGATGAAGGATTTGGCACGGGAACAAAAAAATACAAGATTGAAATAAAAAATTCATCACATACTATGAGAGGATACATGAAAATGTTATCCTCTTTTTCTTTGGAAAAAATACGGATGAAAGGGTGAGATGAATTTATGAAGAACAAGAGAAAAAAACGTTTTTTTCAATATATAACGATTCTGGGGATACTGGCAGGTTCTGCAGTGTGGGGTGTTTATGAGATTCGGGCATCGATTCCCGATGAGCTTTATGTGCTGGAAGGTGAGACGGATGCGTTGGATTCCATTATTACAAACCCTTTCGTTACCACATCCGATACCATAACAGCATCTTCCGGCGGAAAATATATCATAGAATGCAAATTGTTTGACACGTTTGTGATAAAAAAAGTAACCATATCACAGGCAGAACCGATCAATGTGTCCGTGTCCGGTGACACCATAGGCATTTATATAGAGACAGAAGGAGTTCTGGTCATTGATACCCAGGAAATATTAAACAGTCAGGGACAAAATGAAGAACCGGCAAAAAATCTGATTCAGCCGGGCGATTATATACAAAAAGTAAATGGAACATCAATCGAAAAAAAGAGCGATCTGGTATCCATGATGGAAGAAAATACAGGAGATTCTGTGGTTTTGGAAATCAATCGTGATGGCGAAGTGCACAGTGTTTCGGTTGATCCGGTCTGCTGCCAGGATGGTTCCTACAAACTGGGTGTCTGGATTCGGGATAATACGCAGGGAATCGGAACGCTGACTTATGTTCAGGAAGACGGCAGTTTTGGTGCTTTGGGACATGGGATCAGTGACCTGGATATGGGGGAATTGCTGAAACTGGAACAGGGAGATCTGTACGAGGCGGAAATTGTGTCAATTAAAAAAGGCAGTGCCGGAAGTCCCGGAGAACTGGCCGGGGTGATTCACTATAATGACCAGGAACATCTGGGAATCATTGAGGAAAATACGGTTTGCGGCATTTACGGAACCATGGATGAAGATTGTTCGCCGGATGGAGAATTGACTTCATACGAAGTTGGATATAAGCAGGAACTGCAGGAAGGAGCCGCGACCATATTAAGCAATATCGGTGACGGAATAAAGGAATATCAGGTGGAAATAGAGCAGATATACTGGGATGCTTCGGATACCAATAAGTGCTTCGTTATAAAGGTGACGGATGAAAATCTGATTGCAAAGACCGGAGGTATTGTGCAGGGAATGTCGGGATCTCCGGTGATTCAGAATGGAAAACTGGTCGGGGCGGTAACACATGTCTTTGTGGATGAGCCCACGAAAGGGTATGGGATATTTATTGAAAATATGCTGGAGGCGGCGGGATAATATTTATGCCGGGGGCTTAGCTGCCTCCGGCATATTTTCGCATTTATTTACTTCCTGCAGTTCCATATTCCCTCGTCATAGCATCGATGGAAACCACCCATTGTTTGCCAAACTTGCAAACATCAACACCGTTGACCAGTTTTCCGTAAGAAATTGCTTTTCTCAGTGTGCTTTCGTTCAGCCCCCACAATTCCGTAGCATCGCTGAATGCCATCAGTCCGTCAAAAGGTGTTTTAACAATGGTTCCGTTTTCCCACAGCTCATCACAGGATAAATCCAAATCATCGCCCCAAATGATACCGTAGCCGCCTACATCCACGATTACGCAGGCAAACACAGCAGGGTCATTTTCAAGCTGTTGGAAAGTAGGAAGTCTCTTGAACAAAGGCTTCATATCATACATTTTGGTAACTCCCTCACTGAACTGAACACTAAGTTTGAATTCAGAAACAGGAGCAACATTCTTTATCTTGTGAAACATACGCATGCCTCCTTATTCCAATGGCGGAAGTTGTTTGAATTCCTGCGTTTCCCAAATTTCCTGCAAAGTGTTCCTGTGAAAGAGATCCACTCCCGCACCATCGCCAAAGCTTTTGGTGGAAGATGCCCCTCCAACACATCACCGGTCATAAAGTCGATTGCAGCCACATCCTCGTTATAGATTGCGTGGATATGAGGTGGGTTATGCTCACTCTGCAGAAAATACATTCTGATGATAATTCCGTAAAATCTTGACAACACCGGCATCTTAAAATCAACCTCCCTTCCTGCAATCTGTATTATATCACGGTATCGTGATTTTGCCAATAAGGGAGTGACTTATTGCGAAGAGAGTTGAGGGAAATGGAATAAGGAAAAACATTATTGACATTGCGTAAAAGTGTGTTATTATAAAAAAAGGCAATATATTGCATATATGGAGGGGCAATGAAGGCATCTGATGTTTTACAAATGATGGATCACAAATATGCTTTGTTTGGATTGTTTTTTGCATTTCATAACAGACTTCAGGCAGTAGGCGATTCCTTCTACGAGGAAATCAGCTGCAAGCAGTTTTTCTTACTTGCATGCATGAATCTGTATCAGGATCAAGCGCCTACTGCAAATGAACTGGCCAGGACAATGGGATGTACAAGACAGAATGTGAAAGAAATTTTAAACAGTTTAGAGAAGAAACAGCTGATTCGTTTCGAAGTCGACGAAGGAGATAAAAGAAAGTGGCGCGTATATCTGACAGAAAACGCATTGCGCATGTCAGACAAGTATTATGAAAAAGAAAAGAGTTTTATGGAGTATCTGTATAATGGTATCTCTGATGAAGAAATAGGCCAGGCATACAGTATTATTTCTAAAATAGAAAATAATCTGAAGAGAATGAAAGAGGAGATTTAAAGCAATGAAAACAGTTGTGATTTATAATTCCCAGACAGGATTTACCAGACGTTATGCAGAATGGATCGCAGAGGCAGCAGGTGCTGATTGCTTTGAGTTGACCGAAGCGAAAAAGAAAAGTATGGATGAATATGACGCCATTATTTTTGGTGGCTGGGCATGTGCAGGAGGAATCAGTAAGCTTAGCTGGTTTAAAGGGAATATAGATAAATGGAGTGGGAAAAAGCTCATTGCATTTTGCGTAGGTGGAAGTCCAATAGAAAATCCTGAAATTGAGCAGGCTCTCAGACAAAACTTCAATGATGCACAATGGGAAAAGGTAAATGTGTTTTATTGTCCAGGCGGATTCAATTATGAGAAGATGTCAGCAGCCTCAAAACTTATGATGAAGATGTTCATAAAAACACTGAAGGCGAAGAAGAATAAGACAGAAGAAGAGGAGGTCATGGTGAAAATGATTGCATCCTCTTATGATATTTCTGATAAAAAATATATAGATCCTATTTTAGCGTGTCTAAACGAGTGAAATTAAGCTAAGACGTGAAAAATCCCAGATATTAAAAAAGAAAAGGAAACGAAGCACCCACAACTAAGTAAAATGTAGTACGGTAGCAAATCCGTTTCCTTTATTGATTTGTGGTATGTAATAGCATGAAGGATTGAGTGATTACTTTTTTATAGGTATGATTTTTTGAACTGTTTTTATCAGAAATTTTTCTTCATGGTATGGGAATGTGAATGCTTGAAAAATAAAACCATCATGCAAAAATCAGATTACGATAGAAAAAATTACAGGTGATATGAGTTGGAGACGATATCATCTGTTTTATTTTGTGTCGGAATATGCTGTCGGATAGAATTTTATTTTTGTGTAGATTATAGGTGCTTGCATACGTTTTTTTTATTTCTAACGGCTTTTCAGCAGACCGGAATCTTATTTTTACTGATTTTAGACGCTAATTACTGGTCATTGGAGGTTATTC
>JAXJSH010000018.1:0-66036 GCA_036310185.1 Lachnospiraceae bacterium | reverse complement strand
TGAGCGGTCAGCTGCTCTGCTTTTGCGAATTTAATGATATCTTCATGCAGCGGATCCAGTGCTTCTTTGCTGAAATAGATTACGCTGCTCTTTTTGATGAAATCGTCAACACCCAGCGGCGAAAAGAATTTTGCGGTTCCATTGGTCGGAAGTACGTGGTTCGGACCTGCAAAATAGTCGCCCAGCGGTTCGCTGGAATATTCTCCGATGAAAATTGCGCCTGCGTTGCGGATTTTGGTCATTGCCTGGAACGGGTCTTTTGTGACGATTTCCAGATGTTCGGATGCAATCTCGTTCACTGCATCGATCGCATCATCCATGTTGTCCGCGATCAGAATAAATCCAAAGTTGTCCAGTGATTTGCGGATGATTTCGCTTCTGGACAGTACCTGTAAAAATCCTTCGATTTCTTTTTCCACTTTTTCTGCCAGTTCTTCACTTGTGGTAACGAGAACAGCAGAAGCCAGTTCATCATGTTCGGCCTGTGACAGCAGGTCTGCCGCTACAAAGCGCGGATTTGCCGTCTCATCTGCCAGAACAAGGATTTCGCTTGGGCCGGCTACAGAATCGATACTTACATTTCCGTATACGGCTTTTTTTGCAAGGGCCACGAAAATATTGCCCGGTCCTACGATTTTATCTACTTTCTGAATGCTCTCTGTACCGTATGCAAGTGCCGCGATCGCCTGGGCTCCGCCTACTTTGTAAACTTCATCTGCACCGGCTTCTTTTGCTGCGACCAGTGTGGCCGGATTCAGCTTTCCGTCTTTTCCCGGCGGGGAAACCATAACAATTTTTGATACCCCGGCTACTTTTGCCGGAACGATATTCATCAGTACCGAAGATGGATATACGGCTTTTCCGCCCGGCACATAGACACCTACACGATTCAGTGCGGTTACTTTCTGACCCAGCATGGTACCGTCTTCTGTTGTATCAAACCAGCTGTTCTGTTTCTGTTTTTCATGGTAAGCGCGGATGCGGACCAGTGCTTTACGGATTACTTCGATCAGTTCCGGTTCAATTGCTGCGTACGCTTCTTCCACTTCCTCTTCCGTGACCTGAATGGTGTCCGCAGTCAGTTCTACCTGATCGAATTTTTTGGTATAACCAAACAGTGCTTCGTCACCGTTGTTTCTCACATTTTCAAGGATCTCAGCTACAGCCTGTTCCTGAGCCGGATAGCTGGCCGGGCTTCTTTTGAGCATGTGTTCCAGAATGCCCTTTATACTTTCTTTTGTCAGTTTTACTTTTTTCATTTGATTACCTCTTTCAAGTCATGAATGATCTTTGAGATTCGCTCATATTCCATCTTCATGCTCACCTGATTTACCACCATGCGGGCAGAAAGGGGACAGATTTCTTCCAGAACGGTAAGTCCGTTCTCTCTCAAAGTACTTCCGGTCTCAACAATGTCAACAATTACCTCAGACAGACCCACGATCGGCGCCAGTTCGATGGAGCCGTTCAGTTTGATGATCTCAACGGTCTGATGTTTTTTATTGTAAAAATAATCTTTTGCGATCACCGGATATTTGGTAGCCACACGGATCAGCTGATTATGCGCCAGCAGGTCTCTTGCACTTTCCGGTCCGCATACGCACATACGGCATTTTCCGAATCCAAGATCCATCACTTCAAAAAGCTTGCGGCCCTCTTCCATGATCGTATCTTTTCCGACGATTCCGATATCCGCAGCACCGTATTCCACGTAGGTGGGAACATCCGGGCCCTTTGATAAAAAGAATTTTAATTTCAGTTCTTCGTTTACAAAAATCAGTTTTCTGGAATCTTTGTCTTTCATCTCTTCGCAGGTAATGCCGATCTGTTCAAACAGTTCCAGGGTTTTGTGCGCAAGTCTTCCCTTACCCAGAGCAAATGTTAAATATCTCATGGATTCTATGCCTCCTCATCTTCTGCTATGCAAATATTCTGTCTGGACATGGCGATCATCAGCTGTTCCATGGTGATTCCAAATCCAACTGCCGGTTCCGGTTTTCCAAAATGTGCCATCAGATTGTCATAACGGCCGCCTTTTGCGATCGGTTCTCCGGTACCGTAGGTATATGCATGGAAAATAATTCCGGTATAATACTGGTATTTGCTCAGCATACCAAAATCAAAGGAAACATACCGTTCCAGACCTTTTTCCTGAAGCATGCCATATATGGAAGAAAGGCGCCGGATAGCTTCTCTGGATCTTCCGTTATTGGCAAGAAGACGGGCCTGTTCCAGTACTTCCACACCGCCAAAGAGCTGGGGCAGCTGCAGAAATGCTTCTTTCAGGCCGTCACGAAGATCAAGGCCATCCAGAATTTCTTCTACGCCAAAAAAGTTTTTGCTGGAAATCAGTGCACGAAGATTTTCCGTGGTTTCCTGATCCACAGCAGCTTCTTCAATCAGCGCCTTGAAAAATTCCACCTGTCCGATGCTGACCTGAAATTCCTTTAATCCGGCTGCGAGAAGTGTTTCGATCGCCATGGAGATCACTTCCACATCAGCTGAGACATCGGAGTCACCAATGAACTCAACGCCCATCTGCGTGGATTCTTTCAGTCTTCCCTGGTAGCTGGAATTGTTCACAAAGGTACTGCCCTGATAGCAAAGGCGTACCGGCATATCTTTTTCTTCAAAATACATGGCCGCTGCTCTGGCTATGGACGGCGTAAAATCAGGTCTCAAAACCAGAGTATTTCCTTCGCGGTCAAAAAATTTGTACAGATCTTTTGACGGGATCGTTCCCACTTCTTTGCTGAATACATCAAAATACTCAAAGGTAGGTGTCTCAATATCCTGATATCCATATTTATGAAAAACACGATGGAGTTTTTCCTGTAATGTCCTTTTCTGTTTACATTCGGTTCCGTATACATCACGGACGCCTTCCGGCGTATGAAATAATCGCTGCATCTCTCTTCTCCTTTAGTGTTTTAAAGTGCTAATTCGCTAATCTGTTACAAAAACAAATTACAATGATTATATAGAATTAAAAATTAAATGTCAATCCCTATCTTCCAGATCCTGCCGGATTCCATCCAGAAAGGGCACCAGAAATCCGTTTTTTTCCGGGAGAAAATAGCGTTCGTCCAGTTCTGTGAGCAGAAAACTTTTTCTTCCGCCCTGCAGACTCCGGTTCCAGAAGTTCATCATCTCGCTGCATCTCATATAGTAATAACAGTTACGATGAGAAAAATAGATCAAAAGAAAGGAAATGCCCTCCTGCGCTTCAAACTCCTGCATAAATGAAACCTGATGTTCATGAATGTTCTGGAGCGGGAAGGTATCCGATGCACATTCCTTTGCATCAAAGCAGACCGGGATTCCCTGGACTGCTCCAATATAGTCAACCGTCGATTTCTTATCAAAATAGGCCAGTGTAATATGGCGAGTTGATTTGTCAATATTCACCGGAGTGATCGGAGTCGGAACTTTCTGGATGACGGCGAGGCGGCGTTCCCGATACTGCTCAATCGTCCGGTTGATCAGGTCTTCCAGCGTAGATCCGCGAAGCCCTCTTGAATTCCAGGTTCCCATACATTTCCTCCCAATCGGTTATTCAATCAGGCCAAATTCCGTAACCGGCCAGTAACGGAATACTGCTTTTCCCAGAATGTCTTCCCGTATTACATAAGGATTGTTCCAGTACCTGGAATCTTTGGATACATTTCGGTTGTCACCGAGCATAAAATAGCAGTCTTCCGGCACTACATATACTTCTCCCTCTTCCGTATCGCCGCGGCTGCTGGGAACCTCCGGACAGAAACTGTCATCCAGAGGCGTATCAGAACCGTTTATGTATACTTTTCCGTCGGTAATCTCGATGGTATCACCAGGCAAACCGATGATTCGTTTGATATAATACTGAGATTTATCATCCGGATAGCGGAAAATGACAATGTCATAGCGCTGTGGATCATTAAACACATAGGCCAGCCGGTTGCCGATGATCTGATCGCCCACCATGATCGTATTTTCCATGGACTCCGATGGTATCTTTGCATTGATGATAACAAATTCGTTCAAAACAAAAACAACTACCACAACAATGGCAATCATTTTCAGATAGTCCAGCAATTCATGCAAAATATCTCCGCTGCCGTTCTGCTTTGGTTTTGGATTTTCTTTCATTTTCAACTCTCCTTTTAAATCTCCTTTATGCCTTCCCCGTCCAATACGGCCCGGTACCATGCCGGAATGGGTGCCTGAAAGGTCTGTCCGCTCAGATACTGCAGGGATTCCGGTATGCCTTTTTCCGGAAAATGCAGTTCACAGGCATGAAGCATCTGATCTTTGAGACCATATTTTTTCTCATAAAACTGATTGGTTTTCCGGTCACCGTATTTCCGGTCGCCTGCAATGGGGTGTCCGATACTGGCCAGATGACTTCTTATCTGATGCGTCTTTCCGGTGATCAGCTTTACTTTTAACAGTGTCATATACGGGGTCTGTGCAACCGGTTCATAAGATGTTTCGATATAGCCTTCCTGCCCTTTTGCGGATTTTTCATCACAAATCTGAATCATGACCTGATTTTTTCCATGATCTTTTTTCAGAATGCCGTGAATATGCGCCCCTTTTTCAAGTCGTCCCTTTACAAATGCGTAATAATATTTGTCCAGCGTTCGTTCTCGAAAAAGTTCCGACAGATTCTGAAGTCCGGAAAGGGTCTTTCCGGCCGCCACGATCCCGCTGGTATTGCGGTCCAGACGATTGCAGACCGAAGGTTTGAAACGGCTCAGTTCTGCCTCCTTCAACTGGCCGGAGGAAATCAGATATCCGATAAAATACTCAACCAGAGAGGGAGTATCGTCATCTGCTTTCTGTGAAAGCATCCCGGCCGGCTTATTGATCAGCGCAATATGCTCATCCTCATAAAGAATGGACAGATCGGTGACCGGATAAGATGCCTGCTCCTTTGCACGGAATTTTTCAATGGTCTCGTCGGACAAAAACAGACGGATCTCATCGCCGACCGCCAGAATCTCATTTCCGGCGGCCTTTTTTCCATTTAATACAATATTCTTTTTGCGAAGCATTTTGTAAAAAAAGCTTTTGGGCGCCTGGGTCATATATTTTGCCAGAAACTTGTCCAGACGCTGACCGGCATCGTTTTTATTTGCCGTTATTGTCTGCATATGATGTACCTCTATAATGAAATAGCAAGAATGGTATGTTTGATCATCTCTTCTCTGCTCAGATCCGGATAATTTTCATCCGGGGTATACGGAATATTTGCCCGCAGGCCATCCGCATGCTCGTTCAGAGAATGGAGCCGATCCAGGAAGGGCTGAAAATCTTTAAAGATTTTTACATTTACTTTGTATCCATTGTGGTGAAGAATTTTCTGTGTATGCTCCTCCACGTATTTCAGGTCGATCTTTTTATCACTGGAATAGCCGATGACCTGATTTCCGCAGATTGCAAAGGTGTCCACATAAGCGTTTTTCTCATAGTTGGTCAGCACCATCTCATACACCATGGTAAGACTTCCTTTTCGCTCTTCTACCCGTTTATATTTTTCTTCATCCATGGACTGATACATAAATATCATAATCGTTCCCACCAGAGACTTGCATCCAGGCAGCATACCGACTACTGCAATGACAGTAACAATATTGGTTTTGGTCTTATAAATCATGATACCAATGATCAGTGCAATCAAAGGAACCGCAAAATACAGGAGTGTTTTCAGAATTCTTCTCCTCTTTTCATTTTTAATGTAATGAAAATCTCCTTTTTTACCTTCTTTCATGTTCGCTCCAATCTCGTATTAAAATCCGTTTTTACAGAAAAACATTTCCATTCCAGTCAATACCTGTAAAATCATATTCTAACACATTATTTTTTCTTGTGCACGTTTCGGATGGTTTTTCTCTTTTTTGGCCGAGTATTCGGATTCATCCCTGTCTCTCTTTGTGCATTTTTTGACTTCTCATTTTTCATGTGGGATCCCCGGTCATTTCTGCTTTGATCCGGGCGGATCAGACATTTTGGCCCGTAACCGATCAGATCTGTGCGTCCTGCCTCATTCAGCGCTTCCATGACCAGTGCCCGGTTCTGGGGATTTTTATACTGGATCAGAGCCCGCTGCATGGCCTTCTCATGAGGATTCTTCGGCACATAGACCGGTTCCATGGTAAATGGATTAAGTCCGGTATAATACATGCAGGTGGAAACGGTGGAAGGTGTCGGATAAAAATCCTGTACCTGTTCCGGTGTAAAACCGAGGTCTCGTACGTATTCCGCCAGACTTACCGCGTCTTTCAGGGTGCAGCCCGGATGGGAGGACATGAAATACGGAACCGCATACTGCTTTCTATTGCAGGATTTGTTCATGGCATCAAATTTCTTTAAAAATGTCTGATATACTTTGTGTTCCGGTTTTCCCATCGCCTGCAGCACACGGTCTGACACATGCTCCGGTGCCACACGGAGCTGACCGCTTACGTGATGCTGAACAAGTTCCCGTAAAAAGGTATCGTCTTTATCTGCAAGCACATAATCGAAGCGGATACCGGAACGGATGAAGACTTTTTTCACGCCCGGCACTTTCCGCAGTTTCCGCAGAAGCTGAATATAATCCCTATGAGTGGCTTCCAGATTTTTGCAGGGAGACGGAACCAGACACTGCCGGTTGGTACAGACGCCCTTTTCCATCTGCTTTTTACAGGATGGCTGGCGAAAATCCGCCGTAGGTCCGCCCACATCGTGAATATATCCTTTGAAATCTTTGTCTTTTGTATAACTTTCCGCCTCTTTTAAGATGGATTCATGGCTTCTTGTCTGTACGATTCTGCCCTGATGGAATGCCAGAGCACAGAAATTGCATCCGCCGAAACAGCCCCGGTTGCTGGTTATACTGAACCGTATCTCCTGGACTGCCGGGATATCCGGAAGATTTTTATCATAAGGATAATCATAGACATCATCCATCTCCGTCTGAGTCAATGGTTTCGCCGGCGGGTTGGCAATCACATAGCCCTGACGTTCATAGGGCTCCACAAGTGTTTTTCCGTTAAAAGCATCCATATTCTGATACTGCTGGCGGAAGCTTTCCGCGTATGCACTTTTATGGGCACAGATTTCTTCGTATGAAGGCAAAATAACCGGATTCGGAATATGTTCATAGCTTTTTGACCGGTATACGGTACCTGCAATAAAAGTAATATCTGATATCTTCAATCCGCTGTTCAATGCATCCGCAATTTCCACAATAGAACGTTCGCCCATACCATAGGAAATCAGATCCGCGCCGGAATCCAGCAGCACCGAACGTTTGACCGAATCACTCCAGTAATCATAGTGAGCCATACGTCTTAAGCTGGCCTCGATTCCGCCCAGAATAACCGGTGTATGCTTATAGGCCTGACGAATCAGATTGCTGTATACCGTCACGGCGCGATCCGGACGGCATCCCATCTTTCCGCCGATGGAATATGCATCCGTACTTCGGTGTTTCTTTGCAACGGTATAATGGTTCACCATGGAATCCATATTACCGGCAGAAACCAGAAATCCAAGGCGGGGCTCCCCGTATTTTTTTATGCTCTCCACATGCTTCCAGTCCGGCTGTTCAATGACCGCAACCGAATAGCCGGAGCCCTCCAGTGTCCGGCGGATAATGGCTGCACCAAAAGAAGGGTGATCTACATATACATCACCCAGAACATAGACAAAATCATATTCTTGAATCAATTCGGAATAATCTTCAATAAAATAGTCCGCCAGCTTTCTCTTTTCACTGTCCGTATCCTGGCTGTAAGCATCTTTTACGGCAATGGTTTTCATACCGGCGGCTTTTCCTGCCTGTATTCCCTTGACAATATCTTCGAATACAAGACATTTTTCCGGCTTTACACCGATTTTTTCTGCTGCATGCAGATATACATCCGGCGCCGGTTTGCTGTTTTTTACATCGTCACAGGTACAGACCGCATCGAAATAATGCAAAATATGATGTGCATTCAGCACATCTTCAATCAGATCCAGACTGTTGCTGGATGCGATCGCCAGTTTCAGTCCTTTTTTCTTTGCATAATCCAGAAATTCTCTTGCACCCTTTTTCAGCGGCACCTCGTGCTTATATTTATCGCTGGCCATCTGAAGCCAGATTGCCTGAATCTCCGGAATGCTCTCCTGAATCTGAAATTCCCTTTTAAAATAGTGGGCCGTCTCATTAAAACTGAATCCTTCAATGACACGCTGAAGATCCGGCGGAAGATCGATCCCGTATCGCCCAAGGTACTCGATATCGATCTGCTTCCACATCCACATGGAATCCACCAGCGTGCCGTCCAGATCAAAAATAATTGCTTCTTTGTCTCTTAGCATAATTCTCCTATTGCCAGCGCCAGCCGGGGTTGTACTTATTTTTCACCATATGATTTACCACTTTTCCCCAGCCCAGCGGATATCCGTCTACACAGACAAGATGATAGCCTTTTTTATCACTTTCTGTCTCAATGGTCTCCCCTTTCAAGTATTTGACTACACGGGGATCGTCTGCTTTCAGGTCAACCACCTGATCAAACCCATCTTTTTTCAGATACATGGCCAGTGCCTGGCTTGGTTCAAACCGGTTTTTCTTGATCTGACCAAGGTACAGGCCGGTTCGGAAATAATGAAGACCGCGCTGGGGCTCTGTGTGATCCCAGAGTGCCACCAGATGTTCTTTTTCCTGGCGGAAAGAAGTTCCCGGTCTTACTTTTACATGGGCAAAAAATTCTTCTGCCTCTTTCGGCAGTTCGTCTGTATTCGTTTCGTCATAAGAAATCCGTTCAGCCGGTTTTTCTCCTTTTTGCAGAAGTGCAAGAAAATGTCCCTCACCCTGCATTTTGTGCGGGAAAATACGTACACAGTCATGGCAGTCACCAAGACCTTCCGCAAAGCCCTCATATGGTTTCATCTGCACCAGATGCAGTTCCGGGACCTGTTCCAGAAGATACTGAATGGTTCCTTCATTTTCCAGTTTTGAAAAAGTACAGGTGGAATACAGCATCATGCCGCCCGGCTTTAACATGGTAGCTGCATTTGTCACTATGTTTTTCTGCAAATTATGGTAAAATTCCGGCCCCTGTTTTTCCCAATGACCGATCATGGACGGTTCCCGGCGGAACATACCCTCTCCGGAGCAGGGCGCATCGATCAGAATCTTGTCAAAATACTCCGGGAAACGGGCGGACAGATTTTCCGGTGTCTCATTTGTCACATACAGGTTGCCGATTCCCATCAGTTCCAGGTTTTTCAAAAGGGCGCGGCATCTGGTCCGGCTGATGTCATTGGCATACAAAATGCCTTTTCCGGCGCATTTTGCACCCAGTTCTGTGGCCTTTCCGCCCGGCGCCGCACAGAGATCAAGGACACGGTCCCCCGGTTCCACCGGAAGCCGGTTGGCCGGTGTCATGGCACTTGGTTCCTGCAGATAATACAGTCCTGCATAATAATAAGGGTGTTTTGCCGGCTGATCTTTTCGTGTATCATAATAGTATCCATTCTCAATCCACGGAACCGGTTTGATTGAGAATGGACAGATTTTCTCAAATTCTTCGCAGCTTATTTTATTTGTATTTACACGGAGACCGTTGTAGTTGGGGATTTCCATGCAGGCGAGAAATGCCTCATATTCTTCCCCAAGCAGATCTTTCATAGCCTCCTGATATCCAATTGGTAATTCCATACTTTATCCTCTATATGCTTTTGGTTACAGCCTGAGCCCGGTAGCCCTCTGCGATAATATCCAGCTGTTTGTGAAAACGGGCCAGCTGCTCCAGGTCATGTGTTTCGTATATCTTGTAAAACTCATCCTGTATTTTCATGACTTCACGCTTATTTGTCAGTTTATACAGATTTTCAATATTGTTCAAAATATCCGTTACAATGTTCATCTGTATCTGAGATGAGTTCTGCGCATCCATGATCTCACTGCGCACAGAAGACATTTCATTGTCAAGAGCTACGATCGCATCTGCTGCTTTCGTGAGACGTTCCACCACGTGCTCCGGTATATTTTTCTTATATTTGTACTGAAGGGAATGCTCAATGGTTGCCCAGAAGTCCATGGCCATGGTACGGATCTGCAGTTCTACCTGCAGTTCCTTCGGTCCCTTCAGTGTCTGAACCGTATAATAAACGATCATATGATAACTGCGGTATCCGCTCGGTTTCATATGATGAAGATAATCTTTTTCATGCTTAAATCGAATGTCTTCTCTGGCGCGAATCAGATCTGCCACTTTATCAATATCCTCTACAAACTGACAGATGATGCGGATGCCTGCAATGTCCTCTACCTGTTTTTCCATTTCCGCAAAGGGAATGTTTTTTTTCTGAAGTTTATCCAATATGCTGGAGACGCTTTTTACTCTCCCGATCACATTTTCGATCGGACAGTACATATTTCTGTTGTGATATTCATCAATCAGATGTCTGAATTTGCACGTCAGTTCCTCAACCGCCAGATGGTACGGATCCAGCAGTTCCCGCCATAATTGAATCTCCATAATCCTCACCTATTACTTCCTGTTTACTACTTGATTTCTTTTAAAACGGCCAGCAGATATTCCCAGGTTCTCTGAACGGAAGAAATGCTGATTTTCTCTTCGGTTGAATGAATGCTTTCCATATCCGGCCCGAAAGAAACGCAGTCAAGCCCCGGCATGCTTTCAAAAAACAGACCGCACTCCAGTCCGGCGTGGATCACTTCTACTGCTGGTTTCTGCCCGTAAAGTTTCTCGTATACATCAACCATCAATGGACGGAGCTTTGAATCCGGATTGTATTCCCATGCGGGATAAGCGCCCTCTTCGTCGTATTCTCCGCCTAAAAATTCGGTCAGAAAACAGATTTTGTCACCGATTGCCTTTCTGGCGCTGGATACGCTGCTTCGTGTGCTGGACTTTCCGTACATCATACCCTCTTCCACCCGGAAAATGCCCAGGTTGGTGGAACTTTCCACAAGACCGGATATCTGACCGCTCATCTTCTGGATTCCGTTCGGTATATTCATAAGATAGAAAATAACTTTTGCTTTGGAAGAAGGAACCAGAACTTCATACTCGGAAGATTCTCCCTGTTCCACAGCCATCTCCATATTTCCATCACTTCCATCGTATTCACTTCTTATATTTTTCCGGAACGCAGCAGCTGCATCCAGAACTGTCTGAATATCAGAATCATCCACAACCATATGGGCCGCACACGCTTTCGGAATTACATTGTCCTGCATGCCGCCGGAAACATCAACCAGATGATAATCTGTTTTTTCAGCCAGCTCATACAAAAATCGTCCCATCAGAACAATGGCATTTCCACGGTTTTTATTGATATCAACACCAGAGTGACCGCCAAGAAGACCGTGAAGAGACAGGGTGATCATGGTTCCGCTGACTTTGCGATAACCTACCGGAATGGAACTTACCGCAGACATTCCGCCCGCGCAGCCAGCCAGCAGCGTTCCTTCTTCTTCGGAATCCAGGTTCAGCATAAAAGTACCTTTTAATACGGATTTATCAAGTGCGCCCGCACCAAGAAGTCCTACTTCTTCATCGCTGGTAATGACCACTTCAAGAGCCGGATGGGCGATATCATCGGAATCCAGAATCGCCAGCGCATATGCAACCGCAATTCCGTCATCACCGCCAAGAGAAGTGCCTTTTGCATAAATCCTGTCTCCATCAATAGCCAGATCCAGCGGATCTTTTGAAAAATCATGATCTGAATCTGCCGTTTTTACGCACACCATATCGCTGTGTCCCTGAATGATGGTGACCGGTGCCTGTTCATACCCCGGCGTTGCCGGTTTGTAAATTACCACGTTGTTTGCTTCGTCCTGCACATAGTTCAGATTGCGGTCTTTTGCAAACTGAACAAGATAATCACTGATTTCTTTTGTATGAAAAGATCCATGGGGAATCTTTGTAATTTCTTCAAAATAATAAAAGACTTTTTCCGGTTTCAGATTTTCCAGTACTGCCATAATCTTCCTTCCTTTTCCTGCTGCTTATTTTTTGTTTTCTCTTCCGGCTTTCCATAAAAGCCAATTCAAATTATTACTTTTGATACCCAAATTACGGGAACATAAAATGCGGAGCGATCCGTAGGTATCAAGGGGGTCAAAATACCTTTTGACCCAAACATCATTATTTTTCATTGTAGCACAAATAATCATGAATTGCGAGTCATATTATATATATAAAAAAACGAGGCTTCGCTATGATTTTTGATGCTGCAAAACGGGGTCTGCTCTTATGGTTTGAGCAGCTGATTCCATCGCTCCTGCCCTTTATAATCTGTTCCAATCTTCTGATCTCTCTGCTCGGCAATATGGGACACCATGCATCCGGTTCCGGAAAAATTTCCGCATGGACAAAACGCTTTCTGGGTTTCAGTCCCATGGGTATCTATGCTTTATGCATGGGGCATCTGTGCGGTTATCCGGCCGGAGCAAAAATTACCGCTGATCTTTTTCTTCGCAATCAGATATCAAAAAAGGAAGCCGATGACCTCCTCATGACCGCCAATCAGGCAAGTCCGGCTTTTCTGGCCAGTTATCTGACGATTTATACGCTGGATAACCCTGCCTTGCTGATACCGGTGTTTTGCATTTTTTACGGGGCTACCCTTATTACCGCATGTATCATCCGCTTTTTGCCGCAAAAACAGAACATGACAAATACACGGATCGTCTGTGCAGAAACCAACCAGTCTTTTATGCAGCTGGTCGATTACAGTATTGTAGATGGATTTTCCACGATGATACGTGTGGGCGGATATGTGATCCTCTTCTCTATTTTGTCTGCATTTGCAGTAAAATTATTCAGCTGGACCGGAAATCTCAAATATCTGATCTCGTCCATCCTTGAAATGACCAATGGGCTGGATCTGCTGAAATCCGCCCCCTACTCCATACATATGAAATGGCTGGCGGCCATGGGATGCACCGCATTCGGCGGTTTTTCCACAATGGCACAAATAAAAGGGATGCTCATAGGAACACCCCTTTCAATCAAGCCATATATCATTGGTAAATGTATTTATACAGTTGTGGTACTGCTGATCTCTGAATTATTCTTCCGTATCAGCTTCGTCATATTCCAGTGAGCTGAGCGCTGCCTGAGATGTCTGCGGAGCAAGTTCTGCTCTGTTCTGTTTTACTACGGAATAGCATCCCTGAAGAGATTCCATAAAGCTGTTGTATTTTGCACCGGCATCGTTCAGCGTTGCTTCCATAATATTACTCAGATTCTCAAGCATATCATCGGTGTAGGTAATTGCGCTGAGACGGATACTGTTGGCATCTGTGGTTGCAGAGTCCAGAATGTCCTGTGCCTGCGCATTTGCTGCATTGATGGTCTCATTTGCCTGTGTATAGGCGCGCTGCATAACTTCATGCTGGCTTACCAGCTCTTTTGCCTTTGCTTCTGCATCTGCGATAATGCCGTCTGCTTTTGCCTGTGCATCTGCCAGAATCGCATCTTTGTTGCTGATGATCTTCTGATAGCGTTTGATCTCGTCCGGAGTTTTCAGACGAAGCTCACGCAACAGTTCTTCCAGTTCTTCTTTATTCACAACGATCTTTGTTGTAGATAATGGCTGAAATCGACAACTTTCTACATATTCTTCGATTTCCTCAATAATCTGCTCAATTCTACTGCTCATTTTATTCTCTCCTGTTCTTCTTATTCTTCCTTGGTTTTTAACTTTTTATGAATCTGTTCTGCAACATAAGGCGGAACAAATTTGGAAATATCTTCGCCAAAAAGAGCCACTTCCTTGACCGTTGTTGAACTCAGATAGGCATACTCCAAACTGGTCGTTAAAAACATGGTATCAATCTGAGGCTCCAGTATGCGGTTTGTCTGAGCCATCTGAAGCTCATATTCAAAATCCGTAATCGCACGCAAACCACGCACAATGACCTGTGCGCCGCATTCTCTTACGAAATCAACCGAAAGTCCTTCAAAAGCCTTTATTGTAATATTCGGAATGTCTTTTGTGACCTCTTTTAGTATATTAACACGTTCCTCTACAGAAAACAACGGACTTTTTCGATAATTATGCAAAACACCAATAATTATCTCGTCAAAAAGCACCGATGCGCGCTTAATCACATCCAGATGTCCGTATGTAACCGGGTCAAAGGAACCCGGATATACAGCTTTTACCATAATTACTCCTTATTTCTGTACATCTTCGTCAGTCATTTGAATAAACACATGCTGATTTGTCTTATATTTTTTGTATTTATATGCCTCAAGTCCAAGCTCCTTCAAATAAGAGAAATCAGTCTGAAGAGAAGCCTCGACGATTATAACGGTATCGCGATGGATCAGACTGCTTTTTGCCAGGAAGATAAGCGCCTGTTTTTCAAGCAGCTGATTGTAGGGCGGATCCATAAAAATCATATCAAAACATGCGCGGCCTTCCAGCTGTGACAGTATGGTCATCACATCGCCACGATACACTTTAGCATCTGAAGCCAGTTTTGTAAAGCGCAGATTTTCTTCAATGCACGCAACTGCCCTTGGATTGCGCTCAACAAACACCGCGTGGGAAGCCCCGCGGCTCAATGCCTCAATCCCAATACCTCCGCTTCCTGAGAACAGGTCAAGGAAACGACAGTCGGCAAGCATCGGCTGGAGCACATTAAAGAGCGTCTCCTTTGTCCGATCCTGTGTCGGTCTCGTTTCCATGGTATCCAGTGTTTTTAATTTTAAACTTCTGGCCTTGCCAGCGATCACTCTCATGGTGACCGTCAGCGCATCATACGCCAGTCGAGATCGCCCCGTCCCAGACCGAGAATCAGCATCTCTGCGGTAGCAATGTTTGTTGCGACCGGAATATTATACTGGTCACATGCACGGGACACTCCTGTAACGCTGGGTTCCTTTGGTGTGATCATATTCGGATTGTAAAAGAATATAACCATATCCATATCACCGCGCTCGATCATTTCAATAAACTGTTTGTCTCCTCCAAGACTGCCTGGAAGAAACTTGTGAACATGGAGATTCGTAACCTCTTCAATACGTCTTCCGGTTGTTCCTGTAGCATATACCTCATGCCTGCTCAGTATTCCCTTGTATGCAATACAGAAATCCTCAATTAAGTTCTTTTTACTGTTATGTGCAATAATTCCTACATTCATACTCCTTTTTCACATCTCCTCTGTCTCATTTTCTCAACGCTAAGATAAGTATAACAAATAACCAAATAAAACACAAATATTTTTTTAAATATATACGAAACTAATAAATCTTCATTTTGTCCAATCAAAAAACTCACAATATTTTTCTGCAGAAATTGTTAAAAAATACAGATACTGCCAGAGTATCTTTTTGAAAATCACATATACTACTAGCGTAACAAAAAACGTTACAAGTCAGTAACGAAATAAATGTTACAAACCCAAAAACCGAAGATGAAATCAAAGGAGGCTATTACAATGGCTAAGAATTCTAATCGAGTAAATGTACCGGAAGCAAAAAGTGCAATGAACCGTTTCAAAATGGAAGTTGCCAATGAAATCGGAGTACCGTTAAGTGACGGTTACAATGGTAACCTTACTTCAAAAGAAAACGGCTCTGTAGGCGGCTACATGGTCAAAAAAATGATCGAAGCACAGGAAAGACAGATGTCTCAGGGTGCCGGAACCGGTTCTAACATGCAGTAATCAGATTCAGGCAAAAGCTGAATACTGAGTAAACAAAAAGACAGGCTCGAATCCGTTCGATGCCTGTCTTTCTTTTTGGTTAATTACATTTCTACGCTTCCGGTCACATCACCGTTAATTACATAATATACCTGGAATTCTTCCGGTTTGATATAAACTTTTACGTCAGTCATATCATCTGCCTTGTTTCCCATTGCAGCCCATGCAGCTTCAACCTTTTCCATGATGGTTTTGGAAGAAACTTCACGTCCGAATACCTGTACAAATACTTCCTGGGTTCTCTCCGGTTTCTTTGCAGCCGGTTTTCTTGTGGGTGTCTTTTTTGCAGTCGGTTTTTTTGCAGCAGTTTTTACTTCTTTTTCAGGTTCTGCTTTTACTGTCTCTTCTGCTTTTACTACTTCTTTTTCAACTGCTTTTGCAGATTTGGTTTCAACGGTTGCTTTTACATCTGCTGCTTTTTCTGCAGCAGGCTTTGCAGCGGTCTTTGCTGCTGTTCTTGCTGTTGTTGTTTTCTTTGCTGCCATTTTTGTCCTCCTTAAATGCTTGCAAATATTAACATCACAAAGAATACACTGTTTTATTTTTAATTTCAAGAAAAATCCGGCAAATTTAATAATTTTTGGCTATTCCGTACTTTTTGCAGATTCAGCTATGTCAATTTTCGTCAATTTGTAATGGGTCGCATAATTCACAAGTGCTGAAATAAGCACGATCAGACTGATGCTCCACCCAAAACCGGACAGATCCATATTCCGGCCAAACATAATTCTGTCAACTTCTGTTGTTGCTGCCGCCAATGGATGAAGTACCATTCCAACACCTGAACCAAACACCAGGCCAAACAGTGTAAGCCAGATATTTTCCCTGAAAACATACATGGAAACTTCGATATCATGGAATCCCAATGCTTTCAAAACAGCCAGTTCACGACTGCGTTCACATATATTGACATAATTCAGATCGTACAGCCCGACTCCAGCAAGCACCGCAGCGGCAAGCACGAGAATATAGGTAATCATCTCCATACTTTCAAGCTTATTTTGTGCCTGTTCAGACTCTTCTGTCAGAAAACTGATTTCTGTCACTGCGTCCAGATTCATCCATGCTTCTCTGATGGCTGCTTCAGCTTCATCGGATGTATCTTTTGTATCCATAAAAACATGGTCATAAAATGGTTTTTCTCCATATACTTTTTCATAAAGTTCCGGACTCATATAAACATAGTGACCGAAATAATTTTCTGTAACAGCAATTACTTTTAGATCTGCTGATTTCTTATCATCTGTTTTTACCTGAACCGGATCACCAGCCTGAACCCCCAGAATATTTGCCAGCTTTTCCGAAATAATAATCCCATCCGCGTCCAGTTCGTATTTTTCCCCTGTGACCCGGTTGCGAAGCCGGATAAAATCCGTCATATTTCCAGGTATTTCAGGTACGAGCAGATCCGTTGTCCTTTTTCTTCCGTTGGATATGATCTCAATGGACCCGGAATACTGGAACAGATAATTTTCAATCTGCTCAGAAACATCCAGCTTCTTTCTCAGCTGTTCCTCTGCCTCCTCAGAACATGCTCCGTCCAGTGTCAGTGTTCCGTCATATGTATATATTTCCCCGTACTGCAGGTTTCCAATGGAATGGATGGAATCTTCCAATCCAAAACCTGCTATCAGTAATCCTGTACATACACCTATACCCAGCACAGTCATAACCAGACGTTTTTTATAACGAAACAGATTACGGAATGTGGACTTATGTAAAAAACTCAGATGTTTCCAGATAAAATTAATATGTTCCAGAAAAATACGCTTTCCTTCTTTTGGTGTTTTTGGACGCATCAAAACAGCTGGTGCCGAAAATGCAGTCCGGCCGCACGCTGCTGCAGTAACTGCCAGTGTACATCCAACTGCCGCCAGAACAGAAATTACGGAATAAGTCAGATGAATCGGTGTGGCAACAGACGGCAGATAACTGTATACGGTGCCATATGCATGAATAACAGCCCTCGGAAGAAGAAGCTGTCCGAGCAGCATTCCCAGCATACTGCCGATAAATGTGGCCAAAAATGCATAAATCAGATATTGGAAAGCAATCACTGTATTTTTATACCCCAAAGCTTTCCACGTTCCGATCTGTGTCCGATTTTCCTCTACCATACGGTTCATGGTCATCATGCAGATCAGCACCGCAATCAGCAAAAAGAATATGGGAAAGGTATTTCCTATGGCATCGATCTGCTCTGCATCCTGCTCATATGAGACATATGTCTCCACACTGTTTCGGTCCAGAACAGAAAGGGATGGCATCGTGACTTCTTCCAGTTCTTTTTTGGTATCTTCAATGCGGGTCTGTGATTTCAGGATCTCTGCTTCTGCATTTGATTCCTCTTCTGCAAATTCTGCTTTATCTTTTTCTAATGCCTCTTCTTTTTCAGTCAGTTCCAGCCGGGCATCATTCAATTCATTTCGATCCGTCTCCAGCTCAGACTGCGCTGTGTGAAGCTCCGATTCCGATTTTTCCAATTCAGTGAACGAACTCATCAGGGAACTGTAGCTTTTCTCCAGCTGCTCTTCTTTCTGTTTCAGCTGGGCCGAAGTATTTTTCAGTTCATTTTCTGTATTATAAAGCTCCGCTGCCCTTTCCTGAAGTTCCGTTTTCTGTTTTTCCAGACTTTCAATACTCTTTTTCAGAGTAAGTTTTGTTTTTTCGTATGTAGCTCTCTCAATTGCAGACAACTGGGAATTCAAAAGCTGCAGTTCTATCTGAGCAAGTTTGAGTTTCTGCTCTTTCAGCTTTTTATCGCTGTCTTCATTCCATTTCTTCTGATCTTCCGCAAGCTGTTTCTGCGCTTCTTTTAGCTGAGACTCCTGGGTCGGCAGATTTTTTTCCGCCTCTTCGATCTCCTTCAATCCGCTCTGATAAGAGCTGATACCGCTGTAGTATTTCTCCCACCCGGCAGATATGGTCTGTTCTTTCTGTGTCAGAGCCGCTTCCGCCTTTTTAAATTCCTCTTCTTTCTGATTAAATTCCGTCCAGTCATTCGTTATCTGCTGTTCGGCCTCTTCCAGTTCCGTCCGCCTGCTGTCCAGGTCTTCACGGACATCCGCAATATTCTGTTCCGTATCGCTGATTTTCTGTTCACACTGATTTATAAAGGATTCCAGACGCATTTTGCAAAATGTATCTTTTTGTTCCTCTATACGTTCCGCCACGGTTTCAACACAATTCTTATATTCTTCCGAATAACACAGCAGTTCATCCGCACCGGTCACGCTGATATAAAAATCTGTGTATGCTTCCAGAATAAAACTCTCCTCCGGCAGTATGACAAAATAATCTATGTCACTGAAATCACTTGAACTGATTCCACGGTCAGAACTCAGATAACAGGGACTGACGCCTGAACCCACAATTGTAAAAGTCTCTGATGCAAGCGTATCTGTGATTTCCCCTTCTTTCGAAACAATGGTAATGGTATCACCAATATGAAAAACACCGTCATCCAGCATCTTTTCATCCACAACGCATTCATCTTTTTCTTTTGGGAGCCGGCCGTCTTTTAATGTGACCTGATTCATAGAATCTGAAAGACTCATCAGATGCAGACTCCACTGATCATTCCTCTCTTTGCAGTAAACATCCGCGCTGTAACCCGGAACCGCCTGTTCAACTCCTTCGATTTCCATAAGCGCTTCCATCTCCTGATCCGTAAATCCCAGTGTACTGACCAGCCTTATATCAAAAAAGGAAGTCCTGTCATAAAACCGGTCTGCGGATATGCGCATATCCGGTCCTGACGCACGGATTCCGGTAAAAAAAGCTACGCCCAGAAATGAAAGTAGCAAAAGCGACAAAAATCGATTCCGGCTTTTCTTCAGTTCTCTTACAAATTCAATGAATAGCATGTTATTTTTCATAGATTGATCTCTCTGTGCAAAGTAATTTTCTGTTCCACATATGGAGCCGCTTCTGCCGCCTGCTTCAGAATTTCCGCATCCTGAATAACATCCGCCAGTGCAAATTCCATTTCTCCGCTCTGACGGATCCCGAAAAAGTCTCCGGGTCCCCTCAGTTTCAGATCTTCCGCAGCGATTTTAAATCCATCATTGGAATGGTTCAGAATTTCAAGTCGTTTGGATGTTTCCTTTTTGTTGTCTCCCTGTACAAAAATACAGTAAGACTGCCATTTTCCACGGCCCACACGGCCCCGCAGCTGATGAAGCTGCGCCAGACCGAACCGTTCCGCGTTTTCGATCATCATGACCGTTGCGTTGGGCACATCCACACCCACTTCCACAACGGTGGTAGATACTAGTATCTGTATCTCATTCTTTTGAAAAGATTCCATTACAGCCGTCTTTTCTGCCGGCTTCATCTGGCCGTGCAAAATTCCAACATGTATATTTTCCGGAAAAATGCTTCGCAGTTTTTCTCCGTATTCTATAACATTTTCGCCCTCTGCCTCTTCGCTTGGCTCCACCATGGGACAGATAATATAAACCTGGCGGCCGTCTGCAATCTGTTTTTCCATAAACCGGTAAGCCGAATTCCGATAGGATGTATTTACCACACAGTTTTTGATCGGAAGACGCGCAGCCGGAAGTTCATCCAAAACAGATATATCCAGATCTCCATACAGGATAATAGCTAATGTACGGGGAATCGGAGTCGCACTCATAACAAGAATATTGGGCGGATATCCCTTATTAGCCAGCCGTTCCCGCTGCCGCACGCCAAAGCGGTGCTGTTCATCCGTGATCACCAGAGCCAGATCCTTATATTCTGCTTTTTCCTGAATCAGTGCATGGGTGCCGATAATCACCTGCACGGCCCCAGACGCGATCTGTTCGTAAATTTTTCGTTTCTGGGCAGCAGTCTGGGAACCGGTCAGCAGCACCGGACGGATATGTTCCAGATGCTGCTCTTCTATCAGCCTGCAAAATCCCTCATAGTGCTGCTTTGCAAGCACCTCTGTGGGCGCCATCAGCGCACTTTGATATCCGTTTTCCGCACTCATGATCATAGCCAGAAATGCAAGAATTGTTTTTCCGCTTCCCACATCGCCCTGTACCAGCCGGGACATCAGACGTTCCCCGCTCAGATCACGCTCCATCTCAAACCACACACGTTTCTGGGCACCAGTCAGTTCGTAGGGAAGCGACTCGATCACTTCTTCCGTCCGCCACACTTTTTTCATGGGAAAATGATTTTTTGTAACCGCCTGTGACTCTTTCAACTGGCGTATCCCTATGATAAAATGCAGAAATTCCTCAAAAACCAGCCGACGTCTTGCCTCGATCAGCACTTCCATTTTCGGCGGAAAGTGAATGAAGTCGAGCGCCTGCCGGTAATCCATCAGATGATAATGCCGGCGCAGCTCCTCCGGAAGTTCATCTCTGATCTGATCTCCAAGCAGTGAAAGAGCTTCTGTCACCGCTTTCTGAACGGCCCGGTTCGTCAGCCCCTTTGTCAAATGATAGATTGGCTGGAGATGATGCACCTTTTCCGCATATGCGGCCGGTGTAAAAACTTCCGGCTGTTCCATGACCAGCCTTCCCCCTTTTTCTGTCACCTTTCCGCGAAATACATATTGACAGCCTCTTTTCAAAGTCGTGCGAAGATAGGGCATATTAAACCAGGTCAGTGAAAGAACTCCGCTCTCATCACGGATATATGTGGTAATAACCGATAGACTGCGGATTTTTTTCACATCCGGATTCTTCTGAATCGCTCCAAAAACAGCCCATTTATGTTCCGGCGTGCATTCCCCGATGGAAACCGGTTCGCCGTACTGGTCATATCCGGTGGGATAATTGGTCAGCAGCTCCTCCACTGCAGTTACACCGGTCTTTCTAAACAGTTTTTCTGTTTTTTCTCCGATTCCCTTGATCTCGGTTAATTGCATACCTTCTCCTTTTATTCAAGAGCACATTTCAAGCAAAATCAACTGTGAAATGCAGCATATTTTCAGCTTTTCTTTTTCCTGTTATCAATTTTATCCATAAAAAAGCAAAACAAGGTGTTATGCGGAATCGCAGCGACCCTCATAACACCCTGCATATTACTCTACTGATACAACACAATAATAAATTGGCTGTCCGCCGGAATGAACTTCCACATCACAGTCAGAGTAAGTATCCTCAACCTCTTCTCCAAGTGTTTGCGCATCCTCTTCCGGGAATTCTTCACCGTAGTAAATACTGATCAGTTCAGAATCCTCATCCACCATCTTGCTGATCATTTCCTTTGTAACTTCAGCAATATCAGTACCTACTGCAAGCAATCCTTTGTCGCCAATACCCATGATATCGCCCTCATGAATTTCCTGTCCGTCGATATGGGTATCGCGGACTGCATAAGTAACCTGACCGGTTTTTACATTTTTGATTTCTTCCTGCATAGCCTCGGCATTCTCCTGGGCGCTGCATTCCGGAACATAATTGATCATTGCCGTAATACCCTGAGGAACGGTCTTTGTGGGAACTACAAAGACATTGCGGTCTTTGGTAAGTGCCTGTGCCTGGTTTGCAGCCAGGATAATGTTTTTATTATTCGGGAAAATAAATACATTTTTTGCATTTACTTTATCAATCGCCTGGAGCATATCCTCTGTACTCGGATTCATGGTCTGACCGCCTTCGATCAGCTGATCCACACCCAGTTCCTTAAAGATCTCACCGATACCTTCACCGATGGACACAGCAATAAATCCCACTTCTTTTTCCGGACCTTTTGCCTGTTCTGCAGCAAGTTTTTCTGCCTCTTTGATCAGTTTTTCCTGATGTTCCTCACGCATATTATCAATTTTGATGCGTGACAGCTGACCATATGTGAGGGCTTTCTGCAATGCATTGCCCGGATCGTTGGTGTGAACGTGGATCTTCACGATATCATCATCCGCCACAACAACAAGGGAATCACCGATAGATGTCAGATATTCTTTCATCTCCATCTCATCTTTATCAGTAAATTCTTTTTCCAGTAAAATAATAAACTCGGTACAATAACCAAACTTAATATCTGCTGTTTCCACATTCGCAGTGGATGTGGTCGTAACCGTCTTTGTGACCGGTGCATCGAATGTCAGGTCTACTTCTTTGCCAAGGAAAGCATCAACCGCTCCGCGGCATACTTCCATAAGACCCTGTCCGCCGGAGTCAACCACGCCGGCTTCTTTTAATACGGGCAGCATCTCCGGAGTCTGTGACAATACATAATCGCCATGTTTGATAATCTCATCAAAAAATACTGCAAAATCATCTACTTCTGCCGCCAGTTCTGCCGCTTTCTCACTCATACCTTTTGCTACAGTAAGAATAGTACCTTCCTTCGGCTTCATAACCGCCTTATATGCTGTCTCAACCGCTTTCTGGAATGCCGCTGCAAAAATCACGGTATCAAGCTGATCGTAATCGCGGATACCTTTTGTAAAACCGCGAAGCAGCTGAGATAAAATAACACCGGAGTTACCTCTTGCACCTCTTAATGAACCGGAAGAGATTGCTTTTGCAAGACTTTCCATATTGGGTTTATCCAGTCCGCGCACCTCATTGGCTGCAGACATGATGGTCAATGTCATATTGGTTCCCGTATCGCCGTCCGGTACAGGGAAAACATTCAGCTCGTTGATCCACTCCTTTTTTACTTCCAGATTTTTAGCTCCTGCCAGAAACATTTTGGTCAGTTTACCGGCATCTATCATATTTGTAACCACTTCAAGTTTCCTCCTACTATCCTAATCAATGACGCGAACGCCTTCTACCAGGATGTTAATATGTTCTACTTCCATACCGGTAAACTGCTCGACTTTATATTTTACATTACTAATCAGATTGTCGGCCACTGCTAAGATGCTTACACCATAAGATACGATCACATGAAAATCCAGTGAGATCTTATTGTCATTCAGAGATACATTAATACCATGTTTCAGACTATCTTTACGAAGCAGCTTTACCAGACCGTCTTTCATGCTGACTGCTGCCATACCTACAATCCCGAAACATTCCACTGCAACACTTCCTGCATATGTGGCAATTACGTCAGGATTGATGATAATTTCACCATATTCTGAGTTCATACGTCCTTTCATATGGGGACACCTCCACTTTTTCTAAAACTAAACTTTGTTTTTATATTATAACCCCTTTCTTTACAAAAGGAAATATGAATTTAACGATAATTCGTTTTTTCGCCCAAATTGAGAGAGATTTTCCATTTTTGTTTTAAGAATTATACAATTTCATGAAAAATATCTCTTTTTTCTCTTGCCAAATCAACTTTCATCTGCTAAAATGAAAAAAGTTGCGAGTCTATTATTTAGACATAGACTTAATTTTGTTCGCAAGGAGGTGCAGTATCATGGCAAAATGTGCAATTTGTGGTAAAAGCGCTCATTTCGGTAACAACGTGAGCCATTCACATAGAAGATCTAACAAAATGTGGAAATCCAATATCAAATCTGTCAGAATCAAAGTGAACGGTGGAGCAAAGAAAACATATGTATGTACTTCTTGTTTAAAATCCGGCGCTGTTGAAAGAGCATAATTAAGTTGATATAAAAAAGCAGACGGGAAAGATCTCGTCTGTTTTTTTATGTGCTCCTGACAGTTCCGAATACGCAGATCCTCTCAGTCTTTACAAAAAAGAAAATACCCAAATCCGATCAATGCTGCTACGACCAGGACCACTTCGAAACATACCGGCAAAAACATCATGATCAGCATTCCTATCCCTATCCAGAACAAAATAAACCCGAGAATACACTTCATAGCAGCAAATCCTGTCTTTTTCTACTATTCTATGCATCCCGGGTCTGTCCTGTTCCTGTTATCTGTTCAAAAATTCTTTTTCCGTTTTTATGATCCCATACAGCCGTCTTTTATGGTCTGCTGTTATGCCTCTTCTGCTTTTTCTTCAGAAGTTTCTGCAGTATCAGCAGCTGCATCTGCGCCCTCCGCAGCTTTTCCGGCTGTAAATCTGTTTACGAAATCCGGTACCATATCCAGGATCTTGGTCAGTCCATCCTGATTTTTGATGTTGACCAGTTTTGTGGTTCCGTTGGAAATAACCAGCACTGCACTCGGGGTCATTTTTCCGCCCATACCGCCGCCGCCGTTATTTTTCTTGTCATCTGCTGCCGCGCCGGCACCAACGCCAAAGGAAACATCAACCAGCGGAAGGATGATGGTGTCACCCACATGAATTGCATCACCTACTACGGTTTTTGTGGTGATAAAACTGTCCATACCCTTGAACAGCGTTTCTACGGTTGACTGGAAATCATTCTTATTTGACATTTATAATTCCTCCTTGTGCAGTAATATATTTAATACATATTTAAAATCCTCATCAATGAACAGCATCAGTGCATGCCAGAGCAGTACACTGAGACAAATACGGCCCTTCAGTTTCAGATTCCCTTCCAGAACTCTATTTTCAAAATCCGGATAGATATTGATATGTTCCTGATAGACCGGATAGAACATATAGATTCCCGCCAGCAGCTGCCCGGTAGTACAGGGATCTTCAAATCCGAATCGCACTTCTCCATTCAAACGTTTCGGCAAGATGTGTTTTAATATCCGGATCAGACGATTCTTTATGCATCTAAGAGCAGCTTTTGTCCGTTCATCCCGTAAAAATGTCTTCAGATCATTTATTTTACCACAGATATCTTTTATGGCTGAGCTTATTTTCCGGAATGTACCAATGAGCTTTGCCGGAATCGAAAAAACAAAGCGGATAATCTCAATGATTTTCCGCAATGTGCGGGGAATCCCTTTGAATACCTTTTTGATCGATGCAATCCGTTTATGCATCAGCCCAATGGGCAGATTCTCCTCATTTTCATTATTTTCCGAAACAGTTTCCCTCGGTACAGCTGTTTCGGATTGTTCATCCGCTACTGTTTTATCTGTTACGGATTCACCTGTTATAGATTTATCTGCTGATATTTTATAGTTTGTGAGTTCTTCGTTTTCCTTATTCGCTTCCTGTTCACATTCCTTCTGGAGCGGTTCCTGAAAAAGAGTATGAGATTCTTTTTTTTCAACAGCATCCGATTTTTTCTTTTTATGAAAAAGCCCCTTCAGCCACTGAAGATTAATCCCAAGAATCCGGATGACTGTCCCCATCTTCTTATTCTGATAATCCAGCGTAACGGTAACACCGTGAAACAGCCATGAAACCTTAATCTGCCCGGCTGTCTCTTCTCCTGCTTTCTGTACATTTGCTTTATACCGGACAGGCACAAACAGCACAATACATACCAGCAGCAACGCAAGTCCAAGAAGAACAGCCAGAATGATTCCGATTATTTTTAAAATCAACAATAACATATGTAGCATGTTCTCACCCTTGCGCTAAATAATTTCGAAGATCTGCCTTTCCTGTTTTTTTCAGTGATTCTTCCGTAATCTGAATCACCAGTTCCACCGCCTCATCATAGTCGGAAGCAATACCTACGACCATCGGACATCTGTGATACACAATCGGCTGCATCAGCTGCACCCCGTTTATAATATCCAGCTGGTCTTTCTCATTGGAAGCAAGCGTGATCAGGTAAACACCGGTCACCAGTTTCCGGGCATTCAGCTTTTTGATTACGCGATTTACTTTTCTTTTTGCATTATTCCCCACATAAAGTCGGTTATACCAGGTCAGCATCCATTTTCTTCCTTTATCTCATTTCAATTATATCCAGTATAACTCCTTTTGGCGTTATCTGCAAGAAATACGGAATTCACAAAATCAATAATAATACTCATCAAAAATCTTCAGTGCCACATTCGTACCGGTCTGTCCATTGGAACCGGAATTTTCCACCAGTACAGAGACCACAATATCCGGATCTTCCACACTTGAATATCCTACGAACCAGGAGTTGGTACCCATAGTGCCGTCACTGGTATGATATTCTGCCGTACCTGTCTTTCCGGCTACGGAATAGCCGTTGCGTCCAAGGGCGGTAGCCGTACCATAGTCCACAACTTTTGTCATCAGGCTCTGAAGTCTTGTGGCTTCAAGTGCGGTCATCAGTTCGGCATATTCTTCCGGTTCTGTTGTGCTGACCACATCGCCGTTTACATTTTCTACGTGGTCAATATAATAAGGCACCATCAGATCTCCGTTATTTGCGATTGCGGATACTATCATAGCCATATGCATGGGAGAGGTCAAAGTATTTCCCTGTCCAAAGGAAGTCTGCATAATCAGCGGCGCGCCCGAAGTGTCGGAAAGTTCAAAAGAACTCTTTTTATAAGGCAGCTCTATGGGCAGTTTTTTATTGAACAGCAGAGATTCGCTGGTTTCATTCAATGCACTGCCCCCAATATTCAATCCGATCTGGGCAAAAGCACAGTTGCAGGAATATGCAAAAGCATTTTCCAGGTTTTCTTCCCCATGGGCATTGTTGTTTGCACAGTGAATCGTATGCCCCTGCTGGGTCATCTCACCTTCACAATAGTAAGAAAATCCATCCAGACTGCCGTATTCCCGCATATAGGCAAGTGCTGTTACGATTTTAAAGGTAGAACCCGGAGCATACTGCCCCTGGGTGGCACGGTTTACCAGAACCGAATTATTTTCATCACTGACAATGGAATCCCAGTCTACGGCCAGCGTATTCGGATTGTAATCCGGTTTGCTGACCATAGCCAGCACTTTCCCTGTATCCGGTTCCATTACCACAACGGCACCGTTTACATCGCCAAGTGCATTGTATGCTGCAGTCTGAAGGCTGGCATCAAGGGTGGTAACAACCGTATCGCCCAGATTTTTCTCGCCCTGCAGTTCATTCCAGATCTGGTCTCCTATAAACTCATGGGATGTCAGAAGCTGATAGTTGGCCAGACTTTCCAGCCCGCTTTTCCCATTGGTAAAATAGCCCACCACATGGGCATAGGTATTTCCGAATGGATAGACACGGGTCTCGTTTCCTTCTGCATCCACTTCTGTATAAGCCAGCACTTCCCCGTCTGCCGATTCGATATTTCCGCGGACGATCCGCTCTGCGGCAGAATTCTGTCGTTTGTTATAAGGGCTGTTCAGCACCTCATCTTTCATAGCGGTATTGAAATACACCATATATCCGACCAGTGAAATGAAAATTGCTACAAACAGATAAGAGACGAAAACGTACTCTTTACCACCTTTTCGGCTTCTGGTAGAATTCTGTGGCTTCTGCTGTGGCGTCGATGATTGCCTGCTCCTGTCTTGCGAATTCTGCCCGTTCTCTCTCCAGTTCTGCTCTCTGTCTTTCCTGTTCCTGTCTTTCTTTTTCAAGTTGATCTCCTTCATCTTCTCTCAGAATATACAATCCCTGTACGATTGCAATCATAATAATGGTACTCATAACAGAGCTTCCGCCGTAGCTGACAAGCGGCAGTGTGATACCGGTCAGCGGAATGAATTTGGATGCTCCACCAATGTTCAGAAATACCTGGAACGCATATTCGGTACCCAGGCCAAGGGCTACCAGCTTGTAAAACGGATTTTTTACCTGCATGGAAATATTGACGATCATCAAAAACAGACTCATACAGATCAAAATCATACAAATGGCAAATAGACCGCCCATTTCTTCACAGATTGATGTGAAAACAAAGTCATTTGTTCCAAGGGGTATGGATTCCGGTGAGCCGAGGCACAGACCGGTTCCGAACCAGCCTCCGGCTCCGATTGCAAACATTCCCTGCACGATCTGATATGCATGGTCATAATCGGAAAAGGGATCTTTCCACCAGAGAACACGGTTGCGTACATGGTTAAAAAGATAGTATGCCCCTACGGCAGCAACGCTTCCTCCGCCCAGAGCCGCAAGTGCATAAACCGGTTTTCTTGCTGCCACATAAATCAGAACCAGGTATGTCATAAAGAATACCAGACCGGTACCAAGGTCTGTGGACAAAACCAGAATCCCAACATGGAGTGCTGCCACAATGGTAGTCTTTACAACATTTGGAAAGGAAGTATCCTCCTGCAGTGAAGACGCCATAAAGAATACAAATGTAATTTTTACGATTTCAGAAAACTGAATGGTGATTCCGCCGATGGAAATGGACAGTTTTGCGCCTCCGCTGGTCTGTGCCAGCACAAGTACGATACCAAGGCAGATGATGCCCACAACAGCGTAGAACCATTTCAGATTCGCCAGAAATTTCATTTTCCGGATTATGACCGGAATAATAAATGCAATAACGGATGCGGCGGCAGCAATAATAAACTGTTTGCCCGCCTCGTCCATATCAAGCCGCGCCAGTATGATAAATCCGATTGCCAGAAGCATACACATATTATTTACCACCAGCAGGGATGCCTTCGGGTAAATCAGACGGTATAACAGCTGCAGCAGGATGAAAAATACATAAATGGCAGCCAGAAAAATTATAATCTCCAGGTCATTCGTATACAAAAACAGATCCAGAAATCCAACAAACAGCAGCAGCAAAATCAGGGTCAGCTGCTTGCGCAGGATTTTCTTCTGCTTATGCTCTGATTTTCGTTTAAATACGGTAAAACACTGAAAACTGTACAGAATGATCAGTAACAGCATCAGATATTTGGAAAGCTGTATGATAATATTAATCAAATCGTCACCTATTCAACACCACGTTTGAAGTGCCCTTTCGTAAATACATCCGATGGTTTGCTCCATTCGGTCTTTTCCAGATAGATTTTTGAAAATCCATCCAGAATCTCTTTCATCTGATCCGGACTTTCCAGTGTAAAGTTCAGCCGTATGTCGCCAAAGCCAAGACGCCGGATCTGATCCGCTTCTTTTGTAATTCCAAGCGGCAAACTGTTATATATGATATTATAGCAGAAATCACAGACACATTTTACACAAAATTTTTTCTTATATCGGTCTTCCAGTATGAGAATCTCCGATTTTCTGCTGCAGTTTCTTAAACTTTTCTTAATGCACTGTGCCGATACCATGAGCGGAAGGTATCCGTATACGATCATCTCGCTGTCACCATTGTATCTGGATGCCAGCTCCCGGCTGTTCAGTTCCACCGGTGCCGTATCCCGCGCAGCGCCCAATTCCCGATAATATGCCTGTGCTTCTCTGTTGTATGTATACAGATTCGCATCTGTCACCGCCCGATCCAGCAGATTTTCCCTGCGCAGCACAGCCAGACTTTCCAGACTGCGAACCAGATATCCTTCCAGCCCTTCTGTTATAAAATATTGCCATTTTCCCGCAAGTAAATCAGCTTTTTCTCTTCTGACGATATGAGGCAGAGCCAGATAAGGTTTCTTCCCCCATTTTCTTGCGCGGCGGATATAGTCTTTTATCTTTTCGTCCATATCCTTTCCGGCAAAAACAGGCAGGGCCGCATAGATGTTTTCCACTGTCTTTGCAGCAATCGCCATGTCCAGCTGCTCCTTTGTCTCCACAGCCACGGAAAAAGCATGCCAACTGTCCACAGGAACATTCTGGTTTTTGTGTGTTGATCCATAACTGACAAAAGTTTCTCTGTCCGCTGTATCTTTCGTATCTTCATTTATCAGACTTCTTCCATATTCTGAAACAGACGCCTGCTCTGCTTTTGCCAGAGCCTCACGGCGCAGCTCATTTAATGTCTGCATCGGAACAAAAACCGATTCATCCATCTCAATGTCCAAATGGTCAAATACAAAAGATGTGCCGCCCGTTTTTTCAATCTGCTTTCGCACACGCTCCTCTGTAAGGGGCTGTTTCTGAGCCGGTTCCACAAGTCCGCCGGTCACTGTCAGAGAGACATTCTGTTTTTTCTCTTCTGTGTGGGCTTCTTCTGCAGGCATATAAGCTGTTTTTTTAACCATTTCTGAATCTGATATTTTTCTCACGGATAATTCTGCCGGTTGTCCGCACTTCAATTTTAAAACGCCATTCAGCTTAACCGGCGGCTGCTGTTCCACGTAGGTCTCACGGATTCGTTTAAACAATGCTTCGTTTCGGCTTTTCTGTCCGGCACTCAGCTTTTCATTTTTCAGCGCCATCATTACGGGACCATTGTGATCGCGGTAATAGCCGGTATGAAAGCCATCCCGGTTATACAGATCGGCCAGTTCACGTAAATCTTCTGGGGACACACGGTAGTGCTCCGGATCCTTTTCATACAGATCCAGATATTTGCGGTAGATCCGCACTACACCGGCCGTATATTCCGGCTTTTTCATACGCCCCTCTATTTTCAGGGAGTTTACACCTGCTTCCAGTATCTGAGGCAGTATCTCGACGGTACACATATCTTTTGGGCTGAGTACGAACTGGCTGTTTTCGTTATTCTGTCTCTTTCCATTCTGATAAATCTGGTAAGGCAGACGGCAGGGCTGTGCGCAGCGTCCTCTGTTTCCGCTTCGCCCGCCAAAAATGCTGCTCATCAGACACTGCCCGGAATAGCAGTAACAAAGGGCTCCATGGACAAAGCTTTCAATCTCCAGACTGGTATTTTGACGAATCTGACGAATTTCTTCCAGAGACAGCTCTCTTGCCGTCACAATACGCTGACATCCCATCTCCTCCAGAAGTTTTGCACTTTCCGGACCGGTAATGGTCATCTGGGTACTGGCGTGGATGTGCAGATCCGGAAAATGTTTTTTTACGTAACGAAGCACACCCGGATCCTGAACGATAACTGCGTCCAGCCCCTCTTCATAATAGGGAGCAAGATAGGAATACAGTTCTTTTTCCAGTTCTTCCTCTTTTAAAAGCGTATTTACCGTCAGATACAGTTTTTTATCGTGCAAATGAACGTATCGAATCGCCTCTTTTATGGTATCTTCATCGCCGTTTACGGCATAGGCACGGGCTCCGAAACGCATGCCTCCCATATAGACCGCGTCAGCCCCTGCCGCCAGTGCGGCTTTCATCGTTTCAAAAGAACCTGCCGGTGCAAGTAATTCGGATTTTATCATATTAGCCCTCCTGCGAAAAAAAACGGAGAATCACCTTGGCAATTCCCCGCTCATCCTCACTGTCTGTTATTTTTCTGAAGCTTATCCAGTTTCATCTGGAGAGTAACCAGCTCATGCTTCAGATCATACAATTCCTTGTCCTTGGTCTGAAGATCTTCTTCGTATACTTCAGCCTGCTTTTTCACTTTAAAATAATCGTCCGCAACATTCAAACTCAGCATCGTATGTTTTGTCTCAGCCGGAAGTCTGGAAAACCCTTTTACATCATTCAGCTCTGCCAGTTTGCGATTTATGTATGCTGCCACTTTCTGTAAGTATTCTTCGCTTTCATAACCGCAAAGCGTAACGATCTTGCCGCCAATCAGCACTTTTGTCGTGTTTTTTGCTGACATCTTGATTCCTCCGATTTATAGTCTTCGTATATGTATGTATTTACAATTGCTCATCGTAATAGAACATAATACCTGTCATTATAATTTTTATAATCTTTTTTCTATGTTCTATTATAAACAAATTTCATAGAAAAACAACCTTTTTTTCTCAGAAGATATCCAGACCAAGATGCTGCATGGCTTTTTCCGTGGCTGTACGGCCTCTTGGGGTTCTTGTCAGGAAACCGTTTTTCAGTAAATAGGGTTCATATACATCTTCAATCGTACCTGCATCTTCGCCGATTGCTGCTGCCAGTGTATCCAGTCCAACGGGGCCGCCATGAAATCTGGTGATGATCGTTTCCAGGATCATGCGGTCCGTCTGATCCAGACCGTAACGGTCCACTTCCAGCAGATCCAGTGCATCGGAAGCAACCTGTTCTGTTATCACACCGTCATAGCGAATCTGAGCAAAATCACGCACACGCTTTAGCAAACGATTTGCCAGACGGGGGGTACCTCTGGAACGTTTGGCCATCTCTGCGGCACCTTTTTCATCGATTTCCACATTTAACACGTTTGCAGAACGGATAATGATGGTCTTGAGCTCCTCTTCCGTATAAAATTCCAGATGATGAATAACACCAAAACGGTCACGGAGCGGTGCTGTCAGCATACCCGCCCTCGTGGTGGCACCCACCAGCGTAAATTTGGGCAAATCCAGACGGATAGAACGGGCGGTGGCACCTTTTCCGATCATAATATCGATTGCATAGTCTTCCATGGCCGGATAAAGCACTTCCTCCACCTGACGGTTCAGCCGGTGAATCTCGTCCACAAAAAGGACATCGCCCTCTTCCAGGTTATTTAAAATCGCCGCCATCTCGCCCGGCTTTTCAATGGCCGGCCCGGAAGTCACTTTCAGATGACTCCCCATCTCATTTGCGATGATCCCCGCCAGTGTGGTTTTTCCCAGTCCCGGAGGGCCGTAAAAAAGCACATGATCCAGCGCATCCTTTCTCTGTTTTGCCGCTTCTATGTATACTTTCAGCGTCTCTTTTGCCCTCTGCTGACCGATATATTCGTCCAGCGTCTGCGGGCGCAGTCCGCTCTCCAGCTTTACGTCTTCTTCTGTTGCATCAGTCGTTATGATTCTTCTTGCCATCTTTTACCTTTCTGCATCCTGATTATCTGCATTTTAGATTTTCTACAAATCTGCATTTAATCAGCTGCAAAGTTCAAATCAAAATAAAAGTCTCTCTATGATTTTTTATGATAAAGCATGCATTACTACATATTTTTCAGCGCAGCCTTCAGGATAGATTCCACACTCATAGCTTCCACCCCATCCACTTTTCGCACCGCACGAAGGGCATCTGAACTGGCATATCCGAGGGCAACAAGAGCCTCCACGGCCTCCTGTTTTGCTTCGTGATCAAGGACTGCACTTCCTGCATCTGCCTGTCCTTTGTTTGCCAGTTTCTGTTCAAAAACATCTTCCAGATTCAGCTTGTCTTTCAGTTCCAGAATCAGTTTTTGCGCTGTTTTTTTGCCGACTCCTGGCGCTTTTGCAATTGTCTGGGCATCATCTGCCAACACCGCAAAGCGAAGTTCATCTGCAGTCAGTGCAGATAAGACACCAAGGGCTGCTTTGGGTCCAATTCCATTTACACCGAGCAGCAGTTTAAATATATTCAGATCATCCCGTGTCAGAAATCCGAACAGCTGGATGGCATCTTCTTTTACATTCAGGTACGTGTACACTTTGATGGTCTCACCGCTTCGAACTGTATTGGTTACTGTAGTCGGAACAAAAATATTATATCCCATGCAGTTCTGTTCCAAAACAATTTGATTTTCGCCAATTTCAGCTGCTTCGCCTATTATATACGCTATCATTTATAATCTCTCCGTTTTTCATATTCCTTCCACAGTTCCCGCGGAAGATATTTTCCAATGACAGATGCTGCAATCCCTATGAGAAATCCGGTAATCAACCCGGAGATCAGAAGAGCCGGCAGATAATAGATCAGCCCACCGGTCTGAACAATCAGAAGCGCTGCCATAAACTGTCCGATGTTATGCATGCATCCCCCTGCGATACTCACCCCGATCAGCGAGAATCCATTGACTTTTTTCAAAAGACTCATGACCAGAAGACTGAAAATGCCTCCGGCCAGACTGAACAGAATGCTCATCAGATTTCCAAACAGAAAACCGGAGACGAGAATTCGAACCACGGAAACCAGCAGCGCATCTTTCCAGGATACATGATACAGCAAAAGGACCATGATCAGATTGGCAAACCCGAGCTTAATGCCCGGAATGCCCGGGAAAAAGGGAATCATAGATTCCACATAAGATAAAATAAGGGCAAGTGCTGTCATAACGCCAAGCATTGCCGCTCTTTTACTCTGGTTTTTCATTTTTTCTCCTTAAACGCAATGTTCTATAAGACATCTGCATATTATGACAATATTGTAATTCCTAAAGCGGTTTCAGGATTCTATTTCTATCCACGATCCGCTGCTACTGTGCCATAATATCAATATCGGAGTCTGCACCTTCTGTAATTTCCAACACAACCCGGTTCGGCATACACAGGATCGTCTCACCTTTTTTTGAGATGGGATTGCTGTGCACACAAACCTGATCCGGACATTCGCCCGAAATCATGACCGCTTCCCCATTCTCTATTCTGCAGATATTGGTATTGCCAATCTTTATTTCCTGATCTTCGGAAAGAGAATACGTTCCATATATTTCATTATTTACGGAAATACACAAAGTACTTCCCGCTTCCTTTTTTGTCAAACCGGTCACAGCCCATAAAATCCCTGCAAAAATGAGAATGGCTGCGGCCAGATAAAAATCTCTTTTTTTCATTGTTTTATCATAGCACACCGTTCTGTTAAATGCAACCATGTGTTCGAAAAACCAATTTCCTCCAGCAGCTGCTTTGACTGTTCTTCGCCAATCAGCAGACAGCTGGTTGCCAGCACATCCGCCATGGCCGATTCTTCACAGATAACCGTAATCTGGTCCAGATCCGTCTCCACCGGATAACCTGTTTTCGGATCGAGCACGTGGTGATACCGCACGCCATCTTTTTCAAAATACCGTTCATATACGCCGGTACACACAACACTCTCATCCACCGCTTCCACAACCGTAAGTGTCTCTCCGGAAGGAGAAAATGGTTTCTGGATTCCCACATTCCATGGTGTCCCGTCCGGCTTGGAACCGATGGTCTGCACGTTGCCGCCAAGATTGATGACCGCGCTTTCGACGCCCTCTTCCAGGAGCAGTTCTTTGATCCGGTCAGCCGCATAACCTTTCGCAATGGCTCCCAGATCAAGCATGGTATCATCCGAGTCAAACGTCAGTGTGGTCCCATTCAAATGAACTTTGCGATAATCCACTTTTTCAAGTGCCGCGTCAATGTCCGCCTGATCCGGCATCTGCGGATTCTCCGATTTAAAATCCCACAAATCAGCCACCGGACAGATTGTAATGTCAAAGGCTCCATCGGTCTTTTCTCCAAATTCCAGCCCAAGGGAAATGACCTGGGCCAGATGTTCCGATATTTCCACTGTATTGGAGGTACGGTGATTCACCCGATACAGTTCGCTGTCTTCCAGCGTTCGGCTGAAGCTATATTCCAGCTCATTACACAAAGAGAAACACTTCTTAAGAAGTGCTTCTCCCTGCTCGTCATATACTTTAATTGTAATATTCGTATCAAAGTAGAAACCGCTTCGGGAAACCGGTTCCGGTTCTGACTCCTTATCCGCCGCACAGGCAGTAAAAAGACAGAAAATCAAAATCAGGCCCACACCGAAGAGTATTCTTGTTTTTTTTATCATACGATACACTTTCTGGTACAGTTTTCAATACATTTACCACAGTTGCTGCATTTATCGTAATCGATAACCGGAGTGTTTCCGTCAAAGGAAATGGCACTTTCCGGACAGTTTTTCTCACATTTTTTACATGTGATGCAGCCCGCCTGACAGGCTGCCATAACCGGTTTTCCTTTTTCTTTGGAACTGCATGCAATGCGGCTTGCTGCATCATAGGGTACCAGACTGATAAGATGCTTCGGACATGCAGCGATACATTTTTTACATGCCTTACATTTGTCTTTGTCAACCACAGCCACGCCATTTACTACATGAATGGCATCAAAGGGACAGACTTTCGTACAGTTGCCGTAACCGGTACATCCGTAACGGCAGGATTTCGGTCCGCCCGTCGGCACATACTGCATCATACCGCAGTCATGAATCCCATCATAGTTATACAGATCGGTTGTTTTTTCACAGTCTCCGACACAGTGAACAAAGGCCACCATACGTCTGCCTTCTGCAGCTTCCTGTCCCATGATTGCTGCGATCTTTTTACCTACCGGATCGCCGCCTACCGGACATGCATTGACCGGGGCCTCTCCCGCTGCGATTGCTTTTGCAAGACCATCACAGCCCGGGAAACCACAGCCGCCGCAGTTGTTGCCCGGAAGCTCTGCTCTGACTGCTATTTCTTTTTCATCTACTTCTACTGCAAATTTCTTTCCGGCAATCCCAAGGAATACACCGATAAAGATTCCGGTTCCGCCCACCAGAAGCGCGGAAATCAAAATACCTGTTAACATATGCTCCGCCCTCCTATTTTAATCCTGAGAATCCGAAGAATGCGATTGCCATCAGACCTGCGGTCAGCAATACGATCGGGAATCCCTGAAATGCTTTCGGAATATCGTTGTATTCCATTTTTTCACGAAGACCTGCAAGGATTGTAATGGAAATGGTAAATCCTACGGCAGTTGCAAAACCGTTTACGGTTCCTTCCAGAATACTGTAATCTTTCTGAACATTGATAAGAGCAATACCAAGCACTGCACAGTTGGTTGTAATCAAAGGAAGATATACACCAAGGGCATTGTACAGCGGCGGCATAGCCTTTTTCAGGAACATTTCTACAAACTGTACCAGTGCTGCAATAACAAGGATGAACACAATCGTCTGCAGATATGTCATATCAAGCGGAACAAGGATAAATTTGTAAATCAAACTGGTAACAAAGGAAGATAAAGTAATAACAAAGATTACCGCTCCACCCATACCAAGTGCTGTATCAATCTTTTTTGAAACGCCTAAAAACGGGCACAGTCCAAGGAACTGACTGAGTACCACGTTATTGATAAATGCGGCGCCAATTCCGATCATTAATAATTCCATAGTACTCCCTCCTATTTATTCTCGATTTCTGCCATTTTACCGCTGCAGGTATGGTTGCCGCAGTTTGCACAGCCACCGGCTTTTACACACATATCACTCTTGTCGATACCACGGCGTGCTGCACCGATCTGCAGTTTATTCATGGCTGCCACTAAAAATGCAAGTACAAAGAAGGCACCAGGCGCCAGGATAAAGATCGTAACCGGTTCATAGGAAGCCGGCATAATCTGCAGCCCAAAGATAGAGCCTGCACCAATGATCTCACGAATAGAACCAATAAAAGTAAGTCCTACAGTAAAACCAAGTCCCATACCGATACCGTCAAAAAGAGAACTGATCACGCCGTTTTTTGAAGCATAGGCTTCTGCACGGCCCAAAATGATACAGTTTACCACAATAAGCGGAATATAAATACCAAGTGATGAATACAGACCCGGTATAAATCCCTGCAGCAGGAACTGTACGATCGTTACGAAAGAAGCAATAATAACAATATATGCCGGCACACGAACTTCATCCGGAATCACTTTACGAAGCAGTGAAATGATCATGTTTGACATGGCAAGGATCACCATGGTGGTAAGTCCCATGCCAAGACCGTTCATTGCGGAGGTGGTAACTGCCAGTGTCGGGCACATACCAAGCATCATAACAAAGGTCGGATTTTCTTTATAAATGCCGTTATACAGACGTTCAACTGGAGAATTTGGTTTCAGTTTCATCAGCCGTTACCTCCCTTCAGATACTCAATTGCAGCCAGACCGGCATTTACACCTTTTGTCACTGCATTTGTTGTGATGGTTGCACCACTGATCGCATCTATCTCATTATCAGCGGAAGCTCCTGTTTTTGTTACAGAAAAGGATGCAGCATTCCTATCCGCAAACTGGCCTTTGAATTCGTCTGTATCGGCTTTCATACCAAGACCTGCCGTTTCGCTGATGCTAAGGAATGAAATTCCGTTTACCGTGCCATCTTCTTTCACACCCATGGTAAACTGAATATCACCGCCGTATCCCTCTCCTGATGTTACAGTCAGTACATAACCAAGAACATTACCGGACGCATCCTTTGCTTCCATTACTTCATCAATCGTCTGAGCTGCGTATCCGGCTTCTGTGATATATGCCTGAATATCAGCATCTTCGCCTGTTATGACTGCATCAAAAGATTCTGCTCCGGCAAATACCATTTCACAGGCTTCCTGTTTCGCCAGTTCATTCTGTTTTGCAATGGGGTCTTTGGTAATCTCATATACAAGACCAAGCAAAACACCTGCGATCAAAGTAATCAAAGTGATTATAACCGTGTTTTTTACAATACCTTTCATGCCTTTTTCCCTCCTTTTCCGAATGCGGTCGGACGGGTTACTCGTTCGATCAAAGGTACCAGCAGGTTACAGAAGATAATTGCGTAGGATACACCTTCCGCGGAGTTTCCAAGGAAGCGGAACAGCCAGGTAAAGATACCGATACAGCATCCATACAGAATCTGTCCTTTTTTCGTAATCGGAGCGGTTACATAATCGGTTGCCATAAACCATGCACCGAGCATCAGACCGCCGCCGCAAAGGTGCTGTGCCAGGAATACAAGATCGAATCCATTGCCTGTTGCCACACTGTAAATCAGAACCAATACAGAAAAAGTTCCGATATATGCCAGCGGAATACGCGGACTGATTACTTTTGCAGCCAGCAGGATCACTGCACCGATCAAAATGGCGATTACAGAAGTTTCACCGATGGTTCCTTTGATATTACCGACAAACATGGCTGCCAGATCAACCGCTTCTCCTGCTTTTACCGCTGCAAGCGGCGTTGCACCGGATACGGTGTCAACCACATTGCCAAATGCGCCTTCCGGAACCGCAAAGTCTGTCATACGTCCGGTAAAGGAAATCAAAAGAAAACATCTTGCTGCCAGAGCCGGGTTCATAATGTTCTGTCCCAGACCGCCAAACAGCTGTTTTACAATTAAAACAGCAAATACACCACCAATTACCGGCAGCCACCAGGGCGCATTTGCCGGAAGGTTCAATGCCAGAAGCAGACCAGTCAGAACAGCACTGCCGTCTTTTATGGTGATTTTTTTGTGCATAAAATGCTCATACAAATATTCTGTCAGCACGCAGGCTGCGATGGAAATCAGAATAAGTACCAATGCGTTCAGGCCAAAATTCCAGATACCGAATAAAGTTGCCGGCATCAGGGCAAGAATAACCGTGAACATAATAGACTGTGTCGTCACCTTTGCACGGATATGAGGTGAAGACGATACGTGTAATTTATTTTCGCCCATGTTCTTCTCCTCCTATCACTTTTTCTTACGATTTGCCAAAATGGTACGTCTCATGGACTTGATCGACTGTGCCAGCGGACGTTTTGCAGGACATGAATAACTGCAGGAACCGCATTCACAGCATTCCATACCATTGTATTTAAGGAATGCTTCTTCGTTGTAATGATTTGCATGGGTAGCCAGATGTGCCGGAATCAGATGTGCCGGACAGGCGGATACGCAGCGGCCGCAATTGATGCAGGCAGTCTCTTCTGAATTGGATACATCGTCTTTCTTCAGACAGAGAAGTGCCGATGAAGTTTTGGTTACCGGTACATTCAGATCATACAGACAGAAGCCCATCATCGGACCGCCGGAAATGATTTTTTCCGGTTCTGCGGTAAAACCGCCGGCCAGTGCAGGAAGATCTGCATAATTGGAACCTGTTTTTACCTTGAAGTTACGCGGGTCGGCAATTGCATCTCCCGTTACGGTTACGATACGGTGCATCAGCGGTTCGCCCAGCATAACTGCCTTATAAATGGCAACTACGGTATCCACGTTATCAACTACGCATCCGGCATCTGCCGGAAGCATGGATGAATTGATCTGGCGGCCTGTAGCTGCATAAATCAGAGAGCGCTCTGCGCCCTGGGGATATTTTGTTTTCAGACGTTTTACTTCGATGCGGGGCTCATCTTTTACGAGTGCTTCCATCTTTTCAATACAGTCCATCTTATTGTCTTCGATACATATGTAACCCTTTGCATTGTCAAAGAGGTGAAGCATACATTTTAATCCGCCGATGACAAGCTCCGGCTCTTCCAGCATACGGCGATAGTCGGAAGTCAGATACGGCTCACACTCCGCACCATTTACAAGACAGTACTCGATCTTGTCCGGCTCTTTGGGAGACAGTTTTACGTGTGTCGGGAAACCGGCGCCGCCCATACCAACCACGCCGCCCTCGCGGATGCGGTCAAGAATCTCTTTTTTCTCAGTTTTTTCAAGAGACTCGATCGGCTGATAAGCGACTTCTTCATATTGTTCATCATTTTCAATGATAATTGCATCAATATAGTCACCTGTTACACTTCTTCTCTTTTCCAATTTTTTAACGGTTCCTGAAACAGATGCGTGAATCGGCGCAGATACAAATCCGCCGGCTTCCGCGATCTTCTGTCCCATAAGAACATGGTCCCCCACAGCAACAACTGGTTTCGCCGGTGCGCCAATGTGCTGAGACATCAGATAAACCATCTCGCCCTGCGGGTTAACCGGAAGAATCGGTTTGTCTTTCGACAAATCTTTTCCATCATATGGATGAATACCACCTTTAAAGGTCAGCAAACCCATAACAACTCCTCCTTCTACTAAAATTCTATCTTTAACTATACCCTTTTTTGATAAAAAAAGCCACTATATTTTTTGGGGATTTTCGTATAAAATAAAGACAATTTATGGAGGTTCTGTCTATGATTACAAATAAGTGTGAATTTATCCCGTCAATTCAGCCAAATTTTGAAAATGTGGATCTTTCATCCATGCTGATTATTCAAATGCAAACTACAGGACATTATTGGAGAAATTCTCAGATAACAGAGATTGGCCTGTTATCTCTGAAAAAGGACAATATCTGGGATGAGGAACATCTGGTTTCCGAAGTTGAGTCCGATGAATACGACATGCTTGTTCTGCTTTCAAAAAAACTGTCTGAATATGAATACATGATTGGCTACAACAGCACCAGTTTTCTGCTTCCTTATCTGGAGCAGAAATACCGGGCTTACGGCCTGGAATATCCTTTTATTGGAAAGCAGCATACGGATCTGTATCTGAAATATAAAAACTATGGAAAAAACATGCGTCTGTCCATGAAATTGGAAGAACTGAAATATTTTCTGTGTCTGCCGGAAGATTATAACGAACTGGAAACTATCTTATGTGTAACCTGGCTGGAGCGTTTTTCCCAGTTTTTTTTCGGAGAATTCGAAGTAGATGATGTACAGGAGCTGGGCGAAGAATTGCTGATAACAATGCAGACTCCGATTACATTCCCCTGCCCTTATCGCTATCATCATCCGGCCTTTTATCTGATCTGCGAGAAAAATCAGGCTAAGATAAAGATAAAACTTTTTGAAAACCGGCTTCGTATGTATTATTCCAACTATCAGGATTACTATTATCTGCCTGCGGAAGATACGGTCATCCATAAGTCTATGGCATCTGCAGTTGATAAGAGCCAGCGTATAAAAGCAGACGAAACAAACTGCTATACTTATACCGCATACACACCGGCATTTCGCCAGAATAAAAAAAAGATTAAAAAATACATTTTATCTCTGCTAAATAACTGCTCCTGTTAAGCCCATTAGTGATAAAAGAAAACTGAGCTTATCAATAAAAAAATATATAAAGCTGGTGCCGGAGTTACAAATCACTCCATCACCAGCTTTATGCTTATCTTGGAATATTCAATTATTCTTCAACTGCAGCTTCTTCTGCAACCGGTGCTTCCGGCTCAAGTGCTTTCATGCTGAGGCTGATTTTGCGTTCTTCACCGTTGAAATCAACTACTTTTGCTTCGATTTCCTGGCCAACTTTTAATACATCAGCCGGTTTTTCTACGTGTTCTCTGGAAATCTGAGAAACATGAAGCAGTGCGTCAACACCATTTTCCAGTTCTACGAATGCACCAAAGTCAGTCATACGAGCGATCACGCCAGTTACAACGTTGCCTACTGCGTATTTTTCTGCTGCATTGTTCCACGGATTCTGGTCTTCAAATTTGCGGCTCAGAGCGATCTTGTCGCCGTTGATCTCTTTGATGAGTACTTCTACTTCATCGCCAACTTTGAATACTTTTTTCGGGTTTTCCACACGACCCCAGGACATCTCAGAAATGTGAAGCAGACCGTCTGCTCCGCCCAGATCGATAAATGCACCGAAATCAGTAACATTTTTCACAACACCCGTTACCACATCGCCAGCCTGAATGCGAGCGAACAGTTCTTTCTGCATAGCTTCTTTTGCAGCTACGAGAAGCTGTTTGCGATCGCCGATGATGCGTCTCTTTTTCGGATTGAATTCTGTGATAACGAATTCGATTTCCTGATCTGCATATTTGCTCAGATCTTTTTCATAAGAATCGGATACGAGACTTGCCGGGATGAAAACTCTTGCTTCGTCGATCACTACGGATAAACCGCCGTTTAATACCTGGCTTACTTTTGCTTTTAATACTTCTTTGTTCTCAAAAGCTTCTTCCAGTCTCTTGTTTCCTTTTTCTGCTGCCAGTCTCTTGTAAGTAAGAAGAACCTGTCCTTCTCCGTCGTTTACTTTCAGAATCTTAACTTCAAGTTTGTCGCCTACGTTTGCAACTTTTGTCAAATCAGCATTTGAATCGTTGCTATATTCTGCGCGGGTAAGGATACCGTCTGCTTTGTATCCGATGTTCAGGATCATCTCATCTTCTTTGATGTCGATGATGGTACCTTCCACAACTTCTCCATTTCTAATTGTTTTTAAAGATTCTTCCAGCATCTGTTCAAAACTCATTTCTGACATGTTTTGAAACCTCCTCAATAATATTATTTGGGGTTGAAGCCCCTGCTGTAATACCTACGCAACTAGTGGATTGAAAAGCTTCCAAATCCAGATCATCGAGTGTCTGTATATAGTAAGTATCATTACATTCTTTTTTACATATCTCGTAAAGTTTCTGGGTATTCGAGCTATGTTTGCCGCCAATTACAATCATGGCATCCACACTCTTTGCAATATCCCTTGCCTCGGATTGTCTTTCTTCCGTAGCATTGCAAATGGTATTAATAACTATTTCATCATACCCCTTTTTTGATAGAATTTCAACTAAATCTTGAAATTTGTTGTAATTAAATGTCGTTTGTGAGACAATACATATTTTTTCCTGTTTTCCTTCCTGAAATCGGAGTGCTTCCTCTCTCGTTTCGATAACAGTGGAAGGGCCGCTGCACCATCCGCGGATGCCCTGCACCTCCGGATGTTTCGCATCACCGATGATCACAATATGTCTTCCGGCATCGCTTTCACGCTTGACAATTTTATGTATTTTTTTTACAAAGGGACATGTCACATCCACATAATTGACTTTATGCTTTTCCAGCCGGTCATAGACAGACTTTGGCACGCCATGAGAGCGAATCACTACCGTACCTGCTTCCAGATTTTCTATCTCCTCCAGCGAATCCAGAACACGAACCCCGCGGGCATTCAGCTCCTGCACCACATTTTCATTGTGAATGATCGGTCCCAGCGTATAGATATTCTCCATTCCCTGATCCAGAAGCTCATACACTTTGTCAACCGCCCGTTTTACCCCAAAACAGAAACCGGCCGTTTTTGCTGTTTTTACTTCCATCTTATTTGGTCACCTTTTCTTTATATATCGATAAAATGCGCTCCACGACCTCATCGATCGTCATATAAGAAGAATCCACCAGAACAGCATCTTCCGCCTGCATAAGAGGGGATATGGCTCTGGTCATATCACGATGATCCCGCTCGATAATATCTTTTTCAATCTGATCCAGATCGCAGTCTGTACCTTTTTCTGTCAGTTCTTTGAAGCGGCGCTCTGCCCTTGTCCGGGAGCTAGCAGTCAGGTAAATCTTTACCGCTGCATTCGGAAGCACTTTGGTTCCAATATCGCGGCCATCCATAACAACACTCTTTTCCGCTCCCATTTTCTGCTGAAGTGCAACCAGTTTTTCACGCACGTTCGGATTTACCGAACTGGCGGAAGCCATGTTGCCCACTGCCTCCGTCCGCAGATAAGGTGTAACGTTTTTTCCGTTCAGCAGAACCTGCTGTTCCCCATCGCTATATTCAATGGTGATATCCGCTTCCTGGCAGGCTTCCTCGATTTTTTCTGTCTCATCGGCCTGAATTCCTTTTTCAATGAAAAAATATGCCATGGCGCGGTACATTGCCCCTGTATCAACGTAGATAAAAGACAATTCTTTTGACACACGCTTTGCAATGGTGCTTTTTCCGGCGCCGGCCGGTCCGTCAATCGCAATATTTACAACCATTTTTTCCTCCTGTTTTCACTTCGGACAAAGAGCATATTTCCACCATCTGCCGCTTATCCCGAAGAGCTTCCTAAAATCTCGTTTCTGTTTCTTCTATCCCTGCGCTCATTTTGCAGCCGCATAGGCCGTAGACCAGGCCACCTGCAGGTTAAATCCGCCGGTCAGCGCATCCACATCCAGCACTTCGCCGACAAAATACAATCCGGATACCAGTTTGGATTCCATTGTTTTCGGATTGATATTTTTCACATCGACACCGCCTTTTGTGATAATCGCTTCTTTGTAATCGCGCAGTCCCGTAATCGTGAACGGAAACGCCCTCGTCAGATCCAGCAGTCGTTTCCTCTCTTCTTTTGTAATCTCATGAACTTTCTTCTCCGGCGAAATTCCTGATAATTGTATCATAACCGGTATCAGTTTTCCAGGGAAAAGACTTCCAAGTACATTCTTGAACTGCCGGTTGTGATTTTCGGTAAATTCCCGGATCAGGCGTGCATCCAGCTGTTCCTCCGTAAGTGCAGGTTTCAGATTGATGTAACCCTGCATGCTCTGTTTTTTCAGTTTCTGTGCAAGATAGGCGCTTGCAGTCAACACCAGCGGACCGGTAATGCCAAAATGAGTAAACATCATTTCGCCAAATTCCTGATACACATTTTTTCCATGATCGGTGATTGTCAGCGTCACATTTTTCAGTGAAAGTCCCTGCATCTCTTTTACATAGCTTTCCTGCACATTCATGGGAACCAAAGATGGGTACAGCTCTGTCACATTATGACCGCTGGCTTTTGCAAATTCATAACCGTCTCCGGTCGCGCCTGTAGTTGGATAAGAGATTCCACCGGTTGCGACAATCACTTTATCGCCCGTCCAGGTTTCTCCATCCGCAACAAGCCCCACCGCCTGTCCGTCTTCAATAATGAGTTTTTCCACCTTTGTATTCAGATAAATGCGGACTCCGGCTTTTTTCATAGCCCGATGCAGCGCATCGATCACATCAAAAGAATGGTCTGACTCAGGAAAAACACGGTTTCCCCGCTCAATCTTATATGCAAGATTCATTTCCTCGAAAAAGTCCATCACATCATAATTGTTATATCCGTAAATGCTGCTGTACATAAACTTCTTATTCGTAACAATGCTCTCAAAAAGTTCCTCCATACTGCACGCATTTGTAAAATTGCAGCGGCCCTTCCCGGTAATAAAAAGCTTTTTCCCCAGTTTTTCATTCTGTTCAAAAAGCCAGACCTCATCCCCTTTTCGTCCGGCATAAATCGAAGCCAGCATTCCGGCAGCTCCGCCACCTACAATCAATGTTTTTCCCATGTTCTACTCCTGTGTTGAAAGTTTTATTTCTTCGTCCAGCCGATTGATCTCGTCGTGGCTGTTTACCGGGTAATCATCCCAGACCCGGTCCAGTTCTTCCAGATTGTCCAGTACCGTTTTCTTTTTCTTCATGCAGAGCGCCACCACCAGAGCGTTAATCAAGCTCATAGGCGCCGTCATCGAATCCACGATCGTGGATAAATTGCTTTTTGCAAGCAGATTGCAGGAAGAATAAAGATTAATGGGGGAATGAATCGTATCGGTCAGCGTGATCACCCTGGCATTTCTGCTGTTGGCAAATTCCAGCGCTTTTAAAATCCGCATGGAATAGCGCGGAAAACTGATGCCGATCACCACATCTTTCGGTCCCACATGCAGCATCTGTTCATATATTTCGCTGGCACTGTTTGTATGGATCAGGCGGACATGGGGAAAAATCGTGTTCAGGTAAAAAGCCAGATATTCCGCCAGCGGTGCACTGTTGCGAACACCAAGAATATAAATATCACTGCTTCGCAGAATGGTGTCTACTGCGAGAGAAAATGCCTTTCGGTTCAGATCAGCCAGCGTTTCCTGCACCATATGTGCGTCCGAAGTCAGAACTTCGTTCAGTATCTGATCTGTCTCTTTATGCTTCATATTTCTAAAAAACTGGATTCTTCCCATTGTGTTCCCTCATATTGACGATTGCTCAGATATCTATGAGCTGTACTTTCACTTTGTTTTGTGCTGTAATTTTATTTGTATTGTAATTCTGTCTGTACTGCAATTCTGTTTGTACCGATCACATTTTCCGATTTTTGATTATACCAGATTTCATAATGGATTTAAAGCGGCTGTGTGGTTTCTTTCAGCCACTGCCGCATTTCCGGATCAACACGTTTTTCATAGAATTGAAAAATTTTCTGATGATACGCATTCAACCACTTTTTTTCTCTTTCTTCCAGAAGTTCCGGCAGGATTGCCTCCCGTTCAAAAGGAACCAGCGTAACCGTCTCAAATTCCAGAAAATTCTTCCTATCCGGTTCATCTGCCTCTTTTGTAAGAATCAGATTTTCCAGGCGGATGCCATACTGGCCTTCCAGATAAAGTCCCGGTTCATTGGATGTCAGCATGCCCGGCTCCAGCACCACTGTATTTGCCTTTCGGTGACCGATTTTCCAGCTGATATTCTGAGGTCCTTCATGAACATTCAGATAATAGCCAACGCCATGTCCCGTTCCGTGATTATAGTCAAGACCCCTCTCCCATAAGGGCCCCCTTGCCAGAATGTCCAGATTGGCCCCGCAGGTTTCTTTTGGAAAGCGGGCCATTGCCAGCCGGATATGGCCTTTTAAAACAAGCGTATAATGTTCTTTCTGTTTTTCTGTCAGAGCGCCAAGTGCTATGGTTCTCGTAATGTCTGTCGTACCCATTGCATACTGTCCGCCGCTGTCCACCAGCAAAAAGCCTTCCGGCTTCAGTGCCAGACTGTTTTCATCGGGTGAATAGTGACAGATCGCCGCGTTTTCACCATAGGCTGCGATCGTTTCAAAACTGATATCAACGCACGCAGGATGGGAAAGCCGCAAATTGTCCAGATAATCGGCCGCATCTTTTTCTGTTATCATATTCCGCACTCTGCTGCAGTTCTCACTTTTCAGATCATCGGAAAAACAAGCGCCCGATAAAGTTTCTGCACAGCCATTTTCCCGGTGCGCTGCACTTTTTACCCGGTTTTTGACCCAATAAATAAATCGTATCACGGCAAGCCCATCCAGTTCATGGGCTTTTCGAATATTTTCTGTCTCAGCATCGGTTTTAACCGCCTTTAAAAGCCCTGTGGGATTTTCCTTTTCAATTATCTCATTTCCATTCTCCGGATTCTGCAAAATCTGAAGAACAGCATAAGAACTGTGCGCGCAATCCACCAGCACCTTCTGATTCTTTATCTTTTCTTCAAGAAAGCCATAGAAGGCTTCATATCCTGAGACAGTTACATTTTCATCCTGCAATATTTTCAGTAAGGAAGCATCCACCTCTGATTTCTGCAGAAACAAGCACGCATCTGTTTTGGTTATAACTGAAAATCCATAAAAAACAGGATTGTAAGAGATATCTTTTCCACGCAGATTGTACAGCCACGCAATGTCATCCAGTGAACTTAAAACATGACAGTCTGCTCCGGATCTTTTCATGTTTTCCCGCACCAGTTCCAGTTTTTCCTGCACCGTCCGCCCGGTAAAAGGCAGATCCAGACGGGCAATCGGCTGAAATGTCTGAGCGGGGCGACTGCTCCATATGGTATCAATCCATTGTTCTGTCACTACTTTTGCACCCCGGGATTCCGCCACGGTCACAAGCATTTTTCCTTCCTCTGCAGACACCAGTTTCCCATCAAAGCAAAGGGTATCGCCTTCTTTCAGATTCTGAGCAGCGTACTCCTCTATCGCAGGCACGCCCGCTTCCCCTGATTTCATCAATTCAATTTCTGTATTCTGAAGTTGTCTGGCCGCCTGGATAAAATACCGCCCGTCGGTCCACAACATTGCTTTCTCTTTTGTAATTACCAGCGTTCCAGCCGAACCGGTAAAACCGGATAGAAACGCACGGATCTTAAAGTGATCATCAATATATTCCGATAAATGATAGTCCCCGGTCGGAACCAGACACATCTGAATATTTTTTTGTTCCATTTCTCTCTGGAACAGTTGTATTTCTCTTTTCATAGGCACCTCAACGGTAAAACAGGGGATGCAGTATCCCACATCCCCTGTAGTCATTTTGATAAAACATGATCCGCATACATGGATCAAATATCTGCTTTGCAGTTATCTGATTCTGCTTCACTGCAGATCTTATACCGGATATGCTCCATTTTCTGTATCTGCTACGGAAGCATCTACTTTTGTTTTCTGCGCATCGCGGTATTTGAAGAAGTCAGTAGCTACCTGTGGGAACAGTGCGTAAGACAGTACGTCTTCATCCTGCTCTTTGTACTGAGCCATCTCTTTTTCCAGTTTGTCCAGTTCCGGTTCGAGAAGGTCAGCATAACGGCATGTGATCGGTTCTGTATCACCGATACATTTCTTCTGTACTTCTTTGTTAAACGGTTTTACGGTTGCACCGTATTTGCCGGATAAAACGTCTTTTGTCTCTTTTGTTACCATCTTGTAGCGTTCACCCATCAGTACATTAAATACTGCCTGTGTACCTACGATCTGGGAAGACGGTGTTACCAGAGGCGGTTCACCCAGGTCTTTACGCACCTTCGGAACTTCTTCCAGTACATCATAGAATTTGTCTTCTGCATGCTGTTCTTTCAGCTGAGAAGTCAGGTTGGAAAGCATACCGCCCGGTACCTGATATAACAGGGTTTTGATGTTGACACCCATGTTCTTCGGATTCAGAAGGCCGCTTTCAAGTGCCTCGTCACGGATCGGACGGAAGTAATCTGCAATTTCAGCCAGAAGGTTCTGATCATATCCGGTATCGTACTGCGTACCTTTGAACGTTTCAACCATAACCTCAGTAGCCGGCTGGGATGTACCAAGTGCGAAGGGTGACATAGCACAGTCGATTACGTCTACCCCTGCCTCAACTGCTTTTAAGTATGTCATGGAAGCTACACCGGAAGTATAGTGTGTATGCAGCTGAATCGGAATCTTAACAGTCTCTTTCAGTGCTTTTACCAGCTCTGTTGCTTTGTACGGCACAAGAAGACCAGCCATATCTTTGATACACAGAGAAGTAGCACCCATCTCTTCTACCTGTTTTGCAATCTTTGTCCAATACTCAAGTGTATAGGCATCACCGAGTGTGTAGGAAAGAGCTACCTGTGCGTCTGCTTTTTCTTTGTTTGCTGCGGAAACTGCTGTCTGCAGGTTGCGCAGATCGTTCAGACAGTCAAAGATACGGATGATATCAATACCATTTGCAACAGATTTCTGAACGAAGTATTCTACTACATCGTCTGCGTACGGACGATATCCCAGAATATTCTGTCCGCGGAACAACATCTGTAATTTTGTATTTTTGAATCCATCACGGAATTTGCGAAGCCTTTCCCAGGGATCTTCTTTCAGGAAACGGATGGATGCGTCAAAAGTAGCTCCGCCCCAGCATTCTACGGAGTGGTAACCTACTTTATCCATTTTTTCAACGATCGGAAGCATCTGCTCTGTGGTCATTCTTGTTGCGATCAGAGACTGATGCGCATCACGCAGAATGGTTTCCGTTATTTTAATCGGTTTTTTTACGTCTGCCATTTTATTTATCCTCCATTATAGGTTATACACCAAAGATAGCCATGAATGTACCGGCTGCTACCGCAGTACCGATAACACCTGCAACGTTCGGACCCATCGCATGCATCAGAAGGAAGTTGGTCGGATCTGCTTCTGCACCAACCTTCTGGGATACACGTGCTGCCATAGGTACCGCAGATACACCTGCCGAACCGATCAGCGGATTGATCTTGCCGCCGCTCAGCCTGCACATCAGTTTACCTAAAAGAGCACCACCGGCTGTACCAAATGCAAATGCCACAAGACCGAGAGCTACGATTTTCAGAGTATTCAGATTCAGGAATGCTTCTGCACTTGTACTTGCACCTACAGAAGTACCCAGAAGGATAACTACGATATACATAAGTGCATTGGAAGCAGTCTCTGTCAGCTGTTTTACAACGCCGGATTCTCTGAACAGGTTACCGAGCATCAGCATACCTACCAGCGGTGCGGTACTCGGAAGAATCAGACATACTACAATCGTGATAACGATCGGGAACAGGATTTTTTCCAGTTTGGATACCGGACGAAGCTGTTCCATTTTGATTTTACGTTCTTCTTCTGTGGTCAGAAGTTTCATGATCGGCGGCTGAATGATCGGCACCAGAGACATATAAGAATATGCGGCCACCGCAATCGGTCCCATCAAAGCGGTCTGTCCAAGCTTACCGGCAAGGAAGATGGAAGTCGGACCATCTGCACCACCGATGATGGAAATAGCTGCTGCAGCTTTTCCTGAAAATCCCATAACGATGGCAAGGAAATAAGCTACATAGATACCTAACTGAGCCGCTGCCCCTAAAAGGAAACTTTTCGGATTCGCGATCAGCGGACCGAAGTCAGTCATTGCACCTACACCCATGAAAATCAGAGACGGCAGGATACTCCATTCATCCATCAAGAAGAAATAATACAGCAAACCGCCTGCATGCTCAATACCGGCTGCATCCACATAGGGTTCTGCCATAATATCCGGATAGATATTTACCAGCAGCATACCGAATGCAATCGGCACAAGCAGAAGGGGCTCAAAACCATGTTTGATTGCCAGATACAAAAACACACAGGCAACACCGATCATGAGGTAGTTACCCCATTCAAGGTTTAAAAAGGCTGTCTGGTGTAAAAGATTTGACAATGTTTCTGTTACGTAAGACATTTAAATACCTCCTATGGTCATCGGGTTTCTGAATCAGACTAGTTCATAGTAGCCAGAACATCACCGTTTTCTACTGCGTCACCAACGGATACGTTAATGCTTGCAACAGTACCATCCTGCGGAGCAACGACCGGAATTTCCATTTTCATTGCTTCCAGAATAACGATCGCATCACCTGCTTTTACTGCCTGTCCCACACTTGCTTCTACTTTGAATACTTTACCAGGAACAGATGCGCTTACCGTTACACCGCCTGCTGCAGCCGGAGCTGCTGCCTTCGGAGCCGGAGCTGCCGGGGCTGCTTTCGGAGCCGCTGCAGGAGCAGCTGCCTGAACCACGCCTTTTGTTGTTCCTTCTTCAACTGTTACATTATAAACATTACCGTTTACGGTGATTGTATAATTTTTCATCCTTGTTTCCTCCTGTCATTAGGCTCTCTGCCATTTGTTGTTTGGTTTACGTCTGATTGAACGCACTACAAAACTGTCTGTGGAAGTATTTTCGCTTGCCGCAATAGCTGCTGCGATAACGGCAACCAGTTCCGTATCATTCACCAGTTCTTCATCCTCGGATACCGGTGCTGCTGCCGGTATTGCTTTCGGAGTTTCTTTCTCTGCCTGTTCTGATTTTTCTCCAATTCTGCCGATGTATTTAAACATACTGATTATAAGAATAAGGAATGCCAGAACAGTAAATACAACTCCAAGTCCCATAAGCGTATTCAGCCCGGCCTGTTTCATCTGTTCTCCAAAGGAATACTGAACTTCCATACTCATATAGGTGGGATAGCCTGTCGATGCATCCACATTCATCAAAACAGTGGCATCTGCTTTTTCAAACTGAACATCCGCTGTGGCAACATAAATATCATCATCCAGAACTACTTCAATATCTTTTATTCCCACATAAGCACCCAGCTCATCTTTATTTTCTGACCATGCCTGCATCGCAGATACGGTAAAGGAATCATCGCTATCCAGATACATGGCAATCTCTTCATCGCCAAACATTGCCAGAGATGCCAGAAGACCATCCTCTGTGCTTTTCAGACTTTCTACGATCTCCGCGGAAACCTCTGTATCAGAATCTTCTGTTTTGGAACCGCAGGCAGTCATCGCAGCCATTGTCAGAATCATCATGAGCGCAATGCCGATACTTTTTATTTTCTGTCTCATCCTGGTCACCTCACTTAAACCGTACCGTGTTTTTTACCAGGACGATCTTCTCTCTTTGTGAATAACATTTCAAAAGCGCCGATGACATATTTTCTTGTATCCTCCGGCTCAATGATGGTATCTACATAACCTCTTCTTGCTGCAGACAATACACTTGACTGAAGTGTCGCATACTCTGCTGCTTTTTCATTAATCTCAGCTGCATCTGCGTTCGGATACATGATCTTGGCTGCCATATCAGCATCCATCATGCCGATTTCAGCCGTCGGCCATGCATAAACGATATCTGCGCCGATGGATTTGCTGTTCATTGCAAGGTAAGCACTTCCGTATGCCTGACCTACGATTACAGATACTTTCGGAACCGTTGCGTCTGCGTAAGCATAAATCAGTTTTCCAACTGTTTTTGCCATGTGTTTTTCGGAATCTTTTGTGGCTTTGAATCCTTTTACATTTACCAGAGTAAGTACCGGGACAGAGAATGCGTCACAGAACGATACAAACTCAGCCGCTTTCTTAGCGCCCGCTGCAGACATTTCGCCGTTGAAGGACTCCACTTTCGCACCGTTTTCATCATAAATCTCGCTGCGGTTTGCAACGCAGCCTACGGTCATGCCGTTTAAGCGGATGAATCCGGTTACCATGCTCTTTGCATAATCTTTCTTTGTTTCAAAGAATACATGATTGTCAGCGATCCGGGACAGAGCGATGGATGTATCCCCTGCACAGTTTGCCAGATCTGCACATACACGGTTCAGATCGTCGCTGCACTCTTCATAGGAGTCATTGTCTTCGTTGTTGCCCGGAAGCATGCAGACAAGTGCTCTCATCTGAGCAAAAATCTCTTCTTCACTTCCAACAAAATCAACAAGACCGGCTTCACTCTGGAACGCAGCACTTGCTGTGTCACATACCTCTGCACGGTTTCCTTCCAGTGTGTTCGGAGCATTTACAAATAATTTTGCTTTTTTCTCCTCCATGAAAGTGAAATCAGTCAGTGCCGGAATCATGGCCATTCCGCCGCCGCATGTGCCGAAAATACCGGTAATCTGCGGAACAACACCGGATGCCATGGTCTGGCTCATGTAGATCTGACCAAATCCGTTCAGTGCATCGGTTGCTTCCTGGAGACGGATACCTGCGCAGTCGATCAGACCGATTACCGGTGCACCTGTCTTCATGGCAAGCGCGTAAATATTTGCGATCTTTTTCGCATGCATTTCGCCGATGGTACCTTTCAGAACGGAAACATCCTGGCTGTAAACATAGACCAGATTGCCATCGATCAGACCGTAACCTGTGATGACGCCGTCTGAAGGTGTTTTCTGTGCAGATAAGTTGAAATCAGTATTTCTGGCAGTGATCTGTCCACCGATTTCAACAAAACTGTTTGCGTCAAGCAAAGAAGCGATTCTTGTGCTTGCTAAGTTTTGTGCTGTACTCATTTCTTCAGCCCTCCATTTTTTATTTCATAATTGTTTTTAAAACAAAAATAAACCTAGTTTATTATAACTTGATTTTTTTTCATTTTCAATAGGATTCTGGTAATACTGGTAAATTTTTGTCAAAAAAATAACGTAAAATTTGTTCCATATGCCATTTAAAATTCTTTTCCAGAACCGCATTTTCTGCAATGACTGGCTTTTCTTTTATAAGCTCTCCGTTTAACGTGTAAGTAATCGTGCCGATTTCTTCTTTTTCTTCTACAGGCGCAGTTAAAACATCCGGAAGTTCCACTTTTATGGCAATTTTTTCATCATCACGCAAAAGAACGGAAAAGCTTTCCTCTTCCATAGACGGAACCGTAACTGCTGTGGCACTTATGGTTTCTGTCTGCCCGTTTATAACCCGAATGCTCTCCGGCAGAACCACTTCGCCAGTATGAAACGTGTGGTAGTGAAAATGTTCAAACCCATACGCAAAAAGCTTTTCCATATCGCTCCATTTATAAGTTTTATGGGGCGGCCACCCACTGGCCAATGCCACTGCCACAAAGGTTCTGTCATCCCTTTTCACCGCTCCGGCATAACAGTAGCCCGCATTTCCTGTAAAACCGGTCTTGCCGGAAATCGCCCCTTCCATGGTCTGAAGCAGTGTATTGTGATTATTTGCAGTAACTGTGCGTTTTCCTTCCAGCTCGGTGATCGTATATTCCTGAGCCTGCGTAATTTCCAGGAAAGTTTCGTTTTTTATGGCACATGACAGGATAAGGGCAAGATCATGAGCCGTAGTGCTGTGGATGCCATTCTCATCTTCCGCATCCAGACCGTTTGGTGTAATAAAATAACTGTCCGTACATCCAAGCTCCGCCGCCCGCTGATTCATAAGATCTGCAAAGGCTTCCACAGAACCGGCCACATGTTCCGCCACAGCTACCGCCACATCATTATAGCTCTCCAGCATCAGGCCATGCAAAAGGTCGATCAGACGATATTGCTCCCCTTCACAGATATTCATCTGTACATTTGGCTGGGAAGCAGCCAGTGCAGATACCGTCACTGTGGACTCCGGATCGGCCTGTTCCAGTGCCACCAGACAGGTCATTATCTTCGTGGTGCTGGCCATGGGCATCCGCCGGTAACCATCCTTTTCAAACAGCACACGTCCCGTATCAGCATCCATTAATAAAGCGGATTGTCCATACAGGTCGGTCGGTTCCTCAATTCCCGTATAAACATCCGCTTTTGGATATACCATATTCATCTGGCTTACCGCCAGGGCAAGCACCATCAAAAAAATCACAGCTATCTTTTTCATCGCATACTCCCGAAACCTGTTCACGTAAAAAGTATGCCATTGTCCTGCTTTTTATGAATAGTTGCAATAATCCTGATCAAATCGTTCCGATAAGGTTTCTCCTTCCATCACTGCCCTGTAAAAATTGGTGACTGCCGGCACGATTTCATCCAGTGCCCGTTCATACAAACGGACCAGTTCTCTGGTGGATGCCGCCGATTTTGGATTTTTTTCTTTTTCAATAATCCGTTTTCCCATATAGTCATCGGCTCCGACCAGTTTCAGGATTCTGTGAAACATTTTTCGCTTCCGCTCCTGATCTGTAACTGTAATATTGCAGTACAGCTTCATTCCCTCCAGCGCCTTTCTGATCTGTTTTTCAGAAAACACCGGAAAAGCCATGCTGATCACATCTGCCGACGCATCATCTGCCACAATAGCGCAGGCCGGATGATAGGCAAATGGATTTTTTCCATCCCGCTCCATAAAAAACCGGTCCAGCTCCGTCTCGATCTCCGTATGAGAAAGACCGGAAGCATGTTCATATTCATCCACAAAAGGGTGACAGGTACTGTCCAGAATATAATGACATACAAATCCCATAAGATATGCCATCAATGCTCCAGAATTTGTCCCCCTGCATGTCTTAATGCCTTCTTCGAAAAAGATCCTGGCCTTTTCTTTATGCATGGCATGTCCGAAATCGACAAGCTCGTTCCCCTTGAAGATATACGGCTTGTAATAAAAGAAAATATCCGGACCATGCAGACCGATAAGATACAGCTTTTTATACGGACGGATTCTGTCTTTTATCTCTTCCGGAAGTTTCTGATAGGTCTCCCTTCCGAAAGCATCATGTGTATACGTTGTGGGCATCTGCATTTCCTCCGTTTTTTATACATTCAGCTTTAACTGCATTTCTTCTTCCACTTCCGCCTTGAAATCCTCCAGTTTGACCGGACTGATTTCCGGAAGGTCATCTTTTGACTGCACGCCGAAGTTTCTTAAAAATTCTTCCGTGGTTCCGAACAGAATCGGACGTCCCGGCGCATCCAGACGTCCCAGTTCTTTGATCAGATTATATTCGATCAGTTTGTTTATGGCATGGTCGCACTTTACACCGCGGATCTTTTCGATTTCCACTTTTGTCACCGGCTGTTTGTAAGCTACGATGGACAGCGTCTCCAGCATGACATCCGTAAGATGTGCCTTATGGGGCTGCAGTGCCATATTGATCAGATATTCGTAACATTCCTGTTTCGTACACATCTGAAAGGATTTTTCCAGCTCGATGATCCGGATTCCCCGGTCTTCTTCCTCATAGCGATCCATCATGTGATGCAGGATCTTTTTTGTGGTTTCCACATCCTGACCGATTGCTTTTGCTATTTTTGATACATCTACCGCGTCACCGTAGGCAAATAAAATTGCTTCAATCGCGGCTTCCGCATTTTTTATTTCCACTTTTTTCTCTCCTGTTTTCCCTTTATATCATTGCACAGATTTCTGTTTTTTAAACAGAAGAAACCTGTTTTTTCCTGCTCTTTTTTCCTGTCCTCATACAGATTCGATCAGAATATCATCAAAAGTATGTTCCTGATGAATGCGTATCACACCGGATTTCATAAGTTCCAGTATGGCCAGAAAGGTTACGATAACCTGTGTCTTTCCATGCTGCTTTTCCAGCAGATTGCGAAAGCTGAATTTCTTATGTTCCCGTGCATACTGTGTTACAAAATCCAGTTTTTCCGGCAGACTCACATCCTCTTTCTCAATCTTTCCGAACTTGCTTCGAATGGGGTCGATCTTATCTTCCTGCCGGCGCAGAATGGTCTTATATATCTCATGGAGACGTTCCAGCGTGAGACCATCCAGCAGACCGTCCGTGTTCACCGGCGGTTCATAAGCCTGCACTTCTTTTGGAATGGATTCTTTTTTATAAAAAGTTCTGGCTGCCTCATTCATGCGGTCACGCAGCTCATAGGACATATATTTATACATCTTGTATTCCAGCAGCTGCTGAACCAGTTCGGCTCTCGGATCTTCTTCCTCGCCCTCTTCGTTTACTTCCTTCGGAAGAAGCATGCGGCATTTGATGTCGATGAGCGTGGCAGCCATCACCATGAACTCACTCATAATATTCAGATCTTCCCGCTGCATCTCACGGATATATTCCAGATACTGTTCCGTAATCTCCACAATGGGAATATCGTATATATTGACTTTATTTTTATCGATCAGGTGCAGCAACAGATCCAGCGGACCTTCAAACACCGGTAATTTAACGGGTATCCCCATGGGGCACCTCCTGTTTTATCACAATTCGTACTAATTCCGGCGGATTCATGATCCGCAGCGGGATGGTATGTTCACCCAGCCCGGCACTGACCGCCATATATTTTTCCTTTTTCTGAAACCAGCCATATCCGTACTTTGGAAAAATCCTTCCATCCGGACTGACACAGGCCCGATTGCCAAGCCGCATCACTCCGCCGTGCACATGACCGGAAACGGTAAGATCCGCGCCCCAGTCCAGATAGGCATCTCCAAACCTGGGATGATGGGCGATCAGAATGTTGTATGCACCCGCTTCTGCTTCACCGATCCGGGCTGTGATCTCTTCTTTTTCCAACCGGATCCGTTTCAGTCTTGCATAGTAGGAAAGAGACAGATCCAGACCATAAATACGGCATTTTATCCCGTTGATATCAATGCGTTCCGTCGCATTTTCCAGATAGTGAACACCTGCCTGTTTCAGTTTCGTTACATAGCGGTCGTAGGCGTCCCCATAGATATTCACATTTTTTTTGATTCGTTTTTCGTGATTTCCATTGGCATAATATACCGGTGCCATATCCGTCAGTGCAGTCACCGTCTTTTCCGCGATCTCCGTGGAATTTCCGTATTTGCCAATCACCATATCCCCTGCGATCAGAATCAGATCCGGCGCGCAGGAAGCCACTGCCTCGATCAGCATGCAATTATCCCCGTCGTACAGTTTCTGATGCAGATCCGACAGCAGCACAATGGTCAGACTCTGTTCCGGATCTCTGATTTTAGCGGAAAAACCTTCATAGGTCTTAATCTGAAATTTCATGTAAATACTCCTTTTCTCTGCAAAGCTATTATAAAAAATCCATACCGTAATGTCAACTTATGCCGCACCTTCACCCTCCTGAAAACCTGTTGTTTTTTCAATACAGTGTTTCAAATAATCGCCATAACCGGATTTTTCTACACTTTCCGAGTAAAGTATATCCACTTTTCCTATCTCATTTCCATTTATACTGTAAACTGCTTCTCCGGCCTTATCCCCTTTTTCAATGGGAGCCTGGGATTCCTCCGGAAGATGAACCGTCATCTCAATCCCGCTTAAATCGTTCCCCTCTGTATCCACATAGCGAAAAACGGAGTCATATTCGCAGGCCACTTCTTTCTGAATACTACCCGCAACCGGTATTTTCGGCAATGCCTCCGGTTCCGAATCTTCATAAACCTGACAGGAAGCAAATCCATAGTTCAGCATCGCCGCCGCATCATTAAATCGAACTTTATAATCCGGCGCAGTCATGACCACACTGATCAGTGTAATATCATTGCGCACCGCAACCGCCGAAACACAGTATTTTGCCAGACTGGTGCTGCCCGTCTTCAGGCCAAGACATCCGTCATAACTGCGAATCAGCTTATTCGTATTGGTCAGTCCGAACTCGGAACTGCCCTGACGGGTCACATGCGTGATATTTTCCATCCAGATACTGGAATACTGAAGCACTTCCGGATGTTTTGTGATCAGCTCACGGGACATGATTGCCACATCTCTGGCCGTGGTATAATGCGTCTCCGAATCAGTCAGACCACAGCAGTCTTCAAAATTCGTATTTTCCATTCCCAGCTCTTTTGCCCTGGCATTCATGCGGGATACAAACTCTGTTTCACTGCCTCCAATGTGCTCTGCCATCGCCACGCTGGCATCGTTCCCGGATGCAATGACAATGCATTTGATCATGGTTTCCACCGTCTGCTGCTCCCCCTCTTCCAGATAAACCTGGGAACCTCCCATGGATTTTGCATGCGCACTGGCCGTCACCAGATCATCCAGTTTTATGGTTCCCTTATCCAGTTCTTCAAAAATCAGAAGCAGCGTCATGATTTTTGTAATACTGGCCGGACGAATTCGTGTATCTGCATCTTTTTCATAAAGCACCGTACCGGTAGAGGCCTCCATCAGTATTCCGTGGGGCGATGTGATCAGATCTTCCCCTTCTGCCCGGACCGCCACCGGTTTCATCAGCGCGCAGATTATGTACATACAAACAAAAAGTAGAGATACCGCTTTTTTCTTCTTCATAAGAACTCCACAGTAAGTATCTCTACATTTTAATCTTTCAATCTTCAAATTATACCTACAACATTTTTCCTTACATCATCGGCGCAAAAAGTCTTAATATGCCCTGGAAAATGCGCACTGCTGCATTCTGATTTCTGCAGAAATCAAGGGTAATCTCTCTGCAGTCTTCCAGTGTATATTCCACATTTTCTTTGATTTCCGCCACAGCTTCACATTTATACAGCCATGCACCGCACTCAAAATGAAGATAGAGGCTGCGATAATCCAGATTAATGGTTCCCACCGCTGCGACCACATCATCACATACAAATATTTTTGAGTGGATAAATCCGGGCACATACTGATAGATCCGCACGCCGGCTTCCAGAAGTTCCTCATAATAGGACTGGGTCAGTAAAAATACCGCTTTTTTATCCGGAATCTCCGGTGTGACAATGCGAATGTCCACGCCACTTTTTGCCGCAAGACAGAGGGCTGTCATCATCTCATTGTCAATAACCAGATAAGGCGTATAGATATAAATATATTTCTTTGCACCGGCAATGATATTCAGATATACATTCTCACCTACCGTCTCCGAGTCAACCGGAATATCCGTATAGGGCTGAATAAAACCTTTGTATTTTTCCGGAATGGGCGTCAGATATGCCGGAGGGGCAAATTTTTCAAATTCCGGCTCCATCCTTGTGACCACCGACCACATCTGCAGAAACATGGAGGTAAAACTCCACACAGCAGGCCCTTTCAGCATGATACCGCTGTCTTTCCAGTGTCCGAAACGTTCGTACTGATTAATGTATTCATCTGCGATATTGATTCCGCCTGTAAAAGCCACTTTTCCGTCAATGACCAGAATTTTCCGGTGGTCACGGTTGTTCAGAATGATATTGACAATAGGGCGAAGCGGATTAAAGGAAGCACATTTGATTCCCTTTTTCTGCAGTCTTTTATAAAAATGACGGGGCAGACGACTGATGCATCCAAAATCGTCATAGATCAGCCGCACGTCCACACCCTGCTGGGCTTTCCGTTCCAGCACATCACGGATGGTTCTCCACATATATCCATCCGCAATGATAAAATATTCCATGAAAATATACTGTTCTGCCTTTTCCAGTTCTTCCACCAGCGCAGGCAGCATATCGTCGCCCACTGCAAAGTATTTGGACTCCACATTGCCATAAAGGGGATAACCTGCATAATCGCGAATATAAGCAGACTGATTGGAGTATTCCTGACTTTCCTCCTCCAGCATGGCACGTATTCTGGCATCTTCTTTCGGATGTGCATTGGCATCCAGCTTGAATTCTTCAAACTGTTTCTCCATCTTGCGTGCTATGGTAGAACGGCCAAACAGAAAATAGATCAGAACACCAAAAACCGGCATAACAAGGATCAGTATTGTCCAGGCCAGTTTATATGCCGGATTCGTCCGTTTATTTACCAGATACAGCACGAGAATAAGGCTCAGAACCTTCACTGCAAAATTAATATACTTGGAATAGCTGCTCAGATTCCACAGCAGGATTCCCATCCACATAACCTGCAGAAGGATTGCGAGCACCACTATAAATACCCGGTTTGTCAATAATTTGCTTAATTTCTTAATCATTGTAAATCCCCATTAAAACAAAACTGTCCTGCGAAGGCGCAGCCCTTCGCAAAACAGAACTTTTTTCTTTTCATTCCAGCATTTTGTTAAAGACAAAAATCCCTGACACTGGTCAGGGATTTTTACGCACAATTAATTATATTTACGTTTTCTGGCAGCTTCAGATTTTTTCTTACGACGAACACTTGGTTTCTCGTAATGTTCTCTTTTTCTGATCTCCTGCTGAATACCAGCCTTTGCGCAGCTGCGTTTAAATCTGCGTAAGGCGCTGTCCAGAGTCTCGTTTTCTTTTACGATAACATTTGACATATTCTCACACCTAACCTCCCTCCAGTTGTAGATTGTGCATAATACAACTGTTTGGGTATTTTCTTGCACTAGAAATAATTATAACAGATTTTTACAGTACGTCAACTGTTTTTTTGTTTTATTTTATCTGTTCTTCTGCAACCTCATATGCTTTTGCAACTGCATCATCAATTTTAGCTGCATCTTTGCCGCCGGCCTGTGCCATATTCGGACGTCCGCCGCCGCCTCCGCCAACTACGGAAGCCACTGCTTTGATCAGATTGCCTGCATGTGCACCCTTTTTCATGGCACCATCGGTTGCCATGGCAATCAGATTTACTTTTCCGCCATTGTCTGATACAAGTACAACAACACCTTCGCCCAGCTTTTCTTTCAGCTGGTCGCCAAGTTCACGCATGCCGTTCGGATCTACACCCTGCAGTTTTGCAGCAAGTACTTTCACGCCGCCGATCTCTTTTACCTGGTTCATAACGTCACCAAGGGAATCTTTTGCCATCTTGCTCTTTAAGGATTCCAGTTCACTGTTCAGTGCTTTGATCTCAGCAGTCATATGCTGTGCTCTGGTGAGCAGTTCTGACGGTGTTGTTTTCATGGTTTTGGCCAGATCAGCCATTGTCTGTTCCATAGTTCTGTAATATGCAAATACACCGTTTCCGGTCAATGCTTCAATACGTCTTACACCAGCTGCGATACCGGATTCTGACACGATCTTGAATGCCTGAATCTCGCTGGTATTTCTGACATGGGTACCACCGCAGAGTTCTTTTGAGAAATCACCCATGGAAACCACACGTACTTCCTGATCGTATTTTTCACCGAACAGAGCCATGGCGCCGGATTTTTTTGCAGATTCGATATCCATAATATCGGTACATACGGTAAGACCTGCGCGGATCTCTTTGTTTACCAGATCTTCTACCTGTTGAATTTCTTCTGCAGTCATGCTCTGGAAATGGACAAAGTCAAAACGGAGACGGTCCGGAGTTACAAGAGAACCTTTCTGTTCCACATGATCTCCGAGAACGGTCTTCAGTGCTTTCTGAAGCAGATGTGTGGCACTGTGGTTTTTCTCAGTGTCCTGACGTTTTTCTGTATTTACGGAAAGATTTACCGTATCCTGTACCGCGATCATACCTTCCTTCATCACACCTACGTGGCCTTCTTTTCCGCCGCGCAGTTTTATGGTCTCTTCTACTATAAATACGCCTTTATCCGTGCTGATCACACCGATATCGCCCTGCTGACCGCCCATGGTCGCATAGAACGGTGTCTTATCTACAAGAATGGTTCCCTTCTGGCCTTCGGTCAGTGCTTCCACTACTTCATCTTCTGTCGTCATAGCCATAACTTTACCGCTGTCAGCCAATGTTGTATAACCGGTAAATTCTGTGGTCAGCGCCGGATCCAGTTCATCGTATACGGTAGCATCCGCACCCATATAGTTAGATACTTCACGGGCCTCTCTTGCTTTTGTACGCTGCTCTTCCATGCATGCTTTGAAAGCAGCCTCATCTACGGTATAACCTTTTTCTTCCAGAATCTCGGTAGTCAGATCCAGCGGGAATCCGTATGTGTCGTACAGTTTGAATGCCTGTGCGCCATCCAGAGTCTTCACGCCTTTTTCTTCCATCTCCTGTTCCAGTTCTGCAAGAATACGCAGACCCTGGTCGATGGTCTTGTTAAACTGCTCTTCCTCTTTGCTGATGACTTTATGAATAAAGTTTCTCTTTTCTTCCAGTTCCGGATAACCCTCTTTGGAGGTATCTGCCACGGTTCCGCTCAGTTCTGCCAGGAATGTGTCTTTGATGCCAAGCAGTCTTCCGTGGCGTGCTGCACGACGGATCAGACGGCGAAGAACGTAGCCTCTTCCCTCATTGCTGGGCATAATACCATCGGAAATCATAAAGGTAGCGGAACGGATATGGTCTGTGATCAGACGGATGGAAACATCGTCTTTTTCATTTGCATGGTATGTTTTGCCTGCAAATTCGCATACTTTATTACGAAGGGCACATACGGTATCCACGTCAAACAGTGAGTCAACATCCTGCACAACAACGGCCAGACGCTCCAGACCCATACCGGTATCGATGTTTTTATGTTCCAGTTCGCTGTAATGGCCTTCCCCATCATTGTCGAACTGTGTAAATACGTTATTCCATACTTCCATGTAACGATCGCAGTCGCATCCTACGGTACAGCCTTCTTTGCCACAGCCGTATTTTTCACCGCGGTCATAATATACTTCCGAACACGGACCGCACGGACCTGCGCCATGCTCCCAGAAGTTGTCCTCTTTTCCAAAGCGGAAAATACGCTCTGCCGGAATACCGATTTCTTTGTTCCAGATATCAAACGCCTCATCGTCATCCAGATAAACGGACGGATACAGGCGGTTCGGATCCAGACCGACTACTTCGGTTAAAAATTCCCATGTCCAGTGAATTGCCTCTGTTTTAAAATAATCGCCAAAAGAGAAGTTGCCCAACATCTCAAAGAATGTACCGTGACGTGCTGTCTTACCAACGTTTTCAATGTCGCCGGTACGGATACATTTCTGACATGTGGTCACTCTTGTTCTCGGCGGAATCTCTGCTCCGGTAAAATATGGTTTTAAAGGTGCCATACCGGAATTGATCAGCAGAAGACTTTTATCGTTATGTGGCACAAGAGAAAAACTCTTCATTGCCAGATGTCCCTTGCTCTCGAAAAATTCAAGGAACATTTTTCTCAATTGATTAACGCCGTATTTTTCCACAACTATTCCTCCTCAGACTCCGGCTTCTCTGCCGCAGCCATTTCCTGTTTTCTTATCTTATTTTTGCGCAGTGATATGCCAAGGAAAATGCCGGCAAAAGCAAACACCACAAAAACAGCCATTTTGGCGAGCATCTCTGATAACCCAATGATAATATCCATATATAATTACCTCCTCGTCTTATTCTGCACCTAAATACCTAACGATAATCATATCATATAAAATTCGGTATTTCAACATGAAATCACCATGTATCCCGGCGCCGGACCACATTTCTGTCATTCCGTTTCGGATTGCTTTTAAAATAAAAAAGAATCCAAAACAGTTGTAATCTATTCCACTGCGGTATCCGGAATCAGTCCGTCACCGTCCGCCGCCGTGGTGGCCAGACGGTCACACCGCTCGTTTTCCGGATGCCCGTCATGGCCTTTTACCCAGATAAATTTCACATCGTGGGGTTCTTTTGCCTTTAACAGGCGTTTCCAGAGATCCACGTTGAGCACCGGCTGGTTTTTTCCCCTCTTCCAGCCCTTTTTCAGCCATCCGTCGATCCAGTGCTGATTAAAGGCATCGGTCAGATATTTGGAATCGGAATACAGTTCCACCTGACAGGGACGGTTCAGCGCTTCCAGACCGGTGATTGCCGCCATCAGTTCCATGCGGTTGTTTGTAGTCTTTCTATAACCCTGGGAATATTCCCGCTCATGCAGCTGTCCCTTTGTATCCACATACTGTAAAATCGTTCCGTAGCCGCCGGGTCCCTCCGGATTTCCCCTTGCCGCTCCGTCTGTAAATATTTTCACTAACATACTTCCCATACTCCTGTCTCTTCAAACCCGGCCGCTTCCTTTCTGGCCCGTTCGACAATTTCACGGTCATACCCCATCTGTTCCAGAAGCCGTATGGCATTTCTGGTGTTGGTTCTGCCCGTTTTTAATAAATAGTTGAACCGGATGTCCTCATCCGATATTTCCTCTTCAAAATGATAATTGGTATACGCTCTTTCCAGAATATAGGACAGCTCCAGGTCATGTGTCGCGGCAAAAGGCAATACATGAGGCTGGTTCAGCTGTCTCAAAATCTGTGAGGATGCTGCAATTCGTTCGATGGTGTTGGTTCCCCGCAGCACTTCATCAATGATACATAAAAGCGGCACACCTTTTTTGCTTTCATCCAGAATCCGCTTCAGAGACTTGATTTCCACGATATAATAACTTTCCCCGCTGTCCAGATTGTCATTCAGTGCCATGGATGTCATGATCTTCATAAAAGATGCCTTATACCAAGTGGCAACAGCTGTATCAATGGTCTGGGCCAGAATACTGTTTATGGCAATGTTTTTCAAAAAGGTGGACTTACCGGATGCATTGGAGCCGGTGATCAGCGTCCCGCCCTGTACGGTAATACTGTTTGCCACCGGTTCTGAAATCAGAGGATGATACAGATTATGTACCTCCATGGCAATGCCGCTACATTCAGAATACCCTTCCTTCGATTTGCCTTTTTCAGAAGCGTTCCCCTGAAGTATTTTCGATGCATCATCGCTGATAAATTCACCTCTGCAATAATAGGGAAGATATTCCCGGAACGAGGCAATTCCGATGGCACTGTCCAGGATCCCCAGATTTTCCATCAGCGTCTCCACATCTTCCTGATGTCCGTCCAGCTGCCGCAACATGGAATTAAATTTTATTTTGTCCAGATGAAACAGCATATTGGCATATTCCAGCATGCCATTTCCAATATCCGTGCTGACCGTGCCCTTTGAAGTGACCAGAAAAGAGGCCCTTCCAAAATTGGCCAGACCTTTTC